>NZ_JAPEMA010000004.1:0-300000 GCF_026343185.1 Streptomyces sp. NBC_00091 | reverse complement strand
AACTCGCCGAGGCTGTCCCAGCGGAGGTAGTTCTCCTTGACGAGCTGCTGCACGTGCTTCGGCGCGGAGCCGCCGGCGCCCGTCTCGAAGAGGCCGCCGCCCGCCATCAGCGGGACGACCGACAGCATCTTGGCGCTGGTGCCCAGCTCCAGGATCGGGAAGAGGTCGGTCAGGTAGTCGCGCAGCACGTTGCCGGTCACCGAGATGGTGTCCTCGCCGCGGCGGATGCGCTCCAGGGAGTACTTGGTGGCCTCGACCGGGGAGAGGATCTCGATGGTCAGACCCTCGGTGTCGTGCTCGGCGAGGTACGTCTTGACCTTGGCGATCAGCTGCGCGTCGTGCGCCCGGTCCTCGTCGAGCCAGAAGACGGCCGGGACGCCGGTGGCGCGGGCGCGGGTGACGGCGAGCTTGACCCAGTCCTGGATCGGCAGGTCCTTGGCCTGGCAGGCGCGGAAGATGTCGCCGGCGGCGACCTCCTGCTCCAGGACCACGTTGCCCGCGGCGTCGACGACGCGGACGGTGCCCGCGGCGGCGATCTCGAAGGTCTTGTCGTGGCTGCCGTACTCCTCGGCCTTCTGGGCCATCAGGCCGACGTTCGGCACCGAGCCCATGGTGGACGGGTCGAACGCGCCGTGCGCGCGGCAGTCGTCGATGACGACCTGGTACACGCCGGCGTAGCTGCTGTCCGGGAGGACGGCGAGGGTGTCGGCCTCGGCGCCGTCCGGGCCCCACATGTGGCCGGAGGTGCGGATCATGGCCGGCATCGAGGCGTCGACGATGACGTCGGACGGCACGTGCAGGTTGGTGATGCCCTTGTCGGAGTCGACCATCGCGAGGGCCGGGCCCTCGGCGATCTCGGCGTCGAAGGAGGCCTTGATCGCGTCACCCTCGGCGAGGGCGCCCAGGCCGTTCAGGATGGTGCCGAGGCCGTCGTTGGGGGACAGGCCGGCGGCGGCGAGGGTCTCGCCGTAGCGCGCGAAGGTCTTCGGGAAGAAGGCGCGGACCACGTGGCCGAAGATGATCGGGTCGGAGACCTTCATCATGGTGGCCTTGAGGTGCACCGAGAACAGCACGCCCTCGGCCTTGGCCCGCTCGATCTGGTCGTTCAGGAAGGTGCGCAGGGCGTCGACGTGCAGTACGGACGCGTCCACGACCTCACCGGCGAGGACCGGTACGGACTCGTGCAGGACGGTGGTGGCGCCGTCGGCGGCGACGTGCTCGATGCGGAGCGTGCCGGCCTCGGCGATCACGGCGGACTTCTCGGTGGAGCGGAAGTCGTTCTCGCCCATGGTGGCGACGTTCGTCTTCGACTCGGGGGTCCAGGCGCCCATGCGGTGCGGGTGGGCCTTGGCGTAGTTCTTCACCGAGGCGGGGGCACGGCGGTCCGAGTTGCCCTCGCGCAGGACCGGGTTGACGGCGCTGCCCTTGATCTTGTCGTAGCGGGCGCGGATCTCGCGCTCCTCGTCGGACTTCGGGTCGTCCGGGTAGTCCGGGAGGGCGTAGCCCTGGCCCTGGAGCTCGGCGACCGCGGCCTTCAGCTGCGGGATCGAAGCCGAGACGTTGGGCAGCTTGATGATGTTGGCTTCGGGGGTCTTCGCCAGCTCGCCGAGCTCCGCGAGGGCGTCGGCGATCCGCTGGCTCTCCTCGAGGTACTCGGGGAAGACGGCGATGATCCGACCGGCCAGGGAGATGTCACGGGTCTCGACATTCACACCGGCCGTCGACGCGTAGGCCTGGATCACAGGCAGGAAGGAATACGTCGCGAGGGCCGGGGCCTCGTCAGTGTGCGTGTAGATGATGGTCGAGTCAGTCACCGGATGCTCCGCTCCACAGTCTGCGTCTCTCGTCTGCAACATTGCTCGACATCAAGATATCTCGTGATCGGGCCGGTCTGGACAGCCCCCTGCCCGAAGACCGGCGAGACGCGTGTCACCCACGAGTGCGCCCGTGTTCTCCGGGGAACGCGAAAGGCGCCGCCGCCGACCGTGGGGGGGTCGGCGGCGGCGCCGCTGTGCCAGGCGTTCAGGCGGTGAGCTGCTTGGGGCTCGCCCCGTACGCGTTCGGTCCGGCGTCGCCCTCGATGGCCATCAGCACGATGATCGCGATCCAGCCGACGAAGGGGATGAGGCTGACCAGGTACCACCAGCCGGACCTGCCCGTGTCGTGCAGGCGCCGGACGCTGAGGCCCAGGGTGGGGAGGAAGACGGCGAGGTTGTAGATGTAGAAGACGACCGGGTAGCTCCCGAGCCCGAAGTCGACCGCGATCAGCACGGCCATGATCGGGATGCTGCACAGGACGAACATCCAGTACTCCTGGCGGCGCGCACGGCCGGAGAAGTCCGCGTAGCGCTTGATGACGTCGACGTAGTAGTGCACGAGTCCCCCCTAAGGACGGCATCGACGGCCCCTCGGCCTGATAGGGGGCCGGGCCCGACTTATGCCCTCGCCACGTCGGGCTCAAGCCACTGCCGGGCAGTTGAATTAGGCCATCACCCTTGGTTTCAAGGGGAGTTGAGAACTCCCGGGGCGGATGCGCAAGCGGGGGCGGGAGATGACGGAAGTCTTACGGGAGGGCGTGGCTGCCCCCGGCCGGGGGCGCGGCTCCGTAGCGTCCGGTGCATGCGCGTACTCGTCACCGGAGGGGCCGGTTTCATCGGCTCCCACATCGTCACCGCACTGCGCCGGCACGGCCACGACCCGGTCGTCCTCGACGCCCTGCTCCCCGCCGCCCACGCGACCCCGCCGCCGTTGCCGGAGACCGGCTTCCTGCACGGGGACGTACGGGACCCCGACACCGTGCGGGCGGCCCTGCGCGGGGTGGACGCCGTCTGCCACCAGGCCGCGATGGTCGGGCTCGGCAAGGACTTCGCCGACGCGCCGCGGTACGTCGCCGCCAATGACCTGGGGACGGCGGTGCTGCTCGCGGAGATGGCCGCGGCGGGGGTGCGGGGGCTGGTCCTGGCCGGGTCGATGGTGGTCTACGGGGAGGGCCGGTACGAGTGCCCGCGCCACGGGGTGGTCCGCCCCGGGCCGCGCCCCGAGGCCGACCTGGCGGCGGGGCGCTTCGAACCGCACTGCCCCTCCTGCGGGGCGGAGCTCACCCCCGGGCTGGTGGCCGAGGACGCCCCGGCCGACCCGCGGAACGTCTACGCGACGACGAAGCTGGCCCAGGAGCACCTGGCCGCCGCGTGGGCCCGGGCGGTGGCGGGCCGGGCGGTGTCGCTGCGCTACCACAACGTGTACGGGCCCGGAATGCCGCGCGACACCCCGTACGCGGGGGTGGCCTCCTTCTTCCGCTCCGCGCTGGCCCGGGGCGAGGCCCCCCGGGTCTTCGAGGACGGGCGGCAGCGGCGGGACTTCGTCCACGTCCGGGACGTGGCGGAGGCCAATGTGGTCGCCCTGGAGGCCTTGGGCGCGCTCCCGCGCGGCGTCTGCACCCCGTACAACACGGGCAGCGGCGACCCCCGCACGATCGGCGAGATGGCCGCGGCCCTCGCCGCCGCGCACGGCGGCCCCGCGCCTGTCGTCACCGGGGAGTTCCGGCTGGGCGACGTCCGCCACATCACGGCCGACTCGCGGCGCCTGCGGGAGGATCTCGGCTGGCGGCCGGGCGTCGACTTCGCGGCGGGGATGACGGAGTTCGCCCACGCCCCGCTGCGGCAGCCTTCTTGACGCGCCACTCGCGCGGCTCGGCCGCGGGCGGCCTCCCCGGCTTCGCGGCGCTGCGCCGGACTCCGTCCGTCGGACCTGGGGCGGGGCCACGGGCCCGGCTGGGGTCCGGCGGTCATCTGCCGGTGGTGGCCGCTGCGCGGGGCGGTCCCCTACCCGCCCTTCCACCTCCCCCAGACTCCGTCCGGGGGGACCCCCACGCCTCAAACGCCGGCGCGGCTCACTACACGGCGCTCCGCGCCCGCGCCTCAAACGCCGGCGGGGCTGGATCTTCCAGCCTCGCCGGCGTTTGAGGCGCGGGGGTCTGGGGGCGGAGCCCCCAGGGGGTCCGGGGCGCAGCCCCGGGGAACGGGCGAAGGGCGGGGCGGGGAGCAGCTCCGCGCAGCGGCGACCCCGGCCCGGGCGGAGCCGCACGGCGGCGGGTCAGCTCGGGGACGGGAGGAGGGGGAGGGTTACCTCGAAGCGGCATCCGCCCGGGACGTTGTGTACGGCGGTACGCCCCGCGTGCGCTTCCACGATGCCCCGCACGATGGCCAGCCCCAGCCCCGCCCCCGCCGGAGGCGTCCGCGCGGCCGCGCCCCGCCACCCCGTGTCGAACACCCTCGGCAGGTCCTCCGCCGGAATGCCCCCGCAGCCGTCCGTCACGGACAGCACCACCACCCCGGCCCGCTGCTCCGCGGCGGCGGCGATGGCGACGGTCCCGTCGGCCGGGGTGTGCCGGATCGCGTTGACCAGCAGGTTCGCCAGGACCCGGGTCATCTCCTTGCCGTCGACCTCCACCGGGACCCGTTCCACCCCGTCGCCCACCAGCCGGACCCCGTGCTCGCGGGCCAGCGGGTCGACCCCGGACAGCGCGTCCCCGACCAGGTCGTACAGCGACATCCGGCTCGGGCTGAGCGCCAGCGCCCCGGCGTGGATGCGGGACAGCTCGAACAGGTCCCCGACCATCGCGTCGAGCCGTTCCACCTCGGTCCGGATCTGCCGGTGGTAGCGGGTGGGGTCCGCCGCGACCCCGTCCTCCAGGGCCTCCGACATCGCCCGCAGCCCGGCGAGGGGCGTGCGCAGGTCGTGGGAGATCCAGGCGACCAGCTCCCGCCGCGAGGACTCCAGCGCGCGCTCCCGCTCCCGCGAGGCGGCCAGCTTGGCGCTGGTGGCCGCCAGCTCCCTGGACAGCCCGTCCAGTTCGGCGGTGGTCTGCCCGGGCGGCGCCGCGAAGTTGCCACCGTCGCCGAAGTCCCGTGCGGCCAGGGAGAGTTCACGGCTCCGGGCCACCACCCACCGGCCCAGCAGCAGTGCGGTGGCCAGCGAGACCACCGCCGCCATCGCCACCACCAGGGTGACCACACCGAGGTCGTGCGGGGACAGGAACATGGCCTGGGCGACGGCGAGCGTCCCGGCCAGCATGGCCGTGACGGTGACGGCGGCGATCACCGTGAGGGAGAGCGCCACCGAGCGGTGCCGCACCAGCCGCAGCACGACGGCCCCCAGCAGCCCGGCGCACGCGGCGCCACCGAGGGCGAACAGGGCGATGAGGGCGATGTCCTTCACGCCGACACCTCCCCCGCCGCGTCGAAGCGGTAGCCCACGCCCCACACCGTCTGGATCAGCCGCGGCCGGCCGGGGTCCTCCTCGACCTTGGCGCGCAGCCTTCGTACGTGCACCGTCACCGTCGACAGGTCCCCGAAGTCCCAGCCCCACACCTCCCGCATCAGCTCCTCCCGCCCGTGGGCCCGCCCCGGATGCCGCAGGAAGTGCGCGAGGAGGTCGAACTCCCGCAGGGTGAGGGCCAGTTCCCGGCCGTCCCGGGTGGCCCGGTGCGTGGCGGGGTCGAGCGACAGCCCGGCGCCGGTGAGCCGCTCCGGTGCGGGGACCCGGCCCGCGGCCCGGCTGCGCCGCAGCACGGACGTGACCCGCAGGACCAGCTCGCGCGGGCTGAACGGCTTGGTGACGTAGTCGTCCGCGCCCACCTCCAGGCCCGTGATCCGGTCGTCCTCGTCGCCCCGCGCCGTCAGCATGATCACCGGCACGGGTCCGTCCGCGCGCAGCCGCCGGCACACCTCCAGCCCGTCCAGTCCGGGCAGCATCAGGTCGAGCACCACCAGGTCCGGCCGGGCCCGGCCGGCGGCGGCGAGGGCGGCCGGGCCGTCGCCCGCCTCCTCCACGGCGAACCCGGCGCGCCGCAGGTATCCGGCGACGACCTCGGAGACGGTCGGGTCGTCGTCGACGACGAGGATCCGCGCGGGCGGTGTGTCCATGCTGCTGCTCATGCCGCCCAGCCTCCCATCCGCCCGCCGACGCGGGAGCCCCGCCCCAGGGCCGCAGGGGTCGACGTCCGCGTTTCGTAAGGAGTGCGGGCCCCTCTTCGGGGCCCGGAATTCCTACGGTGAACCACGTGACCGTGACCGTGAGCGTTGATGTCGTCCTGCCCTGTCTGAACGAGGCCGAGGCCCTGCCCTGGGTGCTCGCCCGCATCCCGAACGGCTGGCGGGCCCTGGTCGTGGACAACGGGTCCACCGACGGGTCCGCCGGGATCGCCCGCGCGCTGGGCGCCACGGTGGTGACGGAGTCCCGGCGCGGGTTCGGCGCCGCCTGCCACGCCGGGCTGCTCGCCGCCGAGGCGGAGATCGTCTGCTTCTGCGACTGCGACGCCTCGCTGGACCCGGGGCTGCTGACCGGCTTCGCGGCCGCCGTGGCCGCCGGTGGGGCCGATCTCGTCCTGGGCCGGCGCCGCCCGCAGGCCCGGGGCAGCTGGCCCGCGCACGCCCGGGCCGGGAACCTGGTGCTGGCCCGGATGCTGCGCCGCCGCACCGGACTGGAACTGCGCGACCTGGGCCCGCTGCGGGCGGCCCGGCGCGAGGCGCTGCTGGGCCTCGGCCTGACCGACCGCCGGTCCGGATACCCGTTGGAGATGGTCGTACGGGCCGCCGACGCGGGCTGGCGGGTCCGGGAGGTGGACGTGCCGTACCTGCCCCGGGCCGGGAAGTCCAAGGTGACCGGCACCTGGCGGGGCACCTGGCAGGCCGTGCGCGACATGAGCCGGGTCCTCGCGGAGCCGGCCGCCGGGGGTGCCCGGTGACCACCCTGCTCGTGATCGCCAAGGAACCCGTGCCGGGCCGGGTCAAGACCCGCCTCACCCCGCCGTTCAGCCCCGCCGCGGCGGCCGCGCTGGCCGAGGCCGCGCTCACCGACACCCTGGCCGCGGTCGCCGGGGCCCCCGCCGAGCGGCGGGTCCTCGTACTCGACGGGCGGCCCGGCCCCTGGCTGCCGCCCGGCTTCGAGGTGCTCCCGCAGGTGGCCGGGACGCTGGACGAGCGGATCGCGGCGGCCTTCGGGGCGTGCACCGGGCCGGCGCTGCTGGTCGGGATGGACACCCCGCAGCTGACGCCGCGGCTGCTGACCGTCGACTGGACGGCGTACGACGCCTGGTTCGGGCCCGCGGTGGACGGGGGCTTCTGGGCGCTGGGCCTGGCGGAGCCGGACCCGGCCCTGCTGCGCGGGGTCCCGATGTCGGTGCCCGAGACGGGGGCCGTGCAGTACGAGCGGCTGCGCGCGGCCGGGCTGCGGATCGGGCGGCTGCCCCGGCTGCGGGACGTGGACACCGCCGAGGACGCCCGCCTGGTGGCGGCCTCGGCTCCCGCGGGCGCCTTCGCGGCGCGGCTGGCGGAGCTGGCTCCGGCGGTGCGCGGATGACCACCGTGGCGGCCTGGACCGCCGACCCGTACACCCTGGCCCTGCGCAGCGGCCGGGGCCCGCTGTTCCTGCGGCGCGGGGACGGCTGGCTGCTGCCGCTGGACGTGGAGCGCTGGTGCGAGGCGCCCGACGGCGCGGACCGGACGGTGCTGCGCCGCTGCCGGGGCACGGTCCTCGACATCGGCTGCGGCCCGGGCCGGCTGGTGTCGGCGCTGGCCGCCCGGGGGCATCGGGCGCTCGGCATCGACGTCAGCCCGGAGGCGGTGGCCCGGACGGCCCGCGCGGGCGGCACCGCGCTGCGCCGCTCGGTCTTCGACCCCCTGCCGGGTGAGGGGCGTTGGGACACGGCGCTGCTGATCGACGGGAACATCGGCATCGGTGGGGATCCGGCGGCGCTGCTGGGGCGGATGGGCCAGGTGCTGGGTGCCTGCGGCCGGCTGATCGTCGAGTGCGCCGGGGTGGACGCGGAGCTGGACGAGCGGTGCGAGGTCCGCGTGTCCGACGGGCGGGGTGCCCAGGGGGCCGCGTTCCCGTGGGCCCGGGTCGGCGTCGTCGCGCTGGCCGTGCACGCGGAGGCGGCGGGCTGGGCCCGGACCGGGCACTGGACGGCCGCCGGGCGGGTCTTCGCGGAACTCCGCCGCCGGTAGGCGTGCCGCTGCGCGGGGCTGTGTCCCCTACCCGCCCTTCCACCGTTCCCGCCTCAATCGCCGGCGCGGCTCACTACACGGCGCTCCGCGCCCGCGCCTCAAACGCCGGCGGGGCTGGAAAATCCAGCCCCGCCGGCGTTTGAGGCGCTGGGGGTCCCCCCGGACGGAGTCTGGGGGAGGGTCTGGGGGCGGAGCCCCCAGGGGGTCCGGGGCGCAGCTCCGGGGAACGGGCGAAGGGTGGGTAGGGGACGGCCCCGCGCAGCGGCGCTACCCCGGCCGGCGCAGCAGACGGCGGAGGAGCCAGGTCGCGGCGGCGACGGCTCCCACCACCGCGAGGACCACCGCCAGGTTGCGCCCGTACGGCAGCGGCAGCGCCGACGGGTTGACCGGGGCCCCCGGCCGCAGCAGCGCCGGCAGGGTGACCAGCACCAGCGCGCCCGCGGTGATCAGCGCCCCGCGTACGAGGCCCCGCGCGGGCACCCCCGCGACGAGCAGCCCGGTGGCCAGCACGAGCGGGGCGATCACCCCGTCGTGCAGGACGAGCGCGCCGCCGAGCCAGACGAGCACGCCGAGGGGGTCGGGCAGGCCCGCCACCAGCCGGCCCCCGATCGCGACCAGCAGCAGGCCGAGCGCGCCCAGCGCGTACCGGAAGGTCTTCACAGCACCTCCAGCAGCGTGACCCACTTGGTCTGGAGCACCCCGGGCCGGTTCGGGGCGATGATCCGCGCCGGGTAGCCGTGGTCCAGGGACAGCACCTGCCCGCCCAGTTCCAGCGCGAGCAGGGTGAGCGGGTCCTCGGCGTAGTCGCGGCCCATCTCCATCACCCGGTACGCGCCGCCGGTCTCCAGCGAGGTGACGCGCAGGCCCGCGCCCGGCGGGGCCCCGGCCCGCGCGAGGAGGTCCCGGATCCGGACCCCGCTCCAGCGGGCCTCCTTGCTCCAGCCCTCCACGCAGGCGATCGGCAGCCGTGCCCGGGTCTGCGGCAGGGCGCGCAGCTGAGGGAGCGTGAGGCTGTACGGGACCGGGCCGCGCACCTCGAGGCGCCAGTCCCGCAGCCGCTCGGGCCCGACCCCGGCCGCTGCGGCCGTGCGGTTGACGGGCAGGCCCTGCGGCCCGTGCCCGGGGTGGCGCGGGCCGAGCAGGTCCAGGGCCGCCAGCGGGGTGAGGGTCTGCCCGACGGTGGTCAGGGTGACCGCTCCGACGGCCGCGCCGGCGCCGAGGAGCAGCGAGCGCCGGTCCGGGCCGCCCTCGGGGGCGAGTTGCAGGGTTCCGGGTGAGCGGCGGCTCCAGTGCGCCCTGATCTCGGGGGCCTTGACGGCGATGTGCAGCAGGATCGAACCGGCCACCACCCACGCGAGGGCGAAGTGGGTCTGGATGAAGCCGAAGGGCCACGGGTACCACTGGACGATGTTGAGGAGTCCGGTGAAGACCTGCATGACGGCTGCGGCCACCAGTACGGCCACCGAGAGCCGCTCCAGGGCGTGGCGTACGCCGCGCAGCGCCGGCCAGACGAAGAGCCTCGGGTACACCGTCCACAGCTTGACCAGCAGCAGCACGATCGCGGCGAGCCCGGTCGCGATGTGCAGGCCCTGGGTGAGGCGGTAGCCCCATACGGGCCGGCTGGGCAGTGCGCCGGCGGCCCAGGGGGGCGGGTGCTGGAGGTAGTGGCTGATCAGTCCGGTCAGGAAGCAGACGGCGAAGGCCGCGCCCAGCCAGCGTCCGACGGCGGTGGCGGTGCGCGCGTCGTGCAGCCGCCCGGAGAAGGCGGGCGGCCGGACGGAAGGCAGCGACGGCAGCGCGGGCAGCGACGGGCGCGGGAGCCTGGACCGGAGCGGGCGACGGGACGGCGACGGCGAGGGCGGTGGGTCGGAAGTCATGCCCTCCATCACACCGCCGCGGGGGGCCGCGCGGGCCGTCCGACACCTTACGAAACGCGGACGCCGGGCCCGGTCGGCCGCCGGAGGCCGCCTCGCGCTGCCAGGCTGCCGGCATGGACGACGCCCCCGCCCGCGCCCGGATCCCGGTCACCGTGACCCTCCTGCTGCTCGCCGCCCTGGCGGCCGTGCTCGTCACGGCCGTCCGGTACGACGGCTACGCCGCCGACCCGGCCGGGCTGTTGCTGCGGTACGCCGCCGCCTGGGCCCTCTTCGGCGCGGCCGCCTGGTCGCTGCGCCGGGTTCCGGCCCGGCGCGTGGCCCCGCTGGTGGCGGCCGGGGCGCTGATGGTGGCGGCCGCCGGGCTGACCGGGCCGCCGCTGACCAGTACCGACTCCTTCCGCTACGCCTGGGACGGCCGGGTGCAGGCCGCCGGGTTCTCCCCGTACGACCACGCCCCGGCGGATCCCGCGCTGCGGGCCCTGCGCGACGACTGGCTGTTCCCGCGCGGTGCGGCGGCCTGCGCCGGCCCGGACCGCGTCGCGGTGGAGCCGGGGGTGTGCACGCGGATCAACCGGCCGGCGGTGCACACCGTCTACCCGCCCGTCGCGGAGGGGTACTTCGCCCTGGTGCACGCCCTCTCGCCGCCGGGCGTGCGCCACAAGGCCCTGCAGGCCGGCGGGGCCCTGCTGGCGCTGGGGGTCACCGGGACGCTGCTGCTGGTGCTGCGGCGTCGGCGCGCGGATCCGCGTACGGCCGCGTACTGGGCGTGGTGCCCGGCCGTGGCGGTGGAGGCGGTGAACAACGCGCACGTGGACGTGCTGGCCGTGCTGCTGTCGGTGGCCGCTCTGGGTGTGGTGGTGCGCCGACGGGCCCTGGGCGGCGCGCTGTTCGGGCTGGCCGTCGCGGCGAAGCTGCTGCCCGCCGTCCTGCTGCCGGGCGCGCTGGCCGGCGTACGGCGGTGGCGGGACGCGGCGGCGCTGCTGGTGCCGGTGGCGGCGGTGGTGGCGCTGACGTACCTGCCGTACGTCCTGGCCTCCCGTTCCTCGGTCTTCGGCTACCTGGGCGGCTACGCCGAGGAGGAGGGGTACGAGGATCCGGGCGCGGGCGGCCGCTACGCGCTGCTGCGGCTGGTGCTGCCGGACTCCTGGGCGGTGCCCGCGGTGGCGCTCGGGATGCTCGCGGTGGTGGTGTACGTGTGGCGGCGCGGTGATCCCGAACGGCCGTGGAGCGGGGCCCTGCTGGTGACGGGGGCGGCCTTCCTGCTGATGACCCCGGGGTACTCCTGGTACGCGCTGCTGCTGGTGGCGCTGGTGGCGCTGGACGGCCGCGCCGAGTGGCTGGGGGTCGCGGCGGCGGGGGCGGCGGTGTACGTCGGCGGGCGGCTCGCGGGCGGGGCGGCGGTGGAGGTGGCGTACGGGCTGGCGGGCGCGGCGGTGCTCGCCGGGTGGGCGGTGCGCCGCCGCGCCCGGGGGGTGTCTCAGCCGATGTGGTAGGGGTCCCCGTAGACCTTCCAGTCGAGGGGGGTGTCGAGGCGCAGGTTGCCCTTCTTCAGGAAGACCCGCTGGGCGGTGTCGACGCGGCTGGTGTCGCTGTGCGCCTCCTCCTGCTTCATCGCCCGGACGCGGGCGTCGAGGAAGGCGTTCAGCCAGGCGGTCTCGTTGCCGCCCTGGGCCGGGGGCTTGGCCTTGGTGAGGGCGCGCCCCCGGATGTTGCGGAAGCTGGTGGGGTCGCCGCCGTCGCCGTGCATGACGATGGCGTCGTAGTAGATGAACTGGCCGAGGGTGCCGACGCCGTCGGACTTGCCCTGCTTGACGGCCGGGTTGAAGTAGACCCGGTCGCGTTCGTGGTCCTGGGCCTTCTTGAACTCGGTGTCCTGGGCGGCCTTCGCCCAGTCCCTGGTGAAGTTCGGGTCGAGGCCGGCGTGCGAGTCGGTGCCGTCGACCTTGCGCAGGGCGGGGAGGTACTTGGCGAGTACGTTGCCCGGCTTGACCTGGGTGTAGTACTCGACGAGGTCGAGCATGTCGCCGGTGCCGGAACAGAAGCCGATGATGCCGGCGGTGTAGCCGCGGCCGTCGCCTATGTCCTCGATGTACTTGTACTGCGCCTTCCAGTCGAGCGAGGAGTTCTCGGCGCTGGAGACGATCCGCATGGCGATGTCCTTCTTCGCCGGGTCGTCGAGTCCGGTCGCGGCGGCGGACGTGACCGGTAGGGCGGGTCCGGCCGCGGGGGCGGCGGCCGGCTCGGCGGTGGCGTGCGCCGTGACGGGGGCCGCGAGGAGTGCGGCGCCGAGCAGGGCGGCGACCGTCATCGTCTTTCGGTGGGGGGTGAACACAGTGCCTCCATAAGGTGGTTGAGTCTTCCCTGGTCCGTTAGGAAACTTTCCTACCAGACATCGGAGACAGAGAACACCCCTCGCGGAAACACGTCCGGAAGCCGCCAGTCCGTACGGAACGCGGGCGGCGGGCGGCTCCCGGGACGGGTTCAGGCCCCGGGACGGGCCGTCAGGCGGGCGCGCAGGGCCTGCTTCGCGTCCGGCCACTCGGGGCGGGTGAGCGCGTAGATCACCGTGTCCCGGACGTGGCCGTCGCGCATCACCATGTGCCCGCGCATGATCCCCTCCTCGGTCGCGCCGAGGCGGCCGATCGCGGCGCGCGAGGCGGCGTTGCGCACGTCGGTGAGCAGCTCGACCCGGTTCATCCCGAGGTCCTCGAAGGCATGCGTGAGCATCAGCAGCTTGGCCTCGGTGTTCACGGCCGTCCGCTGCCAGGTCCGGCCGAGGAAGGTCCAGCCGATCTCCAGCCGCCGGTGCTCCGTGTTGATCATCATCAGCCGGGTCGAGCCGGCGACCCGGCCCGTGGCCAGGTCGACCGTCGCGTACGCGCTCTCCCGGCCGGCCTCGCGTCCCTCGATCGCGTCGGCTATGAAGCCGCGCACGTCGTCCGGGTGCGGCACATGGGTCACCGCGAGTTCCCACAGCTTCCCGTCGCGGACCGCCTCGCACAGCCCGTCGTGGTGCCGGTGGTCCAGGGGCTCCAGCCGTACCCGCTCGCCGGTCAGTCCGGCCTGTGCCGCCCTCGTCTGTTCCACCATGTCCGACCTGCCCGTTCTCAGTGATCCACTACTGTCAGGCGGACCCTATGCGGCCACCCCGGCGGACTTCACCCGGGTTTCGCGCCACGGGACCCTCGACGGGCCGCCGGTCAGAGCCAGCCGTTGCGCCGGAAGCCCCGGTGGATGAGGAAGCAGGCGACCGCCATCACGGAGAGGACCAGCGGGTACCCGTAGGTCCAGCGCAGTTCGGGCATGTGGTCGAAGTTCATGCCGTAGACCCCGCAGACCATGGTCGGGACGGCCACGATCGCCGCCCAGGCCGTGATCTTGCGCATGTCCTCGTTCTGGGCGACCGTCACCTGCGCGAGGTGGGCCTGGAGGATGGAGTCGAGGAGGCCGTCGTAGGCGCCGATCTGCTCGGTGGCCCGCGACAGGTGGTCGGCGACGTCTCGGAAGTAGGCGCGGATCTCCGGCGGGATGACCGGTATCGGCTGCGTGGCCAGGTGCTGGAGCGGCCGGCTCAGCGGCGCCACCGCCCGCCGCAGTTCGAGGAGTTCGCGCTTGAGCTGGTAGATGCGGCCCGCGTCGCCGCGGCCGCCGTGCTCGCTGAAGACGGCCGTCTCCACGGCGTCCATGTCGCTCTGCACGGCGTCCGTGACGGCCACGTAGTCGTCGACCACGTGGTCCGCCATCGCGTGCAGCACGGCCGCCGGCCCCTTGGCCAGCTGTTCCGGCTCGGCTTCCAGGGCCTCCCGGACGGGGCCGAGGGTGCCGCGGCCGCCGTGCCGGATGGTGATGACGAAGTCCGCGCCGATGAAGGCCATCAGCTCGCCGGTCTCCACCACCTCGCTGGTCGCGGTCAGCTCCTCGTGCTCCACGTAGCGGACGGTCTTGAAGACGGCGAAGAGGGTCTCGTCGTAGCGCTCCACCTTGGGGCGCTGATGGGCGTTGACGGCGTCCTCGACGGCGAGGGGGTGCAGGCCGAAGAGGGCGGCGAGCCCGGCGAGCTCCTGCTGCGAGGGCTCGTGCAGGCCGATCCAGACGAAGCCCTCGCCGCTCTTGCGGACCCGGCGCACGGCCTCCTCCGCCTCGGCGCAGCCGTCCTGGCGGACGCCGTCCTGGTAGACCACGCAGTTGACGACGGCGCTGCCGAGCGGGGAGCGGGCGGGGTGGCTGAGGTCGACCGCACGTCGGTAGCCGCGGCGCACGGCCCGGCGCAGGTTGCTGAACATGGACACGGACGTACTCCCCTTCGGCGGATCAGCGGCCAGTCTGCCACCGCCGCGCCGGAGCTCCGCCACGGGCGCCCGGGGGGAGGGGCCGGAGTCAGCCCCGGTCGACGAAGACGCTGGTCGACTTCACCCGTGCGGTGGCCCGCGCGCCCACCTCCAGGCCCAGCTCCTCGACCGCCTCCCGGGTGAGCAGGGAGACGATGCGGTGCGGGCCGGCCTGGATCTCGACCTGGGCGTCGACGGTGCCGAGCTTCACACCGGTGACGATGCCGGGGAAGGCGTTGCGCGCCGAGGTGTACGGGGCCTCCTCCCCCTCGCCGCCCTCCTGCGCCGCCTCGACGCAGAACGCCGCCAGGTCCGGCCCGTCGACCATGCGCCGCGCGCCCTCCCGGCGGGTGGGGAAGCGGTCGGCGTCGGCCCAGCGCCGCGCCGTGTCCACGCTGACGCCGAGCAGCCGGGCCGCCTGACCGATGGTGTAGGACTCCATACCCGCAGCGTAGGGCGGGTAAGGGCGGGAGGCTAACACGGGGGCGACGAGCCCTTCTGGCGGGTCAGATCGCGGTTGTACAGCCACCCGGTGGCGTTCGTGCCGTCCACGCGCACGAACGTCCACTGGTTGCCGAACGAGTTGACGATGTAGCAGTGGTACCAGAGCTTCGTACCGTCCTTGACCAGGGCGCCCGGGGAGCACTGCTGGTACGGCGCGGCCAGCAGGTGGTGGTCGCCGGAGATGTAGCCGTAGGTGCCCGGCTTCGGGTCCTTGTGGGTCCAGCCGCTGCAGCCCGTCGGTACGGGGCTCGGCTTGGCGGAGGCGGGCGAGGACCCCGTCGTGGAGGGCGAGGGCGTGCCCGGCTTCTTCGAGGCGGAGGCGGAGGCGGACGGCTTGGCCTGGGGCCCGGAGCCCGAGGGCGAGGGGCCCGAGGGGTCCGTCCCCGGCAGGCCGCCTGCCGCCGGGGAGCCGTTGCCGGGCGCCGGTGTCGGCTTCCCCGCCCGCACCCGGTCGCCGCCGCTGCCCTTGGTCACGGCGTAGGTGACACCGCCGGCGGCGAGTACGGCGACGACCGCCACGGCTATCGCGGCACGGCCGCGGCGCCGCGCCCGGTCCGCGCCCGCCATGCCCTGCCCGCGGACCGTGAGCGGCTCCCCGGACGGCTGGCCCTGGGGCGGGCCTTGGGGCGGGCCTTGGGCCGGCCCCAGGGGCGGACCCTGTGGCGGCGCCTGCGGGGGGAAGCCGGGTTGGGGAGCCGGGGCGTAGGGCTGCGGAAACGATACGTCGACGGCCGCGGGCGGGGGCCCGAAGCCGGGGGCGGCCGCGAGGACGGACGGCGCGGTGGGGGTCGGCGGGACCGGGGCGGGAGCCACCGGGGCGGGGACCGGCGCGGGAGCCGCCCCGGCGCCGCCGGCCGCCACCTGCTCCAGCATCGCGCGGGCCTGGTCGGCGGTGGGGCGGTGCTCCGGCTCCTTCGCCATCAGCGCCAGCAGCACGGGCGCGAGCGCCCCCGCCCGCCGGGGCTCGGGCAGCGGTTCGGCGACGATCGCGGCCATCGTGGACCACACCGAGGTCCGGCGGAAGGGCGAGACGCCCTCCACCGCCGCGTACAGGGTCATCCCGAGCGACCAGATGTCCGAGGCCGGACCGGGCTCCCTGCCCTGCGCGCGCTCCGGCGGAAGGTAGTCGAGCGAGCCGACCAGCTCACCGCTGCGGGTCAGCTTGGCCATCGCCTCGTCGTCGGAGGTCTCCATGGTGGCGATGCCGAAGTCGGTGAGCACGACCCGGCCGCCCCGCTCCAGCAGCACGTTGCCCGGCTTCACGTCCCGGTGCAGGACACCGGCCCGGTGCGCGGCGTCGAGCGCGTCCATCAGCTTCGCGCCGATCGCGGCGGCCTCGTACGGGTCCAGCGCGCCGCGCTGCGACACCACGTCGTCGAGCGAGGGACCGTCGACGAGCTCCATCACGATGACCGGCAGGCCCTGCTCCTCGGTCACGTCGTGCACGGTGACCACCCCGCCGTGCCGGATGCGCGCGGCGGCCTGCGCCTCGCGCTGCATCCGGGTCCGCAGGTCGGCCAGTTCGGCGGGGCTCGCGTCGGTGTAGGCCCGCAGCAGCTTGACGGCCACCTCCCGGCCCAGCACCTCGTCGACCGCCCGGGCGACCACTCCCATACCGCCGCGGCCGATCATCTCGGTCACCCGGTAGCGCCCCCCGAGTGCCTTGCCGACCAGGTCTCCGTCGTTTGCCTGCCCCGATGGCACCGGCACCGCATGCTCCGTTCCCTCACGGGCCGCCCGTCGGCGACCTGCCGGGCCCTAGCGTAGACGCATGATCAGCAGATGAAGACGGCGCGGCGTCCGGTGCGGTCTCAGTCGGCTCCGGACTGCGGCAGGTGGGACTTGGCGTCCTCGTAAGTCGCCTGGCCGGGCGGCTCGGCGGGGGCGTAGAAGAGGTTCAGCACGCCGGTCTCGAAGGCCTCGCAGGAGACCAGTCTGAGCGGGATCGCGGGCTCGCCCTCGTCGAAGAGGCGCATGCCCTTGCGCACCGCGATCGGGTGGACCAGCAGGTGCAGCCGGTCCAGCACCCCGGCGGCGAGCAGCTGGCGGACGACGGAGACCGAGCCGCTCATCGCGATCGGGCCGTCGCCCGGCTCGTTCTTCAACGCCCTGACCGCCTCGACGAGTTCCCCGCCGAGCAGTTCGGAGTTGCGCCAGGTGAACTCGAGCGGCTGCCGGGACACGACGATCTTCCGGGCGTCGCCGAGGCCCTTGGCGAAGGCGGCGTCCTCCCCTCCGGCCGCTTCCCGTCCGGGCCACGCCCCGGCGAAGCTGTCGTAGGTCCTGCGGCCGAGGAGCAGGGTGTCGGCGGCGCCGACGACGGCGTCGACGGCCGCGCCCATCCGGTCGTCGAAGTACGGGAAGTGCCACTCGTGGGGCGCCTCCACGACGCCGTCGAGCGAGACGAACAGCTCTGCGGTGATCTTCCTCATCCGGCGCTCCAGAGAAGTCGGTCGGCGGGCGCTCCCCCTCCCAGTAGACGCCGCGGGGCGGACGGACGCCCCCGGGCGAGCCCCCGGACCGCAGCGACCGCGGCGGCCGCAGCTCAGACCGGCAGGAGCGCCTCCATGGCCGTTTCGGCGACCACCCGGGCGACCAGCGCCAGCGCGGGCGAGTCCAGCTTCCACTGCTGCCAGTACAGCGGCACGTCCAGCGAGCGCCCGGGCGCCAGCGGTACCAGCGTGCCGGTGTCCAGCAGGGGCTCCGCCTGCGGCTGCGGCACCAGCCCCCAGCCCAGGCCGGCGGCCACCGCGTCCCGGTACCCCTCCGAGGTCGGTACGTGGTGACGCGCGGCCGAGGCTCCCGAGGCGCCCCCGGTGAGGGTGCGGAGGAACCGGTCCTGGAGGGCGTCGCGCCGGTCGAAGACGATCACCGGGGCCTCGCGCAGGTCCCGCCCCGGTTCCCCCGTCAGGTACCGGGCGGCGAAGCCCGGGCTCGCCACCGGCAGGTAGCGCGCCAGCCCCAGCGCCCGCACCGTGCACCCGGCCACCGGGTCCGGCGAGGAGGTGACGGCCGCCATGACCTGGCCCTCCCGGAGCAGCGCCGTCGTGTGGGACTCGTCCTCGCGGTGCAGCTCGAAGCAGATCCGCGGCTGCTGCGGCACCCGGGTCAGCGCGGGCAGGAACCACGTGGCCAGCGAGTCCGCGTTGACCGCGATCGGCATCCGGACCGGGCCCAGCCCGTCAGCCATCCCCATCCCCAGCTCGGCGCGCGCGTCCCGCTCCAGCCGGGCCAGCTGGCGGGCGAAGCGGATCACCACCTCGCCGGACTCCGTCGCCCGCACCGGTTTGGTGCGCATCAGGAGCACCCGCCCGGTGCGCTGTTCCAGCGCCTTGACCCGCTGGCTGACGGCGGAGGGCGTCACGTGCAGGGCCGCGGCCGCCGCGTCGAAGGTGCCCTCGTCCACGACCGCGAGCAGGGTCCGCACCTGGTCCAGGGGAAGCTCGTCCATCACGAGCGCTAATGATACGTAAAAATCTTTAGCTGTACTCATCGACGCGCGCTCCTTACGGTCGAACCCATGACGAACGGCATCACCACAGCTCTCCTGGCGGGTTTCGGCACCGGCCTCTCCCTCATCGTCGCCATCGGCGCGCAGAACGCCTTCGTGCTGCGCCAGGGCGCACGCCGGCACGCCGTCCTGGCGGTGGTCGCCATCTGCGCCGTGTCCGACGCGCTCCTCATCGGCCTCGGCGTGGCCGGCGTCGGTGCCTTCGTCACCGCCTGGCCCGCCGCCCTGACGGCTGTCGGGATCGCCGGGGGCGCCTTCCTGATCTGCTACGGGATCCTCGCGGCCCGGCGGGTGCTGCGCCCCGCCCCGGGCGCGGCCCTCGACACCGGGGGCGCCGCCGCCGGTTCCGCCCGCGCGGCGGTGCTCACCTGCCTGGCCATGACCTGGCTCAACCCGCACGTCTACCTCGACACCGTCCTGCTGCTGGGCTCGCTGGCCGCCGACCGGGGCGATCTGCGCTGGGCCTTCGGGATCGGGGCCGGGCTGGCGAGCCTGACCTGGTTCGGCGCCCTCGGCTACGGCGCCCGGCTGCTCAGCGGCCTGCTCGCCCGGCCGGCCTCCTGGCGGGTGCTGGACGGGCTGGTCGCCACGACCATGGTCACGATGGGCGGGCTGCTCCTCGTACGGGCCTGAAGTCCGCGGACGTGGTACTGATTCCGGTACGTTCCACCCCGCCCCTCCCCCGATCCCGGAGCCGCCGCCGTGCCCGACCGCCCGTCGCCCGAGGCCGTGCGCGCCTATTACGCCGCCCAGCCGGCCCCGCTCGTCGCCGCGACCGGGATCGTCCTGGACCCGCAGGGACGGGTCCTCGTCCTGACCACCTCCTACAAGGACGACCTCGAACTGCCCGGCGGCACGGTGGAGGACACCGAGACCCCGGAGGAGGGGCTGGCCCGGGAGCTGAAGGAGGAGCTGGACCTGTCCGTCCCCGTCGGCCGGCTGCTGGCCGTGGACTGCTGCCCGCCCGGCGCGCTCGGCCGCTCGATCGTGGTGCACGTGCACCTCGTGGGGCCGCTGAGCACCGCCGGGGTCGAGGGGATCTCCTTCGCGGACGGGGAGGTCTCCGACGCCCGCTGGCTCGGCCCGGAGGAGGCCGCCGAGCAGCTGCCCGCCCGGCTCGCGCCCCGGCTGCGCGCCGGCCTGGCCGCGCTGTACTCCGGCTCCGTCGCGCACCTGGTCGACGGCGTACCGCAGCCCGGCTCCCCCGCCGGCCTCGATCCGGCGGACCGCGCGGCCCTGGAACACGCGGGCGGCTACGACTCGGCCGGCCACCGCGCGGCCCGGCCCAAGGCGCTCACCGCCGCGAACGTGCTGTTCACCGACGGGGCCGGCGGGGTCCTGCTCGTCCGGCCCGGCTACGGCGAGCCGGACCGCTGGCTGCTCCCCGGCGGCGGCGTGGACAGCGACCTCGGCGAGACCCCGCGGGCGGCGGCCGCGCGCGAGGTCCGCGAGGAGATCGGCCTGGACCTGGCCCCCGGCCGCCTCCTCGCCGTCAACTGGACCCACCGGCCCGGCTATCCGGCGCGGATCCGGTTCCTGTACGACGGCGGAGTCCTCGGCCCGGCCGACCTCGCCGCGATCCGGCTGCCTGCGACCGAGCTGTTGGAGTGGCGCACGGCTCGCCGGGAGGAGCTGCGGGGCCTGGTCAAACCGCAGCTGCGCCGCCAGATCGAGGCCTGCCTGACGGCCCTGGCCGAAGGCACCGGCCCGCTGGAACTCCACTCGGGCCGCCCGGTGGGCCCGGCCTGAGGGAATCCGTACGGGCCCCCGACCCGTTCGCAGGCCGCCGGATCGCCGGGGCGGCCCGCGCGCGCGGACGGCGCGGGACGTCGTACGCGGGCAGCCCGCCATGGCCTCGACACCACGGCGGTCGACGCGGTGGGCTACCGGTACGCCGCCCCGGGCGGGCCGTGAACCCGTGCGGGTGGAACCGCCCGGGATACCCCCTACCCCTTTGGAGTATTTCCCCGGAGGTCGTCTACGATGCCGCCATGAGGACGAGTACGCAGGCCGGACGCGCGAGGAGGCCCTCCGGGCTGCCCGCCCGCCTGCTCCTCGTCCTGGCCGTGCTCACCGGGCTCGTGGCCATGCACGGCCTCGGCCCGGGAGCGGCCCCGCCGCCCGCCGCGCACGCGGCGGCCCACGCCGAAGCCGCAGGGCACGCCTCGGCCGACGCCTGCGGCTGCACCCACGCGGGCGACCCCGCGCACGAGGGCTCCGGCGGCGGGCACGCCCAGCACGCCGACCCCACCTGCGCGGCGTCCGGCACCAGCGGCGCCCCGGTGCTGCCCGCGCCGGCGGCCGCGCCCGGCGGCGTTCCCGCCGCAGCCGAGGGCTCGTACGGCATCGCGCCCGGGGCGACGGCGTGCGGACGCGCGCCTCCCTCACTCAGCGAACTGCAACTCCTGCGCGTATAGGGCCGCCCCTGCCGGCATTCCGGCCGGTGAGCACCCCCCGTACACCTCAGCACAGGAGAAGCACCACCATGACCGCCAAGCGTTCCCTGATCCGCCGTACCACCGCGCTGGCCGCGGCAACCACCGCCGCCCTCGTCCTCGCCGCCTGCGGCGGGAAGGCCGACAGCGGCTCCACCCCGCACAACAGCCACGAGGGCACGGCCTCCGCGTCCGCTTCCGCCTCCGCCCAGCCCTCCACCGCGCAGGGCGCGAACAACACCGCCGACACCGCCTTCGCCAAGGGGATGATCCCCCACCACCGGCAGGCGCTGGAGATGGCCGGCCTCGCCGCGACCCGCGCCGAATCGGCCGAGGTCAAGGCGCTCGCCGACGAGATCAAGAAGGCCCAGGACCCGGAGATCAAGACCCTGTCCGGCTGGCTGACCTCCTGGGGCGAGCAGGTTCCCGCCGCGGACTCCGCACAGGGCGGGCACAGCGGCCACTCCATGTCCGGAATGATGACGGGCGAGGAGATGGACCAGCTGTCGAAGGCCTCCGGCAAGGCCTTCGACACCGCCTTCCTCCAGCTGATGGTCAAGCACCACGAAGGCGCCGTCGCCATGGCCAAGACGGAGCAGTCCACCGGGAAGTTCCAGCCCGCCAAGGACATGGCCGCCGCCATCATCAGCTCCCAGAGCGCCGAGATCACCCGTATGAACGGGCTCCTCGGCAAGAACTGACCCGGCGGGCGGGGACCCCCACGGCATCGTGCGGGTCCCCGGTCCCCGGCGGCCGTGCGGCCGTGCGGCCCCGGCGCTACTCGCCGACCCGCGCGACGAGGAGGGCGATGTCGTCGTCGGCCGCCGCCGGGACGAGGTGGGTGATCAGCGAGTCGCACACGTGGTCCAGCTGGCGCTGGGGGTCCGCGAGGAGCTGCGTCAGCTCGGCCAGCCGCTCGTCGAGGTCGCTGCCCCGGGCCTCGATCAGGCCGTCGGTGTAGAGCACGAGGATGCTGCCCGGCGGTACGACGACCTCGGTGGGCGTGAACGCGATGCCCCCGACGCCCAGCGGGACTCCGGGCGGGGTGTCCAGGAGGCGGACCGTGCCGTCGGGGAGCGCGAGCGCGGGCGGCGGGTGACCGGCGCGGGTGACGGTGCAGCGTCCGGTGGCCGGGTCGACGACCACGTACAGGAAGGTGGCCAGCATCGGCTCGGCCAGGTCGGCGAGCGCGGCTTCCAGCTGGTGCAGCAGCTGGACGGGCGAGAGGTCCAGGCGCGACAGGCACCGTACGGAGGCGGACAGCCGGCCCATGACCGCCGCGGCGGCGATGCCGTGCCCCATCACGTCGCCGATCAGCAGGGCCGCCTTGCCGCCGGACAGGGCCAGGACGTCGTACCAGTCGCCGCCGACCTCGTTGACATCGCTCGCGGGGAGGTAGCGGTGGCTGACCTCGATGCCGGCCGGCGGGGTGATGTGCTGTGGGAGCATGCTGCGCTGGAGGATGACGGCGGTCTCGTGCTCGCGGTGGTACAGCCGGGCGTTGTCGATGCTGAGCGCGGCGCGGGCGGCGAGTTCCCCGGCGAGGGTGACGTCCTCGGCCGTGAAGGGGCCCAGCGGGCGGGTGCGGTAGAAGGTGGCGATGCCGAGCACCGCCTCGCGGGCCACCAGGGGGGCCATGACGAACGAGTGCACCCCCACCGTGAGCAGTTGCGCGGGTTTGGCCGAGTGCCGGGCGGCGGGGGCGACGGCCTGTTCGTCGAGGCGGGCGATCAGGAAGGGCTGGCGGGCGGCGAGGGCCTGGGTGTAGGGGGCGGTCGCGGGGAAGGTGAGCGTCCTGCCGAGGGGGGCGAGGATGTCGGTCACCCGGGATCCGGACAGCGGCGCCCGGCCCAGCCGCCGCAGGGCCACCCCTCCGGTCAGGCCCATGCCGGGCTCGTCCCCGCGGGCCAGCGCGTCGAGGACGTCGACGGTGACGGCGTCGGCGAGGCGCGGTACGGCGAGGTCGGCGAGTTCCTGCGCGGTGCGCTCCAGGTCCAGGCTGGAGCCGACGCGCATGCTGGCCTCGCTGAGCAGCGCGAGCCGGCGGCGCCCGGCCGCGGCTTCCACGTGGTCGCGCTGCTGTTCGGTGATGTCGACGAGGGACGCGATCACGCCGATCGGCATGTGGGCGGGGTCCTCCACCCGGACGTAGGAGCAGGACCACACCCGGTCGTGGTCGGGCTCGGCGGGCGTACGTCCGACCCGGCGGCGGTCCAGGACCGGGTCCCCGGTCTCCAGGACGTGCAGCATGGCCTCTTCCATCTCGCGGGCGTTCACCTCGGGGAGGATCTCGGCCAGGCGGCGTCCCACGTGCGCCGACTCGGGCAGCCCGTTCATCGCTTCGAGCGCGGCGTTGACCTGGAGGAACCGCAGCTGGGTGTCGAGGATGGCGATGCCGACGGGCGAGCGGGCGAACAGGCCGTCCCAGACGGCCGAGGAGCCCCGGATGCGCCGTGCCGCGTGGGCGTCGGCCACGAAGACCAGGACGGTCGCGGGTCCGTGCTGCCGGCCGGACACCGGGGAGGCCCAGATCTCCACCTCCAGGGGGTGCCCGTCGCGGTGCCAGGCGGTCACGGTGCCCATCACCCCCCGCCCCGAGGCGGCCGCTTCCCACAGGGAGCGGCCCAGGCTGCGGTCGGCTCCCGGATGCAGCAGGTCGGCGATGTTGCGTCCGAGCATCTGGGGCGGGCTGTAGCCCAGCAGCTCCTGCGCGACCTGGTTCCAGCGCACGATCGTCCCGTCGGCGCCGGTGGCGACGAGGGCGACGGGCAGCGCGCCCAGCCAGCCGCCGGCGGCCTGCGCGGCGCTGCTGATCAGCTCCTCGACCGGGATGTGCTCGCTCATCGGGGCTCATTCATCTGGCACCTGCACGCCTCCATCGTCTGCCGGTCGGCGGGACGCCGCCTCCCGGAGACCCGGCGGCCGGGGTCACCCCGCGGCGGGGCCCAGCATCCGCGTCAGGCGTACGGCGAAGTACGCGGCCGCGCCCGCCGCGGCGATGTTCAGGACGTCGGCCACCATGCCCAGGGTCACCGCGTCCACGGCGAAACCGCAGGTCCCCGCGCCGGAAACGGTGACCGGCGGCGCCGGTACGGGCGGCGGATACCGGGTACGCGTCCGGTGTCGGACGGTGCGGGGAAGGAGGCCGCGGTGGGAACGGCCGAGGTGGTCGCCGGGCTGCTGCGCGAGCACGGCCGGACGTACGCGGAGGAAGCCGGGATCACGCTCCGCGACAAGCCGGCCCCGCTGTACCGGCTGCTGGTGCTCACGGTGCTGTGCTCGGCCCGGATCCGGGCGGACACGGCCACGGCCGCCGCCCGGGAGCTCTTCGCGGCCGGGCTGCGGACGCCCAGGGCCATGGCCGGCTCGACGTGGCGGCTGCGCGTGGAGGTGCTGGGGCGGGGGCACTACGTCCGGTACGACGAGAGCACGGCGACCGCGCTGGGCGAGGGCGCTCAGCTGCTGCTGGACCGCTTCCACGGCGATCTGCGCGAACTGCGCGACCGGGCCGGGGACGACACGGGGGCGCTGCGCGAACTGCTGCGGGAGTTCCCGCGGATCGGGCCGGTGGGCGCGGACATCTTCTGCCGGGAAGTCCAGGCCGTGTGGCCCCGGTTGCGCCCCTTCTTCGACGAGCGTTCCCTCGCGGCCGCCGCCGGCCTCGGGCTGCCGCACACCGCGAGCGGCCTCGCGGACCTGGTGGCGCCCGGGGAGCTGGCCCGGCTGGCCGCCGCCCTCGTACGCGCCGGACTGTCCGGGCACGCCGCGGCGGCGGCCTGACCGCGCCGTACCCGGCCGGCCCCGCGGGTCACGGGTGGAGGTCGGCGCCCGCGGGGGTGTCGTCGAGGAAGCCGCCCGACTGGTGCTGCCACAGCTTCGCGTAGGCTCCGTCCGCGCTGAGCAGCTCCTGGTGGGTGCCCTGCTCGGCGATCCGTCCGCGGTCGAGGACGACGAGCCGGTCCATGGTGGCGACCGTGCTCAGCCGGTGCGCCACCACGAGCGCCGTCCGCCCGTCCATGAGCCGCCACAGCGCGTCCTGGACGAGGACCTCGCTCTCCGAGTCCAGGGCGCTGGTCGCCTCGTCGAGCAGCAGGATCGGCGCGTCGCGCAGGATCGCCCGGGCGAGGGCGACGCGCTGGCGCTGGCCGCCGGACAGTTTCACCCCGCGCTCGCCGACCATGGTGTCGAAGCCGTCGGGGAGGGCGTCGGCGAATTCCGTGACGTGCGCCGCCTCGGCGGCGCGGCGGATCTCCGCGTCGGTGGCGTCCGGCCGGGCGAAGGCGATGTTGTCCCGCAGCGTGCGGTGGAACATCGCCGGGTCCTGTGGCACGTAGGCGATCAGACCGCGCAGGTCGGCCTGGCACAGCCGACTGATGTCCTGCCCGCCGATGAGGATCCGGCCGGCGTCGATGTCGGTCATCCGCAGCAGCAGCCGGGTGAGCGTGGTCTTGCCCCCGCCGGAGCGGCCGACGAGACCGATCTTCGCCCCGCTGGGCACGGCCAGGTCGAGTCCTTCGAAGAGCGGCTCCGCGCCCGCGTGGGCGAAGGTCACCTGCTCGAAGCGCACGTCGGCGCCCTGGCGGCGCAGCGGTTCCGGGGACGGCGGGTCGAGCACGGTCGGGGGCGTCAGCAGCAGTGTGGTGAACTGCGCGGCCTCCGTCATCGAGCTCTCCAGACGGCGGTAGATCTGGTTGAACTCGAACATGATGCGCGTCGCGTTGCTGTAGTAGGTGAAGGCGACGACGACCGTCTCGACGCCGTGCCCTCCCCCGGCGAGGCCGATGGCGAGCAGCATGCCCAGCACGTTGGTCAGTACGGACATGGGCGCGACCAGGGTGTCGATGCGCAGGTTGCCGTAGTCCCACGAACGCAGCATGAGCCGTCGCGATTCCGCGACCCTCGAGCGGTGCTCGGCGGCCTCGCGTTCCTCGGCGGCGAAGGCACGGACGGTGTCCATGTTCATCAGGCTGTCGGCGACGTGGCCCGACACCCGGGCGATCGCCTTCTCCCGCTGGTCGACGAGCGCCTGACGGCGGCGGATCAGGGGCATCGCGACCAGCGCCGTCAGTACGATCATCGTCAGGAGGCCGACGACGAGCAGCGGTTCGTACTGCCACAGCACCACCGAGCCGAACAGCAGGGGCACGCATCTGCCGACGACCTGGAAGGTCAGGGTGTCGACGAACTCCTCGAAGCGGGAGGCGAAGCTCAGGACCCGCTTGGTCAGCGAGCCGGCGAAGTTGTCGTGGAAGAAGGCCGCGTCCTTGGCGAACAGCTCGTCCATGCCGAGCACGTACAGCTGCTCGATGCCGCGGGCGTCGATGCGGTTCAGGCAGTGCAGTCCGACCCGCCACAGCCCCTCCGCCAGCAGCAGGACCCCGGCGAAGGCGATGACGTAGGGCAGCATCGGGCCGATGCCGGTGGCGGCGCCGCCGCCGTCGGCGATCCGGCCGACGAGCTTGGCCACGACCAGTGGCGCGACGTAGTTGATGCCGATGTTGCCCAGCGCCGGGAGCAGCATCGCGGGCGCCGTCAGCCACCGCTGGCGGGCCAGCTCCCGTCCGTAGTAGCGAAGTGCGAGGAGTACCGGGCCCCTGCCCGGCGGAACTTCGTGCGATTCAGACGATCCCATACCAACCCTGTGATGTTGGACCTTCGGACCCGGGATCGCAGTGTCCCGCAGGGCCGCCCGCGCGGTCCAAGTCTTTTCCCGGTTCCTCCGCCGAACGGGTGGCCGGGGGGAACGGCCGAAGACCTCGTCCGGCACGGCGCCGGGGCCCTCGGCGCGGTGCGGAGGATGCTGGTGTGCCCGTGACCCCGCAGGAGGGGCCTGTGAACGACCCCGGTTCCCCAGGAACCCGAAGGCCGGCATCCGGCGGAGCGGGCCATGACGCAGCGGGGCAGGCCGGGGTCGTCGGCATCGGACTCGCCGCCGTACTGACGTTCGCGCTGGCGCAGGGTTCCTGGCAGTGGTTCGCCACGTTCATCGGGGTGACGCTCCTCGCGGTGATCCTCGCCTTCCAGAGACGGCCGGCGTGGACACCCGGCGTCCGGACCGCGTACGCGCGCGCTCTGGTCGCGTACGCGCTGGTCGTCGGCCTGTGCGTGGCGATCGTGCTGGCCCCCATGCTCCAGCGCTGGGCGTGGCTGTTTCCGATGCCGGGCACGCGTAGCGCGTGTCAGGAGCTGGGCAGGTACGAGGCCCTCCGGTCGAGGGCCGCGCTGGGCGGCCTCGCCGATCGCGACAGCGCCGCTCTGGCGTACGCACAGGAGAACCAGAGCGGGAAGGCCGTCGCCGACTGTCTGGCAGCCACGACGACCCTGTGGCTGCCGCTGTACGGAGTCGGGGCGGCCGTACTGGTCGGCGCCGGCGCGTGGTCCCGCGACCGGGCCCGGGCCCGGACTCAGGCTGAGACGGGGAAGGATCCCCAGTCCGCGCCCTCCTCGACGTAACCGCTCCGCGCGACGCGGCGTCCCACAGACGGAGACGGTCTGGCATATGCATACCCCGTGGGCGCATCCTTGCGTAGATGCCACCTGAAATAGCCAGGTCGGCTCGAATCTAAGGAGCGATGGATGTCCGTTGTCGTCGTGCAGCACGCTTCCGCGGAGACTCCGCCGACCGTACGCAGACTGCTCGCCTCGGCGGGGCTGTCGACCCGGACGGTCCTGCTCACGGACGGCGCGGACCCGTCCCCCGGCCTCAGCGGGGTCGAGGGGCTGATCATCCTGGGCGGCCCCCGCTCCGCGCCACCGGCCGACCCGGCCCTGGTACGGGACGCCCTCGCCGCCGAGGTGCCCGTACTGGCCCTGGGCTCCGGCGTCCGCCTGCTGGCCGAAGGCGCGGGCGCGGCCCCGTACTCCGGCCCCCGCCTGCCCGCCGACGACGACCGGACGGTGGAACTCACCCCCGCCGCCCGCACCGACCCGGTCTTCGCCGGGGCCGGCCGCCCCTCCCCCGGCCTGCGTCCGGCAGCCGACCCCCTGGAACTGCCCGCCGGGGCGGTCGTACTGGCCTCCTGCGACGGGTACCCGGAGCAGGCGTTCCGTATCGGCGCCAGCACGTGGGGCGTGCGCTTCCTCCCGCAGGACGAAACCGCTCCCGCCCTCGGCCCCTGGGGCGAGGAACTCCTGGGCCGGTTCGCCGCGCTCGTGACGGCCCGCGCCGAACACACCGCCACACGGGCCTTCTTCACCCGCCGGGCCGACGCCTGGGAGGAGCGGTTCGCCTACCAGACCCCGGCCTACGAGTCGGCGGTCTCCCGCATGCGGCTGGCTCCCGGCAGGCGGGCCGTGGACCTCGGCTGCGGCACCGGGCGGGCCATGCCCGCCCTGCGCGCGCAGGTCGGGCCGGCGGGACAGGTGCTCGGCATCGACGTCACCCCGGCCATGCTGACGGCCGCCGCCCGGCACGGCCGCACCGGCCACGGGCACCTCCTGGCGGCCGACTGCACCCGACTCCCGCTGCCAGGCGCGTCCGTGGACGGCATCTTCTCCGCCGGCCTCCTCGACCACCTCCCGGACCCGCACACCGCCCTGCGCGAATGGGCCCGCGTCACCGCCCCGGACGGCGTCCTGCTCCTCTTCCACCCCTCCGGCCGCGCCGAACGCGCCGCCCGGCACGGCCGCCCCGTGGACCCGTCCGACCTCCTCGCCGAGCACAACCTCCGCCCCGCCCTGGAGTCGACGGGGTGGCACCTCGAGGCGTACGAGGACACCCCCACCCACTTCCTGACCCGCGCCGTCCACTCATGAAGGGCCTAGGCCCAGGTGCCTTCGGGCTGGTCGAGGATGTACGCGAGGGTGCCCCTGAGCGCCTCTTCCAGGTCGTGGGCGGTGGGAGCGGCCGGGCCACCGGGGAGGGTGCCGAGCGAGGTGGGGAAGGGGGCCGCGCCGTTGAAGGCGAGCATGAACTTCGCCGCGTGCTGGACCAGGCTCGGCGTGCCGACGGGAGTCCGGGAGAGGACGGCGGTGATGACGCGCCCGGTAACGGCCGGGTCGAGCAGCCGGGTGCGGAAGAGCCGCGGGTCGACCTCGGGGGCGTCGCCGCGCCGGCGGTCCGGGGCGGTGGCCGCCCGGTAGGCGAGGTCGAGGATGCGGGCGGCCGGGAGGGCGGCGGCGCCTGCGGTGATCCAGTAGTCGCCTGGGGGTGGATCAGTGAGGGCCAGGGCGGCCAGGCCGGCGGCGGCGATGTCCTGGGGTACGAAGTCGATGGCCGTGCCGGGATGGTGGGGCAGGAAGGGCAGCTGGCCGGCCATGGCGGCGCCGAGCAGGTGGTGGAAGGCCTGATGACGTGCGATCTCGCCGCTTCGGGAGTCGCCGGTGATGGTGGACAGCCGGACGACGGCGGCGGGCAGCCCGGACTCTCGGACCAGGGTTTCGCCGGTGGCCTTGGAGGCTGCGTAGCCGTCCATGCTGGAGCCGTTGCCGGCCCGGGCGATGAATGCGGTGGAGGTGTGGACCAGGCGCGCCCGGGCGTCGGCGGTGAAGGACAGGACGTGGCCGGTGCCGCGGACGTTGACGTTGTACAGGTGCGTGGGGGAAGCGGTGAAGTTCACCGAGGCCGCGCAGTGCACGACGACGTCGACCTCGGCGGCCAGTTCCCGGTAGTCGTCGGGGTGCAGGCCGAGCCATGGCCGGGTGACGTCCCCTCGCAAGTGGCGTCCGGGGACGGGCTTGTGATGGGTCAGGGCGATGACGCGGGCGTGTGCGCCGTCGAGGGCGCGCAGGAGTGCGGAGCCGACGACGCCGGACGCTCCGGTCACCAGGATGGTGGGCGCTGGCATGCGGTTCCTCCGTGTTGGCCGGTGCGAACGGTGGCGGTGCGGCCGTCGGACGTGACGGTGAGCGGGATCCGGTGCCCCGGCTGGCCGGCCGGGTGGGCGGTGCGCAGGTCGGGGGCGAGTTCGACGTTCGCGGGGTGCGTATCGATCAGCCGTGCGACGTGTTCCTTGGCCGCGATCCGGGCGATGTGGTCGCGCGGGTGTTCTCCGGCCGGGAGGGCGTAGAGGGCTGCGGCCGTGCCGGGTGGGGTGTCGAGAGCCTCGATGGTGTCGCGGTGCAGAACGGTCGTGTCGCCGTCGCCGTCGGTGGTGGAGCACAGCAGTTCCGGCACCGGTGCGCGGTCGCGCAGGTAGGCGCGGCGACGCGTCGGTGGTACGGCGGCGAGCGGGCCGGCCGGGATGAGGACGACGGTGAGCCGGAAGGCGGCGAGGACTGTTTCGCCGGTGCACATCTGGAGGTCGACGGAGACGAGGCGCGGGTCGTCGCGGTGGGTGCCGGCGTAGCGGGATTCGACCTGGATCTCGCCGAGGGCCGGCAGCGGTTCGAACAGGGTCAGGTCGTTGATCCGGTGCGGGAAGGCGATGGCGGTGCGGTCGATCGCGGGGTCCCACTGCCACAAGCTGTCGTGCGGGACGAGGTGCAGGGCGCCGTCGAGCAGGCCGTGCGGCAGGGTGCCGGCCGGCACGCTGCCGCCCTCGGCGAGCAGGGTCCCGCTGGCGCCTCGGGAGCCGAGCCGCCAGGACGTGAGGTACTGGAACGCGGGGCCGTGGAAGAGCCTCGCGTCCTCGTAGGGGCAGGGCATGGTGCGAGCGTCGGCCAGGGCCGCGAATCTGGCAGGGCGCGCGGGGGTGTCGAAGCGGGCGGTCGCGGTGGCGACCCGCGTGAACCGGGACAGCGCCGGGTCGGCCGCCTCCCACCACAGTTCCAGGGTGGCAGTCGGCCGTTCCGGTTCCCCTCGGCAGCTGAGCCGGAGCCGGGTGGGCCCTGGGAGGGGCAGCCAGCGGCGGACCTGGACCTCGTCGAGTGAGCGCACGGCGCGGCCGCTGTGGCGGGAGATGGCGCCGGCGAGGAGGTCGGCCATCGACATCAGCGGCATGGTCGGCACGGTCCAGGACGGGCGGTGGTCGAGCAGCCACGGGGCGGTGGCCGGGTCGGCCACCAGCTCCTCTGTCGCCGCCGGTCCGGTGTTCCCGGAGTGGGGAGCGGCCAGTCGGGCGATCAGTTCGCCCTGCATCCGGAGGAACCGGGTGTGCAGCGTGCCGACGAGTCGGTGCTGGTCGAGAACGGCGCCCAGGATTCCGGTGGGTCCGGGAGCCTGGTCGACGGTGTCCGTCGGCCAGTGGGAACGCGGGGGCCTGGGCATGACCTGGGCCCCGTTGTGGTCACCGGGAGACAAGGGGGACCTCCGCGAGAAGGGCCGCGGCTGCTCCGGCGGTGATGACCACGCGCGGGTCGTCAGCGGGGAAGCCGAGTTCGTCGACGAAGGCGCGAGCGCCCTCGTCGACCGGGATCGTCTCGATTCCGGCGAGGCCGAACAGGTCCCGGAGTTCCGGCGTGACCATTCCGCCGCGCCACGGACCCCACAGCAGCGCTCGGACGCGTGCGTCCGGGCGGGCTGCCTGTTCGGCGGCCAGCACCTGGTTGAGGGTCTCGTTGGCCATCGCGTAGTCGCATTGGCCGCTGTTGCCGGTGAAGCCCACGATGGACGAGAACGCGCAGATGAGCCGCAGTGGGTCCTGCCGGGTCTCGGAGAGCAAGGCGTGCAGGCCGCCGACCTTGGTGTCGAAGACCCGGGTGAACTGGTCCGGGCTCTTGTCCTCGATGCGTCCGTCCGCGAGGACGCCTGCGCCGTGCACGATCCCGGTGATCGGTCCCCACTCTTCTCGAACGTGGTCCAGTTCGTTGCGCAGCGCCCGTTCATCGCGGATGTCGAGCGCGGCGTAGCGGACCTGGGCGCCGGTGCGGCGGAGTGCGGCGAGTGCCGCCGCGACGCCGCCGGGGCCGTCCCCGGCGGGGGTGCGTCCGAGGAGCGCGAAGCGCGCGGGGTGGCGCTCGGCGAGGGCCAGCAGGGCCTCGTGCGTGATGCCCCGGGCGCCGCCGGTGACGACGATCACGGACGAGTCGTCGAGCACGGGAGGTGCGGTGGGCCGAGCGGTCGGCTCGGCGAGCGTGACCGTCCGGCGGGTGCCGTCCTCGTCGAGGGCGATGTTCATCTCGGCTCCGCCGCTGAGGAGTTCGTCGACGATGGCGCCGGCCACCTCGTGCGGTGTGCGCCGTCCGCGACGGCAGTCGATGGCCTTGACGGCCGTCGCCGGCCATTCGCGGCCGGCCGTCCGGGCGAGTGCGGCCAGTCCGCCGAGCCAGCTGTGGACCGGATCGGGATGCGTGTGGCCGAAGCCGCCACCGGTGTCCTGCACGGTGACGAAGACGCCGCCACCGGTGCGGAGAAGCGGGGCGGCCTGCTGGGCGAGGCGGAAGGCGTCGTGCTGCACGGCGAGAGCGTCCCGGGGCCCGGTGAGGTCGGCGAGGCCGCCGAGGAACAGCACACCCCTGGCGTCCGCCGGGACGGTGGTGCCGGGTTCCGCCGTCACCCCGTGCTTCCGGAGCAGGCGCACCACCTCCTCGGCCACGCCGGTACCGTCCGGGGTGACGAGCAGGGGGCCGTGGCCCAGGCCCGGCATGGGCTCGCCGACGGCGGGGCGAGCCTCGAGCTGGAGGAGCCGCCGACGTGGCCGGTCGGCGACCGGTAGAGCCGGTCGCACCGGGACGGGCGCGGTGGTGGCCAGCGCGTGGAGCTGCTGAGCGATCTCGCTCACGGTCCGCGAGGTCAGCAGTGGGCCGACCATGGCGGGGCTGAGGTCCTCCAGGTGGGGGAACGAAGGACGCAGGGCCGCGAAGATCTGGGTCCGTGTGATCGAGTCGAGGCCGAGGTCGGCTTCGAGTTCCATGTGCGGGGCGAGCAGCTCCGGCGGATATCCCGTCTTCTCGGCCACCACGGACAGCACCAGGCTCTCCAGGTCGCTCGGTGAGTCGGGCACGGCTGCGGGCGGCGGCTCGGCGGCCGGAGCGGGGAGTGCCGGTGTCTCGGTGCGGGCGCGGGGAAGTACGGCGTCGGACGGGGCCGGGCCGGGGGCGTCCCATGCGGGGCGGGCGGTCGGCGGCGGGGGGCCTGCGGGCGGCACCTGGCCGGTGGTGGCGAGGGAGAGCAGTGCTTCGATCGACTTCTGGGTCGCGTTCAGGTAGGCCTCGTGAGCCCGGGCGGTCTGCCGCTGGGACTCGACGATGGCGTGGGCGAGACGGTCGTCCGGCTGCGGCGCCGGTGCCTGAACGGTGGGGCTGTTCGCCGCTGTGGCGAGGACGGCCCTCGGGGCGGGCAGGGGGAACCGCTGGTTGGGGGGATAGCGCCGGCCGTGGTTGGCGCTCGTGATGACGACCGGGGCGAGCGGCTTCGCCGCCGGGGCGGATGCCGGCTCGACGTGGTCCGCCCACAGGGCGTCGAAGGCGATCGGCACGCCCAGCGCGGCCAGTTCGGCGAGCGCGTTGTGGAGGTTCCGCACCCCGTGCTGCCCGGTCCGGTCCACGGCGACGGCCCGGTGGGGCCGGCCGCCCAGGATCTGCCGGACGAAGCCGGTCAGCGTGTTGCCGGGACCGACTTCGACGAAGGTCCGTACCCCGTCGGCGTACATGCGCTCGACCATCTCGCAGAAGCGGACGGGCTCGGCCACCTGTGCGGACAGGGTGCGCCGGACCTGCTCGGGCTCGATCGGGTAGCGGGCGGCGTCGGTGTTCCCGTAGACGTCCAACAGTGGTGCACGCACGGTGTGTTCGGACAGGAACGCCAGCAACGGCTCTGGTACCGAGGACACCAGCGGGCTGTGGAAGGCGACACCGGTGTTCAGGTACTTGGCTGCCACGCCGGACCGCGCGGCGCGGGCGGACACGGCGTCGATCGCCTCGTCCGCGGCCGCGACGACGACCTGCCGGGGTGTGTTGTGCACGGCGATCCACGCCTGCGCCTCGCCCCGCTCGTCCAGGAGGAGCGGCCGGACCTCCTCCGGTGGGGCGGCCAGGGCCAGCATCGAGCCCGCGGTCCTGGTCAGCTCGTGGACGAGCTTGCCGCGCCCGCGGGCGATCCGCATCACCGTCCGCTCGTCCAGGGCGCGGGCGGCGTGCAGGGCGACGAGTTCGCCGAAGCTGTGCCCGGCCACGCAGTCCGGCCGGACGCCGGCCGCGTCCAGGAGGTTCAGCAGCATCAGGCTGTGCGCGGCGATGGCCGGCTGGGCCCAGCGGGTGTCGGCGAGGCGGGCCGTCTGCGCGGCGCGCTCCTCGTCGGTGAACGCCGGCGGCGGGAAGACGACTTCGGCCAGCCCGTCGGCGCCCACCCGGTCCCACACCGCGCGGGCCTGCGGGAAGTGGGCGGCAACGTCCGCGCCCATCCCCACCCGCTGTGACCCCTGGCCGGGAAAGAGGAACGCGATCCGTCCGGCGTCGGGCCGGCCGGGCCCGTAGTGGAGCCCGGCGGGGAGGGAGAACGGGAGGGCCGGCTCCGCCGTGATGCGCTCCGCGGCCTGCTCCAGCTTGCGGGCCAGCTCGGCGCTGTCGCCGGCGACGACGCACAGCCGTGCTCCGTCGGTGGCACGGAAGTCCCGCTGGGCGCGCCGGGCGGCCACGGCGAGGCCGTCGGGCGAGCCGGCGGCGGCCAGCTCGCGGCAGCGGGTGACCAGGCTCTGCGGTGTGTCGCCGGAGAGCGGCACCAGCTCGGTTCCGCGTACCGGCAGACGTGGCGCGAGCCGGGCGCTGCCTTCGTCGGCCGGACGGTACTCCTCCAGTGCCACATGGAAGTTGGCGCCGCCGAAGCCGAATGCGGACACCCCGGCCCGGCGCGGGTGGTCGGCGGTGTGTACCCACGGCCGGGTCGCGGTGTTCAGGTAGAAGGGGCTGCCGTCGAGTTCGAGGCGGGGGTCGGGCCGCTGGACCTTGATGGTCGGGGGCAGCACCCGATGGTTGAGGGCGAGCGTCGCCTTGAGCAGCCCGGCCGCGCCGGAGGCTGCCTTGGCGTGGCCGATCTGGGACTTCACCGAGCCCAGCGCACACCAGGCCCGCGCGCTCTCCTCGCCGCCCGCGTCCGGATCGGTGAAGACCGCGCGCAGGGCGGCGGCCTCGACGGAGTCGCCGATGGGCGTGCCGGTGCCGTGGGCCTCCACCAGGCCCACCGTGCGCGGGCCGTACCCGGCAGCCGCGTACGCCCGTCGCAGGGCGCGCTCCTGGCCGCGCTGGGACGGGGCGAAGACGGAGACGTCGTTCCCGTCGGTGGACGAGCCGATGCCGCGGATCACGGCGTGCACGTCGTCGCCGTCGCGTTCGGCGTCCGACATCCGCTTGAGTGCGAACAGCGCTACGCCCTCGCCGAGCATGGTGCCGTCCGCGGCCTCGTCGAACGGCCGGCAGTCGCCGGTGGGTGACAGCGCCGGGGTCTTGCTGAAGCAGACGAAGGTGACCGGGTCGGTCAGCGTGTCCACGCCGCCCGTGATGGCCAGGTCCGAGCGGCCGAGCCTGAGGTCGTCGACCGCGGCGGAGAGAGCGGCGAGCGAGCTGGCGCAGGCCGCGTCGACGGTGAAGCTGGTGCCGTGGAGGTTGAAGCGCTTGGCGATGCGGCCGGCAACGACGTTGCCGAGCATCCCGGGGAACGTCTCCGTCTGCCAGGGCAGAAGGTACTGCGCGATCCGCTCGCACACCGCCTCCGCCTCCGGTTCCGCGAGCCCGCTGTCCAGCAGCGCCCGCCGCCACGTCGGGCGGAAGGAGCGGGCTCCCATCTCCGTCGGCAGCTGTAGCGCGGCGCAGCCGATGAACACCCCGGCCCGCTCGCGGTCCGCCCGCTCCAGGAACCGGGCGCCCTTCAGCAGCCGGTCGGCGGCCACCAGGGCGAGCAGCTGGGCGGTGTCGGTCCCGGCCAGCGCGACGGGCGGGATGCCCAGCGCCATCGGGTCGATCTCGATCTCGGGCAGGAAGGCGCCGCGCCGGGCGTAGGTCTTGTCGGGTGCCGCCGGATCGGGGTGGAAGTGGTCCTCGATCAGCCACCGGTCGGGCGGGACGTCGCCCATCAGGTCCCGGCCCTCGACGACGGCGCGCCAGAAGGCCTGGACGTCGACGGCGCCGGGCATGATCGCGGATACTCCGACGACCGCGACGGGTTCCACGGACTGGGGCACGCGGCCGGTTTTCATGAAGCTCCTGACGGGGCGGGAAGTCAGACCAGCGGGCGCGGACGGAATGCGAACGCCTCGCGGGGAAGGCGGACGCCGAAGGTCCGCAGTTGGTGGGCGCGCGTGAGCACCGCCGCGCCCTGCATGAGGTTGCGCGCGATCTGGGTGACCGTCCTGGCCGACGGATCGGCCAGGAAACTGCCCGCCGTCCAGCGGTTGAACGCGCCGGCGGCCGGACCGCACCACACCTGGTAGTCGGCCACCCGGTCCGGACGGCCGTCGATCGCCCACACGCTGGAGCTGCCGAGGTACCACCGGAACACCAGCGCCATGCGGTGCCGGGGATCGGCCTCGGCGCGTGCGATGACCGCGGGATCGCGTACGGACCAGTACGCCCGGGTCGCCTCCCACACCTCGGCGACCGGCGAGCCGAGCACCTCCCGCTCCAAGGCGGTCGTGGTCGCGTCCGGTAGCGCCTCCAGCGAGGCATAGCGCTCGTAGAGGCGTTGCAGCCGGCCGGCCCTGGCCGCGAACAGCGTGCCGCGGCGCAGGACCTGAACCTTGGCGCCGATCTCGAACATGTCGCTGGAGGGCGCCATCCCGACGTCGGTGACCCGCGCCTCGGCGAGGAGGGCCTTGGCCCTGTCCGAGATCGCGGCCTCCACGGACATCTGGTTCACCGTTCCGGTCACCACGTACGCCGCGCCCAGCGCGAACGCCGCCGCCACTGACGCCGGGTCTCCCAGCCCGCCCGCCGCCCCGACGCGGACGGGCCGCTCCAGACGCAGCCGTGCGGCGAGCTCGTCGCGCAGGGCCAGGACCTCCGGGAGGACGACGCCGAGCGGGCGGCCGTCGGTGTGCCCGCCGCTGTCGGCCTCGACGGTGACGTCCTCGGCGACCGGCACCCGCTCGGCCAACCGCGCCTCGTCGGCCGTGAGCTGCCCGCGGCCGACCAACAGCCGTAACAGCTCGGCCGGGGCCGGTGACATGAACTGCTCGGCCACCTCCGGGCGGGAGACCTTGGCGAACACCGCCGCGCCGCGCCGGATCCGCCCGCCCGGATCCCGGCGCAGGCCGGTGGCCGCGCACCGGACGACCGCCGAGGTGAGCGTCATGTAGGCCGAGACCGAGATCCGCGGCACCCTGGCACGCAGGAGTACGGCTGCCGTCTCGTCCTCCAATGCGGGGCTCTCGGGCTGGTGGATCAGGTTCGCGCCCCAGTTCCGCCTGGCACCCAACCGGTCGGCCAACTGCCCGAGAACACGCTCCAGCCGCTCCGGGGACAGCCCCGCGGAGCCGAGGAAGGCCAGCATCTCCGCGTGGGCCATCTCGGACACCAGCGCGGTGCCGGAGATGCCGTGGGCCATTTCCCCCGCGACATAGGGAAACCGTGCGCCGTGCGTACGGGTGAACTCCTGGTCGCCCAGCCACTCCGGGTAGAGCCCGGGCAGCCGTGCGACCACGGCCAGCTCGCCGTGGCGGTCTCCCGACCATCCCGGCCCCGCGATCCCGAGCGCCCCGTCGGACCGGCGGGCCACCAGCTGGACGGGCTCACCGGTCAGCTGGGCGAGGGCCACCAGCGGCTCACCCGTGAAGGCGGGCACCTGTTCCACCACGTCACCGCACCTGGCGCGGATTCAGAGCCTGCCCAGGATCAGGTTTCCCGGCGCCCGGCTGTCGACGCTGGTCACGAAGTCCGTGACCGCGACCAGCATCTCCGCGTAGGTCACCTTCTCGGGATCGGCCGGGGCCACCGCGGCCCACCCCTCCTCCGCCTTCTCCCGCGTGAACCCCAGTACCTCGGTGTCCAACCGCAGGGAATCCTCCTTGCTGATCACAGCGTCGTGGTCGGAGTCGGCCATCAAGAAGACCAGGTTGGTGACGAGCGAGATGTACTGCAGCGTCTTGTCGGGCGTGGTCGCCACGCTGTTGGCCGCCACCGTCACGAACTGCTCGGCGTCCAGCCGCTTCACATCGGGCACCCAGCGCGGCTTCTCGACCAGGGCCTGCCACATCTGCTCGATGGTGGCGACCAACTGCCCGAACTGGGCGGAGTTCACACCGCCGTCGGTGAACGCGGCGAACTTCCTCGCCAGGCTCAGGGTGTCGGCCTGCGTGACGAAGCCGTCACCGTCCACGTCCAGCACCTCGAACGCCCTCAGCTGCTTGCGGCGCAGCAGCGGATCCTGGGCCGCCGCGATGTCGGCGGCGGCGAGCTGGCTCGCCACCGCTGCCCCGGACACCGGATCGGGGCCAGTGGCAGCTGCTGCCTGCGCGCCGGAGGCCAGTTGCGTGACGGCGCCGGCTGCCACTCCGGCGGTGCCGCGAAGGACACCCCTGCGCGTCAGTCCGGAAACCGACTCCAGCGGCCCACCTGCCGAGGACTCGTCCATGCCACCAACCCATCACGTCGCGATCTTCCGTGGACGGGGCCCATCATCGTCACCGAGCGCCCTCCAGGGCTCTCACCGGCCCCGTTTCCACCCGTCCAGGCGCGGCATTGATCAACCGCTTGACACAGGGTGTTGACGATCACGTGCTTCGACTGGCTGCGACCACCACGCCCCCGGACGCCCACCTGACGGTGCTCGCGGCCCTCAGCTCCAGTCGACGTTCAGCGGTTTGCCGCCACGGGAGAGCAGCCGTACGTGGTCCTCGCGGCGCTCGCTCAGCACCGCCAGCATCGGGGCGCGCGTTAGGTGTGGTGCCCGGTGGAGCAAGTCCTGCTGCCGCTCGGGCAGCCGGTCCAACAGGTCGCTCACGACGGTCCGCCGCCCGCCTCGGCCATCTGCCGCAGGGTGCGCCTGGAGCGCGTCGAACGGGCCCGCCAGAGGTCCGGCGTGCCCTTCGCGGAGGCGCGTTTCCACACGGCGGCGTGGGCGAGCCGGCGCAGGGTTCCCCGTATTGAAAACGATTCTCGTTATCGTATACTGAGGTCATGGCACGCAACGAAGTACGCCCGATCATCAAGCTCCGCTCCACCGCCGGCACCGGCTACACCTACGTCACCCGCAAGAACCGCCGGAACGACCCGGACCGCATGGTGCTGCGCAAGTTCGACCCGGTCGTCCGCCGGCACGTCGACTTCCGCGAAGAGCGCTGACCCCACCGAAAGAGGCACCCTCATGAAGCCTGGAATCCACCCCGCCTACGGACCCGTCGTCTTCCGCGACAAGGCCGCCGACTTCGCCTTCCTCACCCGCTCGACCGCCACCAGCGACAAGACGGTCGAGTGGGAGGACGGCAACACGTACCCGGTCATCGACGTCGAGATCTCCTCGCAGAGCCACCCCTTCTACACCGGCACCGCACGTGTCCTGGACACCGCGGGTCGCGTCGAACGCTTCGAGCGGCGCTACGGAGGGAATAAGTGACCCTCCCCGTCGTGATCGTCGGCGGTATGCACGCCGACGCGCGCAAGGAGACCGTCGAGCACCTGCTGCGCGCCGTGCCGGGCAGTATCGCCCTGCACCACGATCTGTCCTCGGCTGCCGAGGGCAACGTACTTCGCACCCTGCGCGATTCCGGGGGCGGGATTTCCGCCGACGAGACTCCGCTGGTCAACGACTGCGCCTGCTGCGCCCTGCGCGAGGACCTCGTACCCGAGCTGGAGCGACTGGCCGCGAGCGGGCTGACCCGCCTGGCCGTGGTGGAACTCTGGGACTCGGTCGAGCCCAGGGCGATGGCCGAGGTCGTGGCCGCGCACGCCGGTGACGTACTGGAACTCACCAACGTGATCACCGCCGTCGACCCGGCGCTCGTCCTGCCCTGCCTCGGCAACGGGGACGACCTCGCCGAGGCCGGACTCGCCGCCGCGGCCACCGATCAGCGGACCGTCGGGGACACCTGGGCCCGTCAGCTCGAGTACGCGCCGGTCCTCGCGATCGCCGACAGCGAGGAGGCCGACGACGAGGACCGCGCCCTGCTCGCCCAGCTACACCCGACGGCCCGGCAGGTGCCCACCGGCTCCAGCGAACTCACCCGCTTGGCGTTCGCCGGTTTCGACGTGGAGACGGCCGCCGCCGCGCAGCACCCCGCGTGTGCGCTCCTCCCCCAGGATGCCGACGAGGCGGGGGTTGCCACGCTCGTGTGGCAGCGCCGACGGCCGTTCCACCCCGAGCGGCTCTACCAGGCCCTGGAGGACCTGACCTGCGCTGCGGCCCGTAGTCGCGGCCGGTTCTGGCTCGCCGACCGCCCCGACACGCTCCTGGCGTGGGACGCGGCCGGCGGCGCGCTGTGCGTGGAGAGTGCCGGCCCCTGGCTGGCCTCGCTCCCCGACGCCGCCTGGGACCTGGTCCCCGCCATGCGTCAGGCCGCGGCCGCCCTCGACTGGGACCCCGAGCACGGCGACTGCTGCCAGCACCTGGTCTTCACCTCGCCGGGACTCGACCGCGACGGGATCGAACAGCTCCTGGATTCCTGCCTCCTGACCGAAGCCGAGTACACGGCCGGGCGCGAGGCGTGGAAGCAGCTCCCCGCCGCCTTCGGGCCGCTGCTCGACTCCGTCGCCTGACCCCTGCGACCCACTCACCAACACCCCGAACTCCGTACCCCCGAGGAACAACCCATGGCCCGCCGCCCCTCCCCCAGCAAGCCGCTGAAGTCCCGCCCCAACCCGCTGGACACGGCAGGAATCACGTACATCGACTACAAGGACACCGACCTGCTCCGCAAGTTCATCTCCGACCGCGGCAAGATCCGCAGCCGCCGCGTCACCCGTGTCACCGCGCAGCAGCAGCGCCAACTCGCCCTGGCCATCAAGAACGCCCGGGAGATGGCCCTGCTCCCGTACGCCGGCCGGTAGCGCACGGCCACGTCGGGCCAGAGAGTCGTGGGACAGCCGGGTCGGCGAAGCCTTACGGCTCAGGCTCGTCGTCGGCTCGCCGTGCGGGATCCCGGTGGGTTACGCGGCGCTCCTCCAGCGGGGCCCGCCGCAGGACGTCGTCACCCACGCGCGGCAGGTGCGGAGTGTGGTTGACCAGGCGGGCCGAGTTGCCGACCACCGCGATGCTGCTCGTGTTGTGCAGCAGGGCCGCGAGTACGGGATTCATGGAACCGCCGGCACCCGCGACCAGGCCCAGCAGGTTGACGCCGATCGCCAGCCCGTAGTTCTGCCGTACGACGCGCAGGGTGTGACGGCTCAGTTCCACGACGGCGGCGACCTGGCGCAGGTCGTTGCCCGCCAGGGCGATGTCGGCGGTCTCCAGGGCGACGTGGGAGGAGTGCTCGCCCATGGTGATGCCGACGTCGGCCAGGGCGAGGGCGGGGGCGTCGTTGGTGCCGTCGCCGACCATGGCGACGGTGTGGCCTTCGGCCTGGAGGTCCCGGATCAGCTGGAGTTTGGCTTCCGGGAGCGCGTGGGCGTGGACTTCGGTGATCCCGAGAGTGTCGGCGACGACTTGGGCGGTCTCCTGTGCGTCGCCGGTGAGCAGGATCAGGCGGGCGACCCCGAGGTCGCGCAGCTGCTGAACGACGGTTTCCGCGCCGGCCCGTACGGCGTCGGAGACGCCGAGCATGCCGATGAGGTCCTCGTCGTGGGCGAGGCAGATGACGGTCTCGCCGCCGGCGCGGAGCCGGTCCGTCCAGCCCCGGGCGTCCTCGCCGAGGTCGACTCCGTGCTGGCGCAGGAGGGCGGGGCTGCCGACGAGGAGGCGGGTGCCGTCGAGTTCGGCCCGCATGCCCATGCCGAGGACGACTTCGCACGCCTGGTGGATCGGCACGTGGAGGTGCTGTTCCTCGGTGCGGGCGACGATGGCCTGGGCGAGCGGGTGGCGTGCGTGCAGTTCGCCGGAGGCTGCCAGGCTCAGGACCTCGTCGGCGGTGACCGTTTCGCTGAGGGTCACCACGCTGGTGACCAGGGGGCGGCCGAAGGTGAGGGTGCCGGTCTTGTCGAAGACGACTGCGGTGACCCGTCCGATGCCCTCCAGGTGGGTGCCGCCCTTGATGAGGGTGCCGCGTCTGGCGCCGTTGCCGATGGCCGCGCTGATGGCGGTCGGGGTGGCGAGTCCCGCCGCGCACGGGCAGGCGATGAGCAGCATGGTCATCGCGCGGCGTGCGTCGCGGGTGATGACGTAGGTGAGCGTGGCCAGGGCGAAGGAGACCGGGACGAAGCGCTGGGTGAAGCGGGTGGCCACGGTCTGGATCGGGGCCCGGTCCGACTGGGCCTCCTCGACCCGGCTGATGATCCGGCCGACCGTGGTGTCCCGGCCGACGAAGTCCGCGCGGATGGTGAGCGAGCCGGAGGTGACGATGGTGCCGGCGTAGACGTGGGCGCCTTCGCGGGCGTAGACGGGCAGCGCCTCACCGGTGACTGCGGCCTGGTCCACCAAGGCCTCGCCGGTGAGCACGTGTCCGTCGACGGGGATGCGGTGGTGTTCGTACACGGCGACGGTGTCGCCGGGCTCCACGGTCTCCAGGTCGACCTCGAGCTCCACGCCTTCGCGGACCAGCCAGACGCGCTCGTCACCGATGGTGAGGAGTTCTTCAATGGCGCGGCGGGTGCGGCGCAGGGTGAGGGTCTGGAGGAACTCGCCGATGTTCAGCAGCCACAGAACGGTGAGGGCTACCACGTTCTCCCGGAGTACGAGGGAGATGACCGTCGCCGCCGTGACCAGCGTGTCCGTGCCGGGGCTGCTGCGGCCGCGCAGGGTGCGCAGGGCACCCCGGAAGAACGGCAGACCGGTGAAGACGGTCACCACGCCGAGCAGCCCGGAGGATCCGAAGGAGATCCGGGGCCTGCCCAGCAGGCGCCGCAGCGCCACGAAGGCCAGGACCGCTCCGCCGACCACCAGCCGGGCCACTTCTCCGGTGGAGGTATCGGGCAGGGACCGGGAGGGCTTGGCCGCCACCACGGCCGCGGGCGGGGCCTCCTCGAGGGCATCGATGAGCTGTTCGACGTTCAAGTGGTCGGGAGCCACCCAGATCACGACACTGCCGGTACGCGGGAAGATCCGCAGGGCGCGGAAACCGCTGATGCCGGTCAGCCGGTCGTCGACGAGGCCCGCACAGCCGGGGCGTGCTCGCAGCCAGGGCACGGACAGTCGGACGCGGCCCGTGGCCACCGAGCAGACCACGACGGTCGACATGATCAGTGCTCGTGTCCGTGATCGTCGTGATTGACGGTGACCGCGGACGGCGGGGGTACTTCCTCGCCGAGCGTCGTACGGGCCTCTGCCAGCATGTCACCCGCCTTCAGCCGGGCCTCCTCGGCGGCCGAGGACAGCCACCTGCTCGCCACGATCCCGCCCGCGATACCGCTCACGAGTGCCTTGCGGGCGGCCGGGGCCGCAGCGGGGGCGTTCTTGATGATCAGGCCACCCACCACGCCGGATACCGCGTAATGGGCCAGCTTGCCGGCTGTCGCACCGGCGATCGCGAGGGGGTGCATGAGCAGCTCCTTCCGTGCGCGCCGAGCGGACGCGACGGACCTCTCTTTCAGTGTGGACCCGCCGAACCCACCGGGTCGAGCCGAGCCCGAGCCGGAACCCACTGGGCGGCACGCCGACCGCCGGCGAGTCGGCACCCCAGGTAGATGAAGAACGAGATGGTCGTGACGTACGGGCTGATCGGGATGCTGCTGCCCAGGGCGAGGAGAATGCCGCCTTCCATGGCCACGAGCGCGAACGCGACGCTCAGCACCGGCAGCAGTACCGGGGAGGCCGTGAGCCGGGCGGCTGCGGCCGCCGGGGTGACGAGCAGCGCGAGGACGAGCAGCGCGCCGACGATCTGGACGCACAGGGCCACCGCGAGGCCGAGGGCCAGCATGAACGCCAGCGACAGGGTGCGGACGGGCAGGCCCCTGGCCTCGGCGACCTCCGGGTCCGCGCTGGCGAAGGTCAAGGGCCGCCAGAGGAACACGAGGGCGGCCAGCACCACTACGGACGTGCCGAGGAGCCATGCCATCTGGGGGGTGTCGACGGCGATGATCTGGCCGGTCAGAATGCCGAATTTGTTGGCCGCCCGGCCTTTGTAGAGGGACAGGCAGAGCACGCCCAGGCCCAGTCCGAACGGCATGAGGATGCCGATGATCGAATTCCGGTCGCGGGCGCGCACACCCAGTACGCCGATGGCTGCCGCTGCCAGCAGGGAGCCCACGATGGACCCGGCAACGAGGTTCACCCCGAGCAGGAGCGCCGCCGCCGCACCAGCGAATGACAGCTCGCTGATGCCGTGCACCGCGAACGGCAGGTCGCGCATGACCACGAACACCCCGACCAGCCCGCCCACCAGTCCCACCAGGGCTCCGGCCAGCAGCGAGTTGTGGACCAGGGCCAGCAGGTCGCCGTAGTTCTCGAAGTTGAAGATCTGCCGCCAGACGCCGCCGTCCCCACCGCCGTCGGCCACCGGCCACGGTCCGGTCATGGCCGTCCACCGCCATTGGAGGATGAGGACGAGGGGTGGTGCGTGCCGGCCGTGTCCGGTGCCCCCACCACGACGATGCGGCCCCGTACGCGGACGACGTCGACCTCGGTCCCGTACAGCTCGGACAGAGCGGCCGTGGTCATCACCTCGTCCGGCGGGCCGATCCGGAATCCGCGCGGGGCCAGGTACAGGACGCGGTCGACGAGCCCGAGCACCGGATTGATCTCGTGCGTCACGAAGACGACCGCGGTGCCGGCGGAACGCCGCCGCCGGTCCACCAGGGCCGTGACCGCGCGTTGGTGCTGGAGGTCGAGGGAGAGCAGGGGCTCGTCGCACAGCAGGATCCGCGGGTCGGTGGCCAGGGCCTGCGCGATGCGGACCCGCTGCTGTTCGCCGCCCGACAGCATGCCGACGGGCGCGTCGGCATAGGGCAGGGCGCCTACGGAGTCCAGGACCTCCTCCACCCGGCGGTGGACCGCGCCGGGGGCGATCGGCATCCCCCAGCGGTGCCCTTCCATGCCGAGCCGGACCAGGTCACGGGCGCGCAGCATCGTGTGGGCGGGGAGGGCCTTCTGCTGCGGGACGTAGCCGACGTACCTGCTGCCGTGGCGGGGCGACAGGCCCAGCACCTCGAGCGAGCCCGCCGTCAGCGGCAGGCGGCCGAGGAGCACGCGCAGCAGGCTGGTCTTGCCCGATCCGTTGGGCCCCAGCACAGCCAGGAACTCGCCGGGACGTACGTCGAGGTCCAGATCGCGCCACAGCACCCGGTCGCCATAGGCGAGGGCGGCGCCCCGCAGGCTGATGACCGGTGCGGCGGAGGCGATGTCCGTCCGGGGGGTGGGGGCTGGGTGGGTGAGCGGCGTGAAGGCTTCTGTGCGGTCCACGGCCCTCACCGGCTCAGGGCGCCCTGGAGCGCGTCGACGTTGGCGGCCATCCAGCCGATGTAGTGCCGGCCTGCGGGAAGCGTCTCGGTCACGGAGACCACGGGGATGCGGTTGTCCTCGGCGGCCTGCTTGACCTTCTCGGTCTGCGGCCCCGCGGTCTGCTCGTTGTAGACGAGTGCCTCGACCTTCCTGCCGGTGAACAGCGCGAGGGTGTCGCGCAGGGTCCGCGGCGAGACCTCTTCGCCTTCCTCGACCGCCTCGCTGAAGGCGGCGGGAGTCCGGTTCACCAGCCCGCAGGCCTCGGTCAGGTACAGGGGCACCGGCTCGGTGACCGCCACCGGCGTGCCCCCGTGATCCGCCCTGATCCGGTCCGTCCGGGCCTGGAGGGATGCCAGCTCGGCCTTGAATTCCTTGGCGTTCTCGCGGAACGTGCCCGCGTCGGCGGGTTCGGCCCGGGCCAGGGCGGCCGCGATCCGGTCCGCGAGTCGGTCCATCGTGGGGACGTCGTACCAGACGTGCTCGTTCAGCTCACCGCCCGCGGGAGCCACCTTTCCTGAGACGTCCACGACGTTGATCACATCAGCGGAGGTGTTGCCTGAGCTGCGGAGCATCCGGTCGATGAAATCGTCGTAGCCGCCGCCGTTCTCGACGACGACCTTCGCCTTGGACAGCTCCAGCTGGGTCCGCGTGCTGGCCTCGTACGAATGGGGGTCCTGCGCCGGGTCGCTGATCACCGAGACGACGTCGACCCTGTTGCTGCCGATCCGCTCGACGATGTCCCCGTACACGTTGGTGGAGGCAACCACGGGGATGGCGACCGGCGGGGCCGCTCGCCGCCCCTCAGCCGCAGGGTCGGCACTGGCACCGGCCGAGGTGGACCAGGTAAGGGTCAGCGCCATCGTGACCCCGACGAGCGCACCCGCACCACGGGCTGAGGAGACGCGCATGGCGTCCTCCCTGCCGGAGGGAAACCGAAACGGTCATCACTTGCAGTATCTCCCCGGATGGTCCTGCCCTCCAGTTGACGATCAGGCGTCCTGTGTCGACAAGGCGGACAGCAGTCCCTTGGTGATGGGGTGCTGCGGCGTCTCCAGCAGCTGACGGGCGGGGCCGGCCTCGACGATGCGGCCGGAGTCGAGGACCGCGATCCGGTCCGCGAGGACTGCGGCGGCGGCGAGGTCGTGGGTGACGAAGACCAGGCTGAGTTCGTTGCGTTCCCTGAGCCGGGCGAGGGTGTCGAGGATGGTGGCCCGGGTGGCCGAGTCGAGTCCGGAGGTGATCTCGTCGCAGATGAGGATCTGTGGCTCGGCCAGCAGGGCTCGGGCGAGGGCCGCTCGCTGGAGTTCGCCGCCGGAGAGCTCGCCGGGGCGGTGCCCGGCAAGGCTCTCACTGAGGCCGAACGCACCGAGGGTGCGTAGCGCCATACGGTGCGCGTCCGTCGGGGTGGCGCCTCGTAGCCGTACCCCGCTGCGGGCGACCTGGTCGAGGACCGGCCGGTGCTCGTCGAAGGCGGCCTTCGCGTCCTGGAACACGTACTGCACGGCGGCCAGTTCGGCGCGGCTGCGGGAGCGCAGGCTGCGAGGCAGCGGCATCCCGTCGAGCAGGACCTTGCCGTCGTACGTGCGATGCAGGCCGGCCAGGCAGCGTCCGAGGGTGGTCTTTCCGCTGCCGGAACGGCCAACGAGCGCCACGCACTCCCCCGCCGCCACCGAGACAGCGATGTCGCTCAGCACCTCGACGGCTCCCCGTGTGGTGCGGTGGCGTGCGAATAGATCCCGTGCCTCCAGGCGTACCGGCCCGCGCGGGCGGGGCGCTCGTGCAGAGCGGGGCTGCTCCGGTACGAGATCTTCGAGGACGGACGACGCGGGTCCGCAGTCCACGACCCGCCCGTCCCGCATCACCACGACCTCGTCGGCCAGCTCCCGTACGACGTCCAGGTCGTGGCTGAGCAGGACGACGGCGATGCCTTGTGCGGCGACGGCGGCCAGCTCCGCCACGATGCCCTGTTTGGTGAGGACGTCCTGGCCGGTGGTGGGCTCGTCGGCGACGATCACCCGTGCACCGAGCAGCAAGGCCTGCGCCAGGACGACCCGCTGCTGCTGGCCGCCCGAGAGCTGGTGCGGGAAGCGGCGCAGTACGGCCGCGGGATCCGGAATCTGGGCGAGGCTCAGGGCCTCTTCGGTGCGGTGCCTGCGTTCGCGCCGGTTGCCTCCCTGGCGGGCGGTGATGTCGGCGAGCAGCGCTCCCACCCGGCGGGCGGGGTTGAGGACGGCTGCCGGGTGCTGGGGGATGTATCCGACCGGGCCTGTGGGTGTGTGCACCTCGCCGTCGACCACAGCGCCGGCCGGGTATTCGCCGAGGAGGGCAAGCCCTGTGGTGGTCTTGCCGCTGCCGGACGGGCCGATGACGGCGGTGATCCTGCCGGCGTGGGCGGCGAGGCTGACGCCGTCCACGATGGCCCGTCCGTCGATCTCGACCCGCAGGTCCCGCACGTGCGCGACGAGGGTCATCGCGGCGCTCCCTTCCGGGGGGTGTGCCGTTGGAGGGCGGCGTCGAACAGGAGGTTGGTGCCCATGGACAGGGCCGCGATGAGCAGGGCGGGTACGACCACGGCCCAGGGCTGGAGGAAGAGGCCGGTGCGGTTGCGGTCGACCATGACCGCCCAGTCGGCGGCGTCCGGCTGTATGCCCACGCCGAGGAACGCGGCGGTCGCGACCAGGTAGAGGGCTCCGGTGAGCCGGATCCCGGCGTCGGCGGCGAGGGTGCGGCGCATGGAGCGGGCGACGTACCCGATGGCCGTGCGCCACCAGGACTCGCCCTGCATGCGCAGCGCTTCCACGGCCGGCCGCGAGGAGATCTCGACGGCCGCCGCGTGAATGACGCGGGCGGCGTCGGGTACAGCAGCTAGCCCGACCAGGACGGTCAGTCCGGCAGGTCCCGGCGTGAGGGTGGCCGCGACGAGCAGCACCAGCAGGAGTGAGGGGACGGCGATGACGACGTCCAGGGGCCTCATCAGCGCCTCCTCCAGCCAGGTGCGGCGGGTGAGGGCCGCGGTGAGTCCCAGCGGGATGGCGACGAGGTAGGCGAGGGCGGTGGCCGCGATCGCCACGAGCACGACGGAGCGGCCGCCGAGGAGCACCTGTTGCCAGACATCGCGTCCGCTGAAGTCGGTGCCGAGCCAGTGCCCGTCGCCGGAGGCGAAGGAGACCGAGCGGGGCCCGGCCGGTCCCGCCACGAAGGGTCCGACGAGTGCGAGGAGGACGGGAAGACCGATCAGTCCGAGGGCGAGGAGGGACCTCGACGGTGCCCGCTTCATGCCGCCACCTCGGATCGGGGTGCGAAGCGGCGGGCGACCAGGTCGGCGGCCAGGTTGACCGCGACGGTGACGATGCCGAAGACGACGGCCATGCCCTGGACGACGGGGACGTCACGGGCGGCGACGGCTTCGATGAGTACGGTGCCCAGGCCTGGGATCACGAAGAGGGCCTCCACGACGATCACTCCACTGAGGAGCCAGTCGCAGGTACGGGCCAGTTGCTGGGTGGCCGGTGCGAGCGCGTTGGGCAGGGCGTGGGTCCAGGTGATCCGGGCGCCGGACACTCCGTAGCGGCGGGCCTGGGCGACGTACGGCGATGCGAGCGCCTCGATCATCCCGGAGCGTACGAGGCGGCTGATGGTGCACACGGGCCGCGACAGCAGGACGACGACGGGCAGGATCAGGACGGCGGGCTCGGTGAACGGGTCGGCGCCGACGGCGGTGGGCGGCAGCCAGGCCAGCCACAGCCCGAAGAGCGTGGCGAGCAGGACGCCGACGGCGAATTCCGGTACGGCGTGCACGGCGAGGGTCAGGGCGCTCACGGTCCGGTCGAGCAGCCCACCCTCACGGCGGGCTGCCAGGACCCCGAGGCCCACGGCGAGCGGCACCAGCAGGGTGAGCGTGGCGGCGGCCAGCAGGAGGGTGGGGCCGAGTCCGGTGGTCAGGTAGCCGGTGACGGGCCGTCCGCTGACCAGGGAGGTGCCGAGGTCGCCGTGCAGGAGGCCGGCCACCCAGTCGGCGAGGCGTTCGAAGACGGGCCGGTCCAGGCCCATCGTCTCGCGGATGCGTGCGATGCGGGCGGGATCGGGCTGGTCCCCGGCGAGGGCGACCGCCGCGTCACCGGGCAGCGCCTCGGTGAGGGCGAAGATGAACAGGACGACGGCCGCCGTCTGCCCCAGGCCGAGGAGCAGGCGGCGGCCGATCCATGACAGGTGCGGTGTCACGCGATCCAGATCTTGTCGAAGCGGGCCCAGTCGAGGGTGTTGGCGGGGGCCGTCTTCGACACCCCGTGCACCTTGGGGGTGGTGGCGATGATCCAGTCGGCGAAGCCCCAGATCAGGAAGCCGCCCTCGTCGTACAGGCGGCGCTGCATCCGCTCGTAGAGGGCGCCGCGCTGCGTGACGTCGCGGGTGGACTGGGCCTGCTGGTACAGGTCGTCGAAGTCCTTCTGCTGCCACTTGGTGGCGTTGGTGGTGGAGCCGGTGAGCAGGCGCTGCGAGATGTGGGACTCGATGGGCATGGCGCCCGAGCGGTAGGAGGCGAAGCTGCCGTTGTTGAGGATGTCCTTCCAGTAGGTGTCCTTGTTGCCCACCTTGATCTCGACGGTGACCCCGGCCTTGGCGGCCTGCTCCTTGAAGATGCCGGCGGCCTCCACGAAGCCGGTGGCGGCGGGGGCGGTGTCGAGGGTGACCTTGAGCCCCTCGGCGCCGGCCTCCTTGAGGAGGGCGCGGGCCTTGTCGAGGTCCTGGGTGCGCTGCGGGAGGCCGGCGGGGTAGTACTGGTAGCCCTTGCCGAAGAGGTCGTTGCCGACCTCGCCGGCGCCGGAGAGGGCCCCGTCGACGAGTTCCTTGCGGTCGGCGATGAGGAAGAAGGCCTGACGGACCCTAGGGTCGTTGAAGGGCGGGCGGTCGGTCTTCATGACGAAGCCCTGCATCGCGCTGCCCGGGAGCCGGACGATGTCGATCTTGCCCTTGCCCTCGTGGGCGCGGGCGGTGGCCGGGTTCAGCTCGTGGGCGTACTCGACCTGGCCGCCGAGCAGGGCGCTCACACGCGCCGATTCCTCGCCGGCGACAACGAATTCGAGCTCGTCCAGGTGCGGGGCACCCTCCCAGTAGGCCTCGTTGCGCTTGACGACCAGGGACTTGCCGGGAGTGAAGGAAACGAAGCTGAACGGGCCGGAGCCGACGGGCTTGTCGAAGGCGGTGGCGTCCTTGGGGACGATGTAGGCGCCGAAGGCCGCGAGGACGTTGGGGAATTCGGCGTACGGGCGCTTGAGCTTGAACTCGACGGTGGAGGCGTCGACGGCGCGGCTGGCCTCGAGGTCGATCGGCTCCAGGGAGGCCTTGGCACGGAAGGTGCCCTTGGGGTCGGCGATACGGCGGTAGCTGTAGAGGACGTCCTCGGCGGTGACGGGGCGGCCGTCGTGGAAGGCGGCCTTGCGCAGGGTGATCTTCCAGGTGTCGAGGGCGTCGTTGGGCTCCCAGCGCTCGGCGAGCCTGGGGACGGCGGCGAGGTCGGGGCCGAAGTCGGCGAGCTTGTCGAAGAGGGCCTTGGCGCGGGCGGCGTCGACGAACAGGTTGGCGGCGTGCGGGTCCAGGGTCTCGTTCGCGCCGCCACCGGCGAAGGCGGCGCGCAGCCGGCCGCCCTGCTTGGGGGCTCCGTCTGCGGCGTTCTCGGCGTCCGGGGTTGTGGCGCCGGTGCCGCAGGCGGCGGTGAGGGCGAGGGCGGTGGCGCCCGTGGCGATGAGGAAGCCTCTGCGGGCGAGGCTGGAGCGGGCGTCGTTCATGCGGGGGTGTCTCCGTTGCTGGGGTGGGGCTTGAGCCGGGCGATGAGGTGGAGGCGGTCGGAACTCGTGGTCCCGTGCGGGGCCTCGCCCTCGCTCCACGGCGGTTCGCTGCGGGGGCCGGGTCCGTCATGCAGCGCGAGGACCTCGAAGCCGGCGGTGGTGAGGAAGTACCGGAGTTCCTGCGGGAAGAGCAGCCGCCAGGCGGAGCGCTGCTCCTCCTGCGGGCAGCCGTCGTCGGCGGTCCAGATCCTCCGGCGGCGCAGGAGTTGCGCGCCGTGATCGATCCACAGGGTGGTGTGGGAGGTGTACGTGGTGCCGCGCCAGGCGAAAGTGCTGGTGCGCGGGCCGTCAAGGAGTTCGGTGTTGCCGAGGAAGAAGGCGCCGTTGCGCATTTCGGCGACGAGCAGCCCGCCGGGGGTGAGGTGGGCGCGGCAGCGGGCGAGGAAGGCGGTCAGGTCCTCGTTGGTGTGGCAGTAGAGGAGCGCGCTGTCCAGGCAGACGATCGCGTCGAACGTCGCGTCGCCGAGGTCGAAGTCGCGCATGTCGGCCAGGTGGTATCCGGGGCCGGGGTGGTGCGTGCCCGCGTGGGCCAGCATCGCCTGCGAGGTGTCGATGCCGGTGACCTCTCGGCCGGCGTGGTGGTGCAGCCAGGCGGCGTCCCGGCCGGTGCCGCAGCCTACGTCGAGCACGCGGGGGCCGGCCCCGTGGCGGGCCAGTACGTCCTCGGCCCAGCGGGCGGCGAGCCGTTCGGGGTCGGGGAAGCGCTCCTCGTAGAGCTCGGGGTGGTCGGTGAGCAGGTTGCCGCTGGTGGTGGCTGTCATCGGGTCTCGCTTCGGGGGCGTGCGGGGGCACGAGGGGGCAGGGCGTCCGGGGCCCGGTCGCAGGGCAGGGCCCGTCTTCGCTGGAGGTGTCCCACGGCCGCTGCCGAGACCAGGCCGAGGGCGAGACAGCATCCGTAGGGCAGCCAGGTCAGTCCGGTGTGGCCGGCGGTGTCCATGGACCAGCCGATGGCCGCGCTGCCGGCCGCGGCCGCGACTCCGGAGACCGCGTAGAAGAGGCCGTAGAACGTGCCGGTGAGGTTCGCGCGGCCGAAGGCCGGTATCAGCTCCATCACGAAGGGCTGGGCGACCATCACCCCGAGGTGCAGGAGCAGGGCTCCGGCGAGCACCGGCAGAAGGCGCAGCGGGTGCGGGGCGGAGGTGCCCGCGACGAGCATCGGGGGCAGGAATGCGAGGCCCATGACGCCCAGGCCGGTGGCGATCCAGCGCCCCCTGCTCCCCCGGGCTTTCAGGGCGCGGGTGATGCGCAGCTGGAACAGCAGGTTGGCGACGGTCCCGGCGAGGAACAGCAGGCCGACCGAGCCGCCCCAGCCGGAGGCGTCGGTGGCCGCACGGGGCAGCAGCAGGTACAGCTGGTTCTGCAGTCCGTACATGCCGATCATGGCGAGGGAGAAGGCGAGGAAGCGGCGGTTGCCCGCCACCTCGCGCCAGTCGCCGAGCAGCCTGGTGTCGGGGGCCGGGACCTTGCGGGCGGGCAGGACCAGCAGCTGTGCGAGGGTGAGGACGGCGAACATCCCGGCCGCGGTGACGGCGGCGGCCCGGAAGTCCACGAGCAGCAGCAGGGTGCCGAGCAGTGGGCCGAGCAGGGCCCCGGTGGTGGCGAAGACGTTGAACAGCGCGAAGGCCTCGGCCTTGCGCTCGCCGGCCTCCTGGGCGACGTAGGTGCGCACGGCGGGGTTGAACAGGGCCCCCGCGAGCCCGCTGAGTATGGAAGCGGCGAGCAGCAGCGGCAGGCTGTCGCCGAGGGCGAACAGACCGAATCCCACCGTGCGCAGCCCGCAGCCCGCGATGATCACCCCTCGGGCGCCGAGCCGGTCGGCGGCCGAGCCTCCGATCAGGAACAGGCCCTGTTGGCTGAGGTTGCGCAGGCCGAGGACGATGCCGACGACGGCGGCCGAGAGCCCCAGGTCGTCGGTGAGGTGGGTGGCGAGGTACGGGATGAGCAGGTAGAAGCCGGTGTTGACGCCGAGCTGGTTGACCAGGAGGAGGCGTACGGCGAGCGGGAAGCCCCGCATCGAGCTGAGGATCTTCACCGGACGGCCGCCATGTGGGTCCGTCTGACGCCGAGTCCGGCCCGGTCGGCTGCCCGCACGGTGCCGTCCGTGCCGCCGATGCCGGTCCAGGGGTCGTCGGCGAGCAGCAGGTGCCCGTCGAGGTCCACCCAGCGGGCCCGGTCTGCGAGGTGCACGGCGGGGGCGATGCCGAGGGAGCTGGCGGTGAGGCAGCCGAGCATCAGGTCGGTGCCGCTGCCGCGCAGGGCTTCGTGGATGCGCAGGGCAGCCCGTACCCCGCCGCACTTGGCGAGCTTGACGTTGACGCCGTGGACCAGTCCGGCGAGCGCGACGGCGTCCTCGTAGGAGACGGCGTCCTCGTCGGCGATGACGGGTATGGGGGATTCCTTGGCCACCCGGGCGAGGGCATCGGGGCTGCCCGGCGCGATGGGCTGCTCCACGGCGGTGACGCCGAGGTCGGCGAAGCGCGGGAGCAGGCCGAGGGCCTGGCGTTCGGTCCACGCTCCGTTGGGGTCGAGCAGCAGGCTCGCCCCGGGGGCTCCGGTCCGTACGGCGTCCACGCGCGCGAGGTCCTCGGCCGGATCGGGGGATCCCGCTTTGACCTTGAGGGCGGTGAAGCCGCTCATGGCGAGCCGGGCTGCTTGTGCGGCGGCCGGTACGGGCGCGGTGATACCGATCGTACGGGTGGTAGGCGCGGCCGGAGCGGAGTGCGTGCCCAGCAGCTGGTGGGCGGGCCGGCCGGCCCGTTTGCCGACCAGGTCGAGCAGCGCTGCCTCCAGCCCGGCGAGCACACCGGCCGGCAGCTTCGGCAGGCCGGGCAGCGAGTCGGCCAGGTGTTCGTCCCACGCGGTCTCGGGGTCGGGCAGGTGCTCGACGGCGGCGCGCGCCGTGGTGAGGTGCCGGAGGATGCGAGCAGTGGGCAGGCCGAGGAAGTCGCTGCTGACGACTTCTCCCCAGCCGGTCAGGCCGCCGTGCTCGATCGCGACCCAGACGGCGTCGCGGCGGGCCATCACCGAGCGGGAGATGCGCAGCGGCTCGGCCAGTTCCAGTTCGGTGGTGTGCCAGGTGAGTCTCATGCGGCACCTCCCCGCGTCGGTGCGGGCAGGTGCGGCCGGGTGGCCGCGCGAGGGTCGACGACGGTGCGGCAGCGGGTCCAGCCGACGGCCTCGGTCGCGTACGGGTGTGCGATCTCCAGGGGGCGCAGGGCGAGTTCGGCCCGGTCGAGGCCGTGGGCGTGACAGAAGTCGTCGTCGTAGACGGTGCCGAGGTAGCGGTGCGGGCCGTCAGGGAAGACCGTAGCGACGACCGCGCCGGCCTCGACGCGGGCGGCCCAGGCCGAGACGAGTGCGACGGCGCCGGTGCTCCAGCCGCCGCTGACGAAGCTGGTACGGGCCAGCCTGCGGCAGGCGTCGACCGCTTCGGCGGGGCCCACCCAGTGGACCTCGTCGAAGGCGTGGTGGGCGACGTTGCGCGGGTGGATGCTGCTGCCGAGCCCGCGCATGAGGCGGGGGCGGGCGGGCTGGCCGAAGATGGCGGAGCCGACGGAGTCGACGCCGATCACCTTCAGCCTCGGCCAGCGGCGGCGGAGCGGGCCGATGAGCCCGGCGCTGTGGCCGCCGGTGCCGACGCTGCACACCAGGACGTCCAAGTGGTCGAGCTGCCCGCTGAGTTCGGCGGCCATGGAGAGGTAGCCGGCGGCGTTGTCGGGGTTGTTGTACTGGTCGGGCCAGTAGGCGTCCGGGATCCGGGCCAGAACCTCGCGCAGCCGGGCGATCCGGGCCGCCTGCCAGCCGCCCTCGGCGGCGGGCCGGTCCACCAGCTCCAGCTGCGCGCCGTACGCGCGGAGCAACTGCCGCATGGAGGATTCGAGTTCGGCGTCGCCGACGAGGACGACCGGGTGGCCGAGGGCCTGCCCGGCGAAGGCGAGACCGACCCCCAGGGTCCCCGAGGTGGATTCGACCACGGTGGCGCCCGGGCGGAGTTCGCCGCGCTGCCGGGCGCCGCGCAGCATGGACACGGCCGACCGGGCCTTCATGCCGCCGGCGCCGAGGCATTCGAGCTTGGCCCAGAAGCCCGGGTGGGCGTAGGGCAGTTCCGTACGGATCCGCGCGAGCGGGGTGCGGCCGACCAGCGTCAGCAGCTCCGGGTTCGTACTGTGGACCGGCGGCCGGTACAGCAGTTGTGCGACGGTCACCGGGTGCCTCCGTAGCGGTGGATGACTCCCGGGCCGCCGTCGAGCCAGAAGAAGGGGTACGGCTCGGCGGACACGGCGCTGACCCCGGCGCCCAGGAAGCGCGGGAGGACCGCGCTGCCGGTCTGCGCGAACATGACCAGGGGCTTGCCGGTGGCCGCGGCATGGTCGAGCAGCGGCTGGAAGGTCCCGTTCCCGAGGGTCATGCCGGAGGCGAGAACGGCGTCGCAGCGCTCCAGCTCCGCGAGGGCATCGGTCCGTACCGGCTCGCCCCACTCGGTGGCGCCGCCCTTGAGGTCGCAGGGCACGTATCCGAGGCCGCGCGCACGCAGCTGTTCCAGCAGGGAGTTGACCACGCCGATGACGAGGACCCGGCGGATCCCGCTCGCGGGCAGCAGGTCGACCACGGCGCGAGCGCGGGCTCGGGACCGGTGCAGGGAGCTGCCGGCCGGTAGGGCGTAAGGGCGGGCGCCATGGTCGGGGGTATGGGGGCGTACGTGGCTCAGGTACGCGTCGAGCGCGGCAACCCGCACGGGAAGCATCGGGTGGCCGAGGAGTTCGGCCACCGAGGCTCCGACACAGTCGTCCAGTGCCGCCGCGGGCAGGGCGCCCGGCTCCACGGCGCAGGACCCTACGGCCGCGTCGAGGCGCAGGCTGAGCACCTCGTTGCGGTAGCCGCTGCTGCGGCCGGCGTGGCGGACCGCCTGGGCGGTGGTGAAGGCGAGCGCCATGCGTTCCTGGGCGGGGTCGGGACCGTACGTCCCGGTGCGGACCGCCTCGACGAGCTGGTCGATGGTGCGTACGGCGGGCTCGTGAAGGGTGGGTGCGGTCATGCGGGCACCACCGAAGGCAGCTCGGACGGACGCTCTTCAGCCGGACACTCTTCAGCCGAACACTCTTCATACGTGGGGTGCAGGTGCGCGAGGAGCCGCTCGGCGGCTTCCCTCGCCCCACTGCCCTGGGTGTCGGCGGTCATGATGTGGCCGAGGTATTCGTTGTTGCTGGTCGCGGCCCGTACCGCACGGCCCGGCTCGGCAAGGGTGAGCTCCAGGACCCCGGGCTGCGCCCTGACCTCGTCGGCGCCCGCGATGCCCTCAAGGGTGCCGGAGGTGTCGGGGAGCAGGAAGGCGATGGCGGCGCTGTGCACGCCGGTCGCACGCGGCGTGAGATCGGGCGTACGGCCGAGGGCGACGTCCACGCAGGCGGCGGCCAGGTCGATGCCCGTCACGTGCCGGACGAGTTCGGTGATCCGGTTGCCGGCGGGCCGGGGGTTGACCTCGACCACCTTGGGACCCTCGGGCGTCAGTTTGATCTCGGTGTGGCACACGACGTGGTCCAGACCGAGGGCCTTGATCGCAGCCACCGCCGTATCGACCGCTTCCCGTTCCGACTCCGGCGTGATGCCCGCCGGAAACATGTGGCCGGTCTCGATGAAGGCGGGCGCCCCACCGATGCTCTTGTCCGTGACACCGACCACGCCGATGACACCGCCGAAGGAGACGGTCTCGACGCTGACCTCGGGGCCGGTGAGCAGTTCTTCGAGGAGGAGAACGGGGCTGCGGTCCTGCCCGCGCGCGTTGACCGGGAACTCCTCCAGCGCCCGGCAGGCCGCCTCCAGCTCGCGCTCGTCGCGGACCTCTCGCACCAGCATCCCGGCACACAGGTCCACCGGCTTGACCACCAGCGGATAGCCGATCTCCCGGGCGGCGGCCGCGGCTTGTGCCGTGTCCGCGCAGAGCGCGAAGCGGGGGCCCGGTACCCCGGCCTCGGCCAGCACCCGGCGGGTCAGGTCCTTGCGGCAGGCAGCCTCGACGGCCTCGGCGGCTGGGCCGGGCAGGCCCAGCCGCTCGGCGATCCGGGCTACGGCCGGCAGGTAGTAGTCGCAGGAGGAGACGACCCCGTCGAAGGCGAGCACCGCGTGCAGCCGTTCCAGGTGGGGCAGCAGTTCCTCCATGTCGTTGGTGTCCGCGGTGATGATGTTGCGCGCCGCCAGCAGCGGGTGCGGGCCGTCGGAACCGGCGCCGCGCAGGTAGTGGTGCAGGTCCCGGGTGACGAACGTGAACTCGTGCCCGCCCTCCCCGATCGCCCTGGGCAGCAGCCTGCTCATCGACCCCACCCAGCTCTCGACAACCAGCAGATGCGCCAAGGGACTTCCTCTCAAAATGCCGTCACGACCGCGAGGCATACCTGCGAAGCGGACTGCCTGACGGGAGACATCCGCACCGAACCGAGGAGGAAGTTACCTGAAATCGTTTTCATTTCCAATAGAGTGGATTTCCGATAGCCTGCCGCTCACGAGACCGGAGTGCCGGAAGGGAGCCACCGAGCCATGAGAGACCTGCCGCAGGGGCAAGAGACCGGGCCGTACGTCGTACGGCACGCCAGGCCGAACGACGTAGCCGGCGCGCGGAGCGTCATGCTCGACACGTTCTACCGGGAGTTCGACTACGGGTACGTACCCCAATGGCACGACGACGTCGTCGACATCGTCAGCACCTACCTCACGCATCCGCGCCACGCCCTCGTCGTGGCGGTCCTCGGCGAAGAGGTGGTCGGCACCACCGCGCTCAACTCCCGGGGCCCCGCCCACCCCCCGCACCCCCGCTGGCTCACCGAGCGCTACCCCTCGGGGCGCACGGCGCAGCTCCTGCGGGTGTACGTGCGCCCGGACCACCGCAGGCACGGACTGGCCCGCGCCATGGTCAGGACAGCCTGCGAATTCGCCGCAGGCGTCCCCGGCTACGACGCCATCTACCTGCACACCAACGTCGACATCCCCGGCGCGGAAGCCTTCTGGCGCAGCATCGCCGAGGAAGTCTGCGACGCCCGGACAACGGGCGAGCACGGCGGCTACGGGACCGTCCACTTCGAAATCCCGATCCCCGTGGCGGCCACCGCCGACCGATTCGGCAGCTAGCCAACGAAGCACTTCTCCTGCGGGGCCCGCCCGGGTACGTAGTCACCCATGCGCGGTAGGTGCCCGTACGGCGTGCTGCTGACCACGCCGGCGCTGCTCGTATCGGCTTCTGCGGAGGTGTCGGCCCTTCCTCCGCCTCCTGGAGGCGATTCCCATGCGTACCACCGGCGAGCGCGGCCGCATCTACCGAAGGTGCAGCTGCCGCGACGCCTTGCGTTGCTGCGGAGATTCTTGGAGGGCGAGGCGGACGGGTTCAACGCCGGCCCGAACCAGAGCGTCGCCAACTACCTGACCGCCTGGCTCGCCGCCAAGGCCCTCGTGCTCAAGCCGACCACCATGGCCCGCTACCGGGACTACGTCCACAACGATCTCGTCCCCGCCTTCGGGACCCTGAAACTGGACGAGCTCGGGCACCGGCACATCGCCGCGTTCGTCACCAGCGAGCTCGCCGCCGGCCGAGGCCAGACCACCCCCTACCGCTGCCTTGCCACCCTCTCCAGCGCCCTCGGCGACGCCTTCCGCCAGCATCGCCTCGCCCACAACCCAGCCAGCCCCCCGGCACTTCACCGTCCACCATCCCCACCATCAGGCAGACCCGGACATGGCCGACCTGTTCGAGTTCCTCATCGGCACCGGCATGCGTAAAGGAGAGGCCCTCGGTCTGCACTGGGACGACGTCCACCTGGCCGAGCGTGTCCTCTATGTACGTTGCACGCTCTCCGCGATCGACAACAACCACCTCGTCATCACCACGCCCAAGACCCGTACCAGTCGGAACTGGGTCGCCGTCTCACCCCGCGTCGCCACCGCACTCGAGCACCGGGCCCGGTCAAGGGCCCGCCGCCACAGCGACCCCAGCGATCCATTCACCGGACTCGTCTTCTGCAGACCCGACGGCCGACCCCTGCGACCCCACACCGTCCTCGACCGGGCTCCGGCAACTCTCCAAAGAGGCCGGCGTACCGCAGGTGACCGTTCACGACCTGCGGCACCTGGCCGCCACGATCACCGTCACCGCCGGCGTCCCCCTCACCGTCGTCTCCAAGACGCTGCGGCACTCCACCCTCTCGACCACCGCCAACGTCTACAGCCACCTCACCCAACAAGCCGCCCGCGAAGCCGTCGACACCATCGACCACATCCAACACCTCCACGAAGCCCTCAACCGGCTCCGCTCCCCCGCCCCGACCGGCTTCCACCCCACCGCCAACCAACCCCAAAGCGGGCGTGCGACCACAATGCGACCACCAGTATTCCGGGCATGGAAGAGGCCGCCCTCCCATGCGCGAGAGAACGGCCTCCGACCTGCGTAAACGCTGATCGGGACGACAGGATTTGAACCTGCGACCCCTTGACCCCCAGCGCGCACACCGTATGGTCCCCAACTGGTCCCCAGGGGCGCCTCGGAGGAGCACTCGCGGCAGACCCTCCGAGGCAGCCAGGGTGGGCAGCATCGTTCCCCTCGGTGGGAAGTTCACCGAGGATGTCCCGCTGGGGCCGACGGGAAAGATCCCCTCGGTTGTCACGCCTCCGCGTCAGGCAAGGGCAAGCTCCATTGCACTCCGGAGTGCAGGACCCTGCGCACCACGTCCAACGCGGAGGGCATCGCCCTTCCCTTCGGCGACGCGGTAGAACGACTCTGCACGCATCGCGGCTGGGCCCTGCCGACGGACAGCCCCATCCTCCGCAACGCTGTTGGGAGGGGATCGGCGGTCCAGGCCATCCGCGCGGACCGTTTCCGATCTTGCTCCGGGAAGGGTCCGTTTGTGAGATCGCCGCGTGTGACGGTCTATACCTGGTCCACGCCGGTCTTCCCCGTGGGTGGGCGCCGTCGGGTGTGGAGGCGGCTGTTGTTGTCAGGACGGCGTTTCCTGGGCGAGTTGGCGTTCGAGAGGAGTGCGGTAGCAGGGGGTGACGCGGGTGGTTGCAAGGAAGGTGGTCAGGCGGTCGATCTCGTCGTTGACGGCGGTGCGGGCGAGTGTGCCCGGGTCGGTGAGGAGGTGGTGGTTGATGTGTCCGTCGGGGTTTTGGGCCCAGGCTCCGATGATGCGGCCGTTCCACCAGATGGTGGGGCCGATGTTGCCGTTGCGGTCGAACAGCGCGGCGGTGTGGGCGGGATCGAGATACCAGTGGCGGTGGCGCCATCCCATCGGGGTGGGGTCGAGGCTGGGCAGCAGTGCCGCGCCGGGTTCGCAGGGCGTGAGGGGTTCGAGGTCTTCGGGCAGGAGGTAGCCGGTGCCTTCGTCGAGTTCTACGGCGTGGGCGCCGGTGGCGGCGATGGCCTTGCGGGTGTCGCGGAGGTTCCAGCCGGTCCACCACTTCACATCGTCGGCCGTTGCCGGTCCGAAGGCCGCGAGGTAGTGCCGGGCCAGTGTGGTTCTCGCCTCGGTGGCCGGCACGGCGGGCAGCGGCTGGGCGGGCGCCCAGCGGAACTGTGCCGAGGTCCACGATCCGGCCGGCCGGGAGCGGCGGATGCGGCCTTCGGCCGCGAGGACGCCGAGGACGGTTGCGCTGACGCGCTGGCGGGACTCGTACGCCTTGCCGGGAAAGATGATCAGCTGCTCGCGCAGGGCGGGCACGTCCGCGGCCAACTGGGCGGCGGTCGCCTCGCCGCGTGCCGCCATCGCGGCGAGGGTGTCCTGTTCCGCGGCGGTGTAGCGCCGGTGGTCCCAGCCGAGGGCCTGACACAGCTTGTCCATCGAGTCGGCCCGGAGGCGGTCGGTGTTCTGGACGGTCGCGGATCGTACGGCGGGTGCGAGGCGGGCGGGGACGACGAACATGGTCCGGCGCATGCACCGTACGCGCTCCATGGCCGGCCCGTCGGCCGCCCGCTGGTAGAGGGCCTGGTCGATGGCGTCGACAGTGGGCCCGGACATGCGGGCGGCCGCGGCGAGGAAGACGGTCGCGGGATCGGTGGCGTGCAGGCCGATGAGGGCCCCGGCCACCTCGTGAGCGGTGTGCACGCGGGCGGAGGGGGCCAGCAGCTGCAGCCGGGCGAGACGGGCGCGGCGCTGGGCGGCGGTGATGCGGGGCAGGGCGGTCGTCATGGCAGCGGGTCAGCGGGCCTGGTGGATGCAGAACGGCTGGCCGGAGGGGTCGAGCAGGATCGTCCAGTGTTTTCCGCCCGGCTGGTGGGCGGGTTTGGTGGCGCCCATCCGGAGCAGCTGCTGCTCGGCGGCCCGGACGTCGGGGAAGGTCAGGTCCATGTGGAAGGGCAGGTCCTCCTCGGGCCAGTTGGGGGCAGCGAAGGTCTCGGAGGTGTAGAAGAGGTACATCGAGCGGCCGAGGTGGAACGCGAAGGCGACGGGGTCACCCTGCGGGCCCGGGTAGGTCTGGCTGACCTCCGTACCCAGTGCGGTGGCATAGAAGTCGGCCAGCACGCGGCCGTCACGGGCCCACATCGCCTGGCACATGATCTTCCCGTCCAGGGGCGTCGGATTGTTGGTGCGGGTCATGGGGTTCCTCTGTTCTGGCGGCCGGTGCGCTCGGATGCGGGTGGGCCGAAGGGGGGCAGCCTCGACGGGGCGGGGGGGGCCGAGGCCTGGTCGGTCCAGGCTGGTTGACCGCCCGCTCGCGGAAGGCGAGCGGATGCCGGGGCGCCGGGAGGGCTGCCTGCCCTCCCGGCGGTGGGCGACGTGAGCTGCACTTGGCCGCCCGATGGGACGGCCAGGAGTTCCGGCCGGCCGGCCGGGTCGTCGCGTTAGTTGTGCGGCTGCAGGATCTCGTGCCAGGTACCGGAGTCGTCGCGGAAGACCGCGGAGGCGCCCCACGGCTTCTGCTGCGGCTCCTGGATGAAGGTCACCCCCCGCGCGGACAGCTCCTTGAAGGCCGCGTGGCAGTCCTCGACGGTGAACGTGCAGCCGACGAGTGCGCCCTTGGCCAGCAGCGACTTGAGCTGCTCGGCGGACTCCGGGTCCTGCGCCGGCGCTCCGGGAACCATCAGCGTGAGCTGCACCTCCGGCTGGTCTTCGGGGCCCACGGTCACCCAGCGCATGCCCTCGCCCAGCGGCATGTCGGTGCGCACCTGAAGGCCGAGCTTCTCGGTGAAGAACGTCTTGGCCGAGTCCTGGTCCAGCACCCAGACGGTGACCGTGTTCACTCCAGTAATCATGATCTTTTTCCCTTCGTACGCAGCACATCTGACCCCACGGTCAGTGAGGAGGTGCTGTCTTCATTGGTGAGGAACCGCAAGCCCCAGACGGCCATCGGTTGTACCCGTGCTCCACCCGCCTGCGGGCGGGAACCTCTACTCCCCGTCCAGCTGGCGGCGCCCCGGGACTACGGAGATCCCGGCTCGGGAAGGGGTGGTCTTGCCGACCGCCGAGGCGGTTCCTCACCGCTTGGATGTTTTCGACGGTAGAGCCCCTTTAGGACACCTCGCGTCACTAATGCCTGGCAGTCTGAAAGACATGACCCAGGACCTGCCCGCCCGCATGCTGCGCCTGCTGTCCCTGCTCCAGACCCGCCGCACCTGGTCCGGCACCGAACTCGCCGAACGCCTGGATGTCACTCTGCGCACCATCCGCCGCGACATCGACCGGCTGCGCGCGCTGGGCTACCCGGTCGAAGGCACCACCGGCCAGGCCGGCGGCTACCGCCTGGCCGCCGGTGCCGCCATGCCGCCCCTCCTGCTGGACGACGAGGAAGCCGTGGCCATCGCCGTCGCCCTGCGCACGGCCGCCGCCGGTGTGGCGGGGATCGAGGAGACCGCTGTGCGCGCCCTGGCCAAGCTGGAACAGGTGCTGCCCGTCCGCCTGCGCCACCAGGTCGCCGCCATCCAGGCCACCACCGCCCCGCTCCCGCTGCCGTGGAGTACCGGCCCTACGGCGGATCCCTCCACGCTGGCCACCCTGGCCGCCGCCTGCCGCGACCACGAGATCGTCGCTTTCACCTACAGGACCGGCGGCGGGGCGCTCGGACAGCGCCGCGTCGAGCCGCACGCCCTGGTCGCCGCCGACCCCGTCTGGTACCTGGTCGCGTACGACATCGAGCACGAGCAGTGGCGGCTGTTCCGCGTGGACCGCATCACCGACCCGGCCCCCACCGGCCACCGTGTCACCCCCCGCGAGCTGCCCGCCCCGGATGCGGCCGCGTACGTCGCCGAGCGCCTGGCCGGCGCCCCGGCCCGCTACACCTTCCACGCCACCGTGCCCGCCGACGCCGACACCGTGCGCGCCCGCACCTACTCCCTCCCCGGCCGCGTCCGCGCCCTCGACGCTCACAGCAGCGCCATCGACCTGACCGCCAACAACCCCCGCCACATCGCCCAACAACTCCTGGGCATCGACCTCGGACCCGACGACACCGTCCACGGCACCCCCGAGCTCGCCCCCTACCTGGAGCGGTCGGGCCGGCGCCTGCTGCGTGCCGCCCGAGCCCTCACCCGGCACGACGAGAACAGCACCGAGGACTGCTGACGGTTCTCGGCGCCGCGGGCGGCCGGGCCGGCCGGGCTACTTGGGCGGCAGCTCCGCGGTGACCTCCATGGCCCACGTCAGCCAGTCGTCGAGGACCTCGTCGTCCAGGGTCTCCTCGGCCAGCACCACCCAGCCCTGCTGCTCCTTGCCGCGGAACACCAGCTGCTTGGTGCCGGGGCGGGCCAGGGCCTCGTCCATCCCGTCCGGGCCGACGCGCACCATCAGGCCCTCCTCGTACAGATTGGCCAGCGCATTGCCCTGCAGGAGGAAGGTGATCCCGCCGAACATCTTCTTCGCAGTCACCCCCTCCGGCTCCAGCCGCTCCTTGATCCGCTCCGCCAGAACCTCGTCAAAAGCCATGGCCACAACCTCTCTCACGGGACGCCGTCCCGGTCAGCGGACGACCTTGATGCCGAAGCGGGCGCCGCCGAGCGCGAATTGGATGGCGCTGTGCATGTGGGCGTACATTTCCATTCCCCTCGAGGAGACGATCGGCCCGAGGTCGAGGACGTCCTGCCAGCCGTAGGCCCGCAGCAGCGCGGCGACCTGCTCCTTGGCGTCGGCGTCCTCGCCGGCGAGGAACATCGTGTGATCGCCGCCGCCGATGGCCTGGGGTTCGACGACTGTGTCCTGCTCCTGGGTGACGCAGGCCTTGACCACTTTCGTCTCGGGCAGGGCGCGCTGGATGCGCTCGCCCAGGCTGTCGGAGTCCACCGGGTCCAGGGCGGGCATCACCCCCCATGGCGTGGGCCAGGGGTGTTCCCGCTCCGGGTTGTAGATGAAGGGGACGGCGTAGTCCATGAGGGTCTTGCCGGCCAGGTGTTCGCTGATCGCGGTGAGTTCCCTTACCGCGTTGGCGCCGTCGATCCCGTTGATCACGAGGTCGGCGGTTCGGGCCGCTTCGCCAAAGGTCAGGAGCTCGATGCCGGGGTGGCCGGCGAGCCACTGTCCGAACGGCGGGGTGCCCATGAAGTCGGGCTCGGTGCGGCCGAGCGTGACCTGGGGGTCGCGAGTGCCGACGACGACGTCGTGGCCGAGTTCTGAGAGCTTGGCGGCGTGCGCGCGGCCTCCGCCGCCGGTGCCGAGGACTGCGATCTTCATGCCGACACTCCGTTCGCGTTGCCGTTCTCGCACAGGAACCAGTGGTTGCCCCACGGGTCCTCGAAGACCGCGACCTTGACGGGGCCGGTCTGCCGCGCCGGTGCGGCGACCTTGCCGCCGTGCCGCTCGACCTCGGCGAGAGTGGCCTCGATGTCCTCGGTCCCGAGGAAGGGCACCGCCTTGCCGGTCTGCCAGAACTTCGACAGGTCGCCGGACTGCGGGTTGCCCTCCCACATCAGCCCGACCTGGGCGCCTCCCGGGCCGGTCCCCATGATCGGGTAGCCCGGGATGTCCGCCTCGACGGTCCAGCCGAAGGCGTCCAGGTAGAAGCGGCGGGCGTCGTCGTGCGCCTCGTGGGGGACGGTGACGTCCACCAGGTTCAGGGGGTGTGCGTTGCTTGCCATGACTCTCTCCGTTCGCAGGCCCCCCGCCGACTACTCCACCACCATAGCATCAGTACGGACGTCCGTACCAGTAGAGTGATGCGAGAGTGACCCGTACACCGAGAAGGAGCCTGACCACAGTGACCGAGAAGACCCGCCGCACACGCCGACACGACCCCAACCGCCGGGAGCGGATCACGGAGGTGGCCGAGGAGCTGATCGCCGAGCGCGGGCTGGAGGGACTGACCCACCGGGCGATCGCCGAGCGGGCCGACGTCTCGCTCTCCTCGACCACCTACCACTTCGCCGACCGCGAAGCACTCATCCGCGCCGCCCTGGAGCACGCCGCCGAACGCTTCGCCGGCTTCGTACGGTCCTGGGCCCAGGAGTACGCCGATGCCACCCCCGACCAGGTCGCCGAGGGGCTGGCCGACAGCGTCATGGCCTGCCTGGGCGAAGGCCGCACCAACGCCGTCGTCGACTACGAACTGCACGTCGCCGCCCTGCGCCGCCCGGAACTACGCGAAGCCGCCAGCCGCTCGGCACGGATCAGCACCGAGGTCATGACCCCCCTGGTCGGCCCCATCGCCGCCGCGACCATCCCCCCGCTGATGACCGGACTGTGCCTGCACGCCATGACCGCACCCACACCCCCCACCCGCGACGAGGTCCTCACCATCCTCCGCAACGCCCTGCGCCCGCCGCAGTGAGCAGAGCATCGGACGGCAACGGACACACCCCCTCATTCGTGCCCGTCCTGGTCGTCGTCACGTTCGACCGCGTCCGGGTCGCGCAGCGGCCGCAGGCCCTGCGCGGGGCCGCTCGCCGCGATGTCGAACAGGTAGCGGCCCAGGAAACCGATGCGGGCGGTCCTTGAGCGGGGAGAGGCGGTCCACGTCCTCGTCCCTGATCTCGTGGCCCTCGGCGCGCAGCTGGGCGACGGCGACGTCCAGATAACGGGCGTTCCAGAGCACGACGGCGTAGAGGACGAGACCGAGGGCCGCGAGCTGGTCCTCCTGCCCCTCCCTGTAGGCCTGGCGTATCCGCCCGCGGCCCCCGTGGCAGATCGCGCGGGCCAGGCGGTGGCGGGACTCCTACACGGTGAGCTGCCGGTTCATCAGGCGGCGGCAGGCGCACGGTCAATCACGGTGGTTGAGAGCCCGCGTCAGCTGTCCGGTTCGCAGCTCGGGCGGGGTCGAGTTCGGCTCGTCGTCCCTCCAGCGCCCGGTTCAGGTCGACATTCCGTTGTTCAAGCTGCGTAATGCGGCTGGTGAGTTCAGCGACATCGGCGGCCGCCCCAAGGCCGGAAGATCACCAGACTTCTTCGCCGAGCGCCTTCGACAGGCGTTCTTCAAGCTGATGGACGCGGGCGGCCAGGCGGGCGATGCCGGCGGCGGTCAGCGATGTCCCGTTGCTTCGGGCGGCAGTGATCGCGCTCTTCACGCGGGTGCGGCGGCGTTCGGTGTCGGCCTGGCGGCCGCCGTTTATGGTGGCGGTCACGACTGGTGGGCCCTTAGGCGTCGGACGTCGGCCAGGGGTTGGCCGACGCGGGGCATGCCGAGGTGGACGGTGCGGGAACGGCGGACGGGGGAAGACCGTTCGCGGACCAGGCCTCCTCAGCCCGGTCCAAATTCCACTATTTAGGCTGGTCAGCGGGTGGTGCACCGTCTGTGGGCCGAGCTGCCAAAGCGGCACTTGGCGCAGAGACAGGGGGAAAGCGCAGGTCACAGGGGCGCATGGGTCGTGGTGGTCGCAAGTGGTCGCACGAGACTGGAGGTGTCGACCTTTCCTCCACCTCCTGGAGGCGATCCCCATGCGTACCACCGGTCGGCAGGGTGTTTCTCCGCGTCGGGCGCGGGAACACCGCACGGCTCCTTGACGGCGCCGGCCTGGCATGTCCCCCGACGGACGCAGCCCACCGTCGTCTCGCCTGCTTCCACGCCAGCGGCTGCCTGCCTCGCTCACGCCCCACTCCAAGGTCAGACACCGCCGTCAACCCCCGTCCTTTCATGATCTCCATGGTGTGACAGAACGGCTGCCACGCCGAAACGGCCTCAGCGGGCTGGCAAGCTAACGATCACCGGCAAAAGATCTACTTCCCCCCATGCCGAGAAGGAGCACCCTTTCATGTCTCAGGCCCTTACCGAGAAGTGCGACCGTCTCTTCGCTATCTACGATGCTGACGGCAATGGCCACCTCGACAGCAACGACGTCGACATCATGGCCCGCAAGATCCTCGAAGGCGGAAACGTTCCCGCCGACTCCGCCAAGGCCAAGAACATGACCGAGGAGTTCCGCTCTTGGTGGCGGTCCCTGAGCGACCTCGCGGACGCCGACGGCGACGGCATCATCACCCGCGAGGAGTTCCGCACCGCCCTCGGCGGGCTCCCCGCCCCCCAGCTCCGCGAAACCCTCCAGCGTGCCGTCGACGCCCAGTTCACCGCCCTGGATGCCGACGACGACAACGAGATCCCCCTCGATCTGTTGGTCGCCGTGTTCACCCACGGCGGGGTCTCTCCTGAGGACGCCGCCGAAGCCGCCCGGGCGCTGGATGCCAACGGCGACAACACCATCACCCGCGACGAATACGTCAGCGCCTGGGTCACCTTCCTCACCAGCGACGACCCCGACGCCCCCGGCAGCCGAATCCTCGGCCGCCTCAACTGACAACCGCCACCAGGACCAGCCCCGCGCTTCGGCCGGCCACCCCTGACACCGCCGCCCGGCGGCTTCGCAGGATCGCGGCCAGCCGGCACTCGTGCCCCTGCTCCGGCCCACCGGGCTGGGGCAGGGGCACGAGCCGCGCCAAGGCGTGCCCGTCCCCTGGTGGCCCGAAGGCCCGCCGGGAGTCGACGAAGCCAATGCTGTCGACCTGGCGGGCTGAACGCGCAGCAAGGGGGTACCCGGCGCCCCCGGGCGTGACGAAGCCGTACGGCACGCGCCGCTCGCCGTTGTTCGCGACCTCTTTCGCGTACCGAGCCCCGGCCCGCAAGTCCGCTGCGCCAGCAGTCGGTCTCCGGGAAATGACCTCGATTCCATTCTCCGGCCTGCCGGGCATTTTGGGGGCAAATTCCGCAGGTTGGATGCGTTCTTGGACTCATCAATAGTGTTTCAAAATGACAGGCGATATTTTGAGAAGTTGGCAGGCGTTGCCTGATCTTTTTGCCCGGCAGGTCAGTGCGTCGCCATCGGCGGTGGCGGTGACAGGTCCCGACGGCGACCTCACCTATGCGGAATTGAACGACAGGGCGAATCGGCTGGCGTTACTGCTGTCCTCACATGGTGCGGGGCCTGGCGCCACGGTCGCGTTTTCGCTCGGCCGGAACCTGGACTATGTGGTCACCGTTCTGGCCATCGTGAAAGCGGGCGCCGCATATGTGCCGCTCGACCCGGTCTATCCAGACGAGCGGATCGCCATGATGGTCAGCGACGCGGCCCCCAAGGTGGTGGTGGTTCAGCAGGAGACCGCCCCCCGCGTCCGGGTCTCCACCTCGGCGGGGTCCCCGTCCGTGGTGGTGGTCGATGCCCCCGACACACTGGTCGCTCTGGCTGACGGCTCGGACTCTGAACCCGTGCCGCCTGCCGCGGACATTCGGCCGGCGGCGGAACGTCCCGCCTACGTGCTCTTCACCTCGGGATCTTCGGGCCGCCCCAAGGGCGTCATGGTCACTCATGCGAATATCGCGGCTCTCGCCCTGGACCAGATCTTCACGACTCCGGCGCACCGGGTCGTCCTTGCTCATGCCCCGCAGTGCTTCGATGCGGCAACCTACGAATTATGGGTTCCACTGCTGAACGGTGGACGGATCGTGCTGTCGCCGGGTGTGCTCGAGCCCGATCGGCTGGGACAGCTGATCGCAGGCCACGGAGTCACTGGGATGTTCTTGACCGCGTCCTTGTTCAACTTGTGCGTCGAGCTGGATCCCTCCGTGTTCTCGACCCTGTCCGAAGTGCTGGTGGGAGGAGAGGCCTGCTCTTCTCCGGCGATGCGGGCGTTTCTCGAGGCCTGTCCGCAGACAAGGCTCCGCAACGGATACGGGCCCACGGAGACCACCACGTTCGCGACGCAGCATCCGACCGACCGGGAGGACACCTTCCTGCCCTCCGTACCGATCGGGCGCGCACTCGACGGAGATGTTGTTCTCGTCCTCGACGAGCAGTTGCGTCCGGTGCCCGTCGGCGGGGTGGGCGCGCTGTATGTGGCGGGGGCGGGCGTGGCCCTGGGATATCTCGGCCGTCCTGCGGCCACGGCCGAGCGTTTCGTGGCATGCCCGTACGGTCCGCCGGGCCAGCGGATGTACCACACCGGTGATCAGGTACGCCGCCTCGAAAGCGGTGCGCTGGAGTTCCTGGGCCGTCTCGACGCCCAGGTCAAAGTCCGTGGGCACCGGATCGAGCCCGGGGAGATCGAGTCGGCGCTCGTCAGCCGGCCAGGGGTGGCCCAGGCCTGTGTGGTGGCCCACGGGGACAAGGCGGATGAAAAGCGGCTCGTCGGCTATGTCGTGGCGGAGTCGTCTTGCGACCTTGAAGAACTGCGTGGGCACCTCCGTCGCGTGCTGCCGGCCCATCTGGTGCCGGACCGGATCATCGTCATTGACGCGCTGCCCCTGACCATCAACGGCAAGGCCGACCGAACCGCTCTGGCAGCCAGACCTCTGCCTGGAGGCCCGGTGGATCCATCGGGCGACCTCGACGACGAGCCGGAACACGGCGTAGCCGCATTATGGAAGTCCCTCAACCTTCCACTGCTTGGTCTGCACGACGAATTTCTGACCGCGGGCGTCAGCTCGCTCGATCTCGCCCGGTTCACCTTCCGCCTTCGTCGCATGCGCGATAGCGGCCTGTCGCTGGCGGACGTATTCAAGGCGGGGAGCCTGGCCAATGTGGCCAGCCGACTGCGCTCCTCGACGCAGTCGAAGCCCGCGGATCAGTTCGTCCCCGTCGATGCTGGACGGCCACGCCCGGAACCGCTGCGCCTGTCCTCCGGCCAGTTCGGCCTCTGGCATCTCACCCAGTTCAGCGAGACGACCGCTGCCTACCACGTTCCCCTGCTGATCCCGATGCGTACGGAGGTGGACCCGAAGGCGCTTGGCGCCGCGTTACGGGCCGTGGTCGCGAGGCACGAAAGCCTGCGTACCGTGTTCCCCACCGCCGATGGGGAGCCCTTCCAGAAGGTGCTGTGTGCCGATGTCGCGCACCCCGCAGTACGGACCTGGGACGTCCATCCAGACGAACTCGACCTCGTGGTGCGCCGACTCGCCTCGGAGCCGTTCGACCTCACGGAAGACCTCCCGCTGCGGGCCGAGGTCCTGCGGACCGGTCTTTCGCAGACTGTCGTCCTCCTGGTTCTGCATCACATCGCCTGCGACGGCTGGTCGATCGCCCCGATCTGCCGCGACCTGGCCTCGGCCTACCGCGATGCCGTGCAAGGCCGGCTGCCGAACCTGGCCGCCCTGCCGGCTCAGTACGCCGATCACTCCCTATGGCAGGAGGCGGTCTTCGCCTCCGGTCGAGACGGGGCCGGCCCTGCCGCCCGGCAGAGAGACTTCTGGGCCCAGACGCTGGCGGAGCTCCCGACGGAATTGCACGGGCTGACGGATCAGCCGCGCGAAGCTTCGAACGCCGCAGGTGCCGTATCGGCCTTTTGGGAACCGCCACTGCACCAGGCCCTCTACGAGACTGCAGGCGATCACCGGGTCACTCTCTTCATGGTCCTCCAGGCCGGCCTGGCCGCCGTTCTGACGCATCGAAGCGGAAGCTCGGACATCCCACTGGGGACAGTGGTGGCCGGCCGCGGTGATCCGGTCCTCGAAGACCTCGCCGGGTACTTCGTCAATTCTCTGACGCTGCGTACGGATACCTCGGGTGACCCGAGTTTCACCCAACTACTCGATCGCGTCCGCGCATCAACCCTCCTCGCGTTCGACAACCAGGACCTGCCCTTCCAACAGGTCGTGGAAGTGGTGCGGCCGCAGCGGAAGTTCGGTCGCAACCCGCTGTTCCAGACGGCGCTGGTCCTGCAGAACACCCCATGGCCGATGACGGATCTCAACGGCGACCCCGCAGAAGTGCTGGTGCCACCCAACGGCACCAGCAAGTTCGATCTCTATCTGGAGTTCCGGGAACGGCGCGACGCGTACGGAGCCCGTGGCGGCTTGGAGTGCCGCGCCGAGTTCAGCGCACAGCTTTACGACAAGGCGACCGTTGTCGAGTTGCTCACTCAGATGGAGCGGCTACTGAGCACCGCTGCCCATGACCCGTCCCTGAAAATCAGTAAATTGCCGGCCACCGACGCGAAAGAGCCCACTCATATGCCCTTGCCGCTCTCCTCTCTGTTCGAAGACCAAGCGGCAAGCCACGCGGAGGAAATCGCCCTCAGCAGCGCAGAAGGTGAACTGACCTACCGCGAGCTCAATTCCCGGGCGAATCGGCTGGCCCGCCTGCTCATCCGGCACGGGGCGGGCCGGGGGAGGCCGGTGGCACTGGCTCTTAGGCGTTCGCCCCATCAGATCGTCGCGGTCCTCGCCGTGCTCAAAGCAGGCAGCTGCTACCTGCCGCTGGACCCCGAACGCGCGGCCGAGCAAATCCCGCACATGGTCGAGGATTCGGCTCCGGTCCTCGTCCTCTCCGAAGTCGGCCTCATGAACCGGCTGCCCGACGCACTCCGCCCCGACGTACTGCTTCTGGACTCGCCGCAGACCCAACGCCTCCTGGCCGCCGAGCGTGCGTCCGACCTCACCGACGAGGACCGGCAACGCCCGGTCACAGGAAACGATCCCGCGTACATCATGTACACCTCCGGCTCCACAGGCCGGCCCAAGGGCGTTGTGGTCACCCAGGCGAACATCGCGGACTTCGCACTGGACGCGGTGTTCCAGACCCCTGCCCAAGACCGCGTGCTCATCCATTCGCCCCTGGGCTTCGACGCCTCGACCTACGAACTATGGGTGCCGCTGCTCAACGGCAGGCAGATGATCCTGGCCCCTGCGGGCCCGCTCGACATCGAGTCCCTTGCCGGGTGCATCCGCGAAAGGAGGATCACCGCGCTGCTGCTGACGGCGAGTCTCTTCCAACTTCTCGCGCAGGAGGATCCGGCCAGCCTGGAAAACGTGTCGCAGCTGTGGACCGGAGGAGAGGCGGTACCGCCCGAGGCGGTCCGCCAAGTTCTCCTGAACTGCCCGGGTCTCACGGTGATCGATGCCTACGGCCCCACCGAGGCCACCGTCGCCATCACCACGCACAGCCTGGATCAGGCGGGTCAGGTGCCCGAGACGGTGCCTGTCGGCCGCCCTCTCGGCGCCCACCAGATCTATCTCCTCGACGAGCACCTCCGGCAGGTTGCCCCCGGAGAGGTCGCCGAACTGTACGTTGCGGGGCCCGGGGTGGCCGACGGCTACGTCAACCGGCCGGTCCTGACGGCCGCCCGCTTCGTCGCCTGCCCTTTCGGACCCCCTGGTGCACGGATGTACCGGACGGGCGACCTCGCCCGTGTCCAGGCGGACGGGGCGTTCGTCTTGATCGGCCGAACCGATGACCAGCTCAAGATCCGCGGACGCCGGATCGAACCGGGCGAGGTGGAGCACGCCGTGCGCCGCCACCCGCAGGTCTTGGGAACCGCAGTGGTCGCGCATGGGGCCTCGCCCGCCGACAAGCGGCTGGTCGGCTACTACACCGCCGAAGCCGACCTCAGCCCGGCCGCGTTGCGCGCCTGGCTCATCGGCGAGCTGCCGGACCAGCTCGTGCCCGACCTGATGGTCCGATTGGACCAACTGCCCCTCACTGCCAACGGCAAGACAGACCGGGCGATGCTGACGGCGCTGCCGCTCGAGATTGCTCCAAGCGCCGGCCCCGCGGCCGTTCCGCAGAGCGACCTCACCCGGAAGGTGGCCGCGCACTGCGCCGAGGTCCTCGGGATTCGGCACATCGGTCCCGGCGATGACTTCTTCGGGCACGGAGGAACGTCCATGCTGGCGACGCGGCTGGTCGCAAGAATCGTCCGGTCGTTCGAGTTGCGTCCGAAGGACAGCCGGAACCTGCTGAAGGCACTGCTGCACGACTCGACCGTAGACGCGCTGGCCGGCGCCGTGGCACGGGCGCTCACGCCGGACCAGGCCACCGCGCCCCAGCGAACGGTCCCCGATTTCGCCGCCGAGTCGGTCCTCGATGCGGGACTGGGCTTCCCCCGTCAGCGAGAAGGCTCGCACCGCCGCCCCCAGCACGCGCTCCTGACCGGTGCGACTGGATTCCTGGGCGCGCACCTTCTGGCCGACCTGCTGTCCAGAAGCGACATGACCGTTCACTGCCTGGTCCGAGCCGCTGATGACGCCGCCGCGACGCTTCGCATCAAGGAGGCGCTGACGACCTACGGCCTGGACGGGCCAGACCTCGACACCGCACGGATCATCGCGGTGGCAGGCGACCTGGCCGGTGACCGACTCGGTCTCAGCCCGGAACACCACGCATGGCTGAGCGACAACATCGACCTGATCTACCACAACGCCGCATGGGTGAACTTCCTCTACCCCTACAGCGCCCTCAGCCCGGTCAACGTCGAGGGAACCCGGCAGATGATTCGGCTCGCCGCCGGCGGACGCTCCAAGGCCCTCCACTACATTTCCACCCAAGCGGTCTTCTCCTCAGCGGGACTCTTCGGCGTCCGGGCGGTGGACGAGGCGGACGTTCCCAGCCACCCCGATCACCTGTTCATGGGCTATCCCGAGACGAAATGGGTGTCCGAGGAGCTCATCCGCAAGGCCGGTGGCCAAGGTATGCGCTACGCCATCCACCGCCCGCACGATGTCACCGGCCATTCGAAGAGCGGGAACTGGAAGACCGACGGGTTCCTCTGCACGCTGATCAAGACATTCGTCGCCATGGGCGCCGCGCCCGACTGCAACCTGCCGATGGATTTCACCCCGGTGGATCTCGTCACCGGGGCCATCGTGCAGATCTCGCTCGACCTGCCCGCCGACGGATCCGCCCACCACCTGAACAATCCGCGCTACGCGATCCTCGGCGACCTGGTCCGCCACCTCAACGAAGCAGGCCATCAGGTGGATCAGATCCCGTGGGACCAGTGGATCGACCGGCTTCTCGCCTTCACCGGTGAACGACCTGAGTCCGGTATCGCGCCGTTCACCCCTCTGTTCACGGAACGGTGGGGCGCGCAGCGCAAGAGCGTCGTCGAGCTCTACCTCGAGGACAGCATGCCGATCTTGTCGTGCGTCCGGACGTGGAAGCTCGTCGGAGAGCTCACCGGTACGAGCTGCCCACCCACTGAGGACCTCCTCAGCGGCTACATCGGCCAGCTCACCGCCAATGGATTCCTGACCTCTGAAAACCGTGGAGATTGATGTGGAGACCAACCCTTTCGACGACCAGAGCGGTGCCTTCCACGTGCTCGTCAATGAGCAGGGCCAGCACTCGCTCTGGCCGGAGTTCGCCGAGGTGCCGACCGGGTGGCGCACTGTACTGGCCAGCTCCACCCGCCAAGCGTGCAGTGCCTACATCACCGCGCACTGGACCGACATCACCCCCCATACGACGAAGCCCTGAGACGGAAGCCGAGAACGCAGTGGAGCCAACCCTGAACGAGCGGGTCGACCGCCTCCTGGCCAACGCTCGATTCACCACGCTCGCCACCCATGACGGCAGAACGCCCTGGGCCGCGACCGTGAATTTCGTCGCGCTGCACCGACCGCTTCGGCTCTTGTGGGCCTCGATGGCCAGTGCGAGGCACTCTCGCGACATCGCCGCGGAGCGATCTGTCGCCGGTTCCATCTATATGACGGGTCTGCCTGGTTTCGGCCTCGATGGAATGCAGTATTCGGGAACAGCGCGTTCGATTGAACACGAGTCTGAAGTAATCGCATTCCATAAGACTTTCTACGATCTCAACTTTCCGGATGAGGCGGTCCGCCAACAGCTCCTACTGCCTCCAGAGACGTATTTCCGCGACGGGGGCCGGCGGCTCTACCTCCTGACCGTCGAGCAGTACTGGCTACTGGACATCGACCGATGGCTCATCGACATGACGGACCAGCGGATCGAAGTTCCCGCAGAAATTCAGCCCGACCGAAAGGGTTAGTCGATCAAAAGTGGAACTGGCAACTTTCAATCCATTTGGCCAAGATCATAAGGATCTCTACCGTACGCTGGATTGGGCGCGCGCCCATCAGCCGATCTTCTTCTCCGAGGCGCTTAACGCCTGGTGCATTACTCGATATGACGACGTGCGAGAAATCGCCGGAGACCCCCAGCGATTCTCGTCGGAATCTGCCATCATTCGACCAACTGGCCTCCCGCCGGAAGCAGCGAAAATCGTAGACTTCATCTGGGACAACTTGCCGATCACCCTCACGGACGCGCCGGAACACCGGTTCGTCCGACGCGTCGCTCACGCTGGTTTCGGAGCCCGAGCCACCAGGCAGTACGAGGACGGTGTTCGCGCCATCATCCAGAATGAGGTGGACGCCCGAGCGATCGCCAGCGAATTCGACGTCGCGGAATTCGCTCACACCATCGCCCTCAGATCGGTGCTCCACGTCATGGGAATCGACCCCAAAACAACGGGAAAATGGTCAGGATGGCTGGCCGACATCCATAGCATCATGTTCGGCTCCCACACTCACACTCCAGATCAACTGGCAGCCAGCGGAAACCGCTGTGCACCGGCTATCGACTATCTGATCGACCTCGCAGACCGCCGAATCGCGTCCCCGCAGAATGATCTCGCGAGCGCCTGGGGTGCGGTTACCATCGACGGGCGAAAGCTTAGCCGATCACAATTGGCCAACCTTCTCTTCTCATTCATCGTCGCAGGATGGGAATCAACAGCAGACGCCCTCTCTAATATCGTTCACACACTGCTGCACACAGGGGTTTGGAATGACCTTGCCGCTGGGCGGCTCGACTCCGAGGCAGCAGTTCAGGAAGGGTTGCGATTCGACAGCTCAGTCATCGGAACTTTTCGAACCGTCGTCCACAAAGGCACTGAATTTCGTGGAATCAACTTTCAGCAGGCAGACCTCATGCTCCTGCTTTACTGTTCCGCCAACCGCGACGAAGCCCATTACAAGGCTCCCCAGACATACGATCCATACTGCCCCAGAAGCCAGACGGCGGCGATGGCCTTCGGCTACGGAATCCACAACTGCGCCGGGGCGCCCCTCGCAAAGATGGAACTCAATTTCGCAATCGAGCTCCTCGTCCAGCGTTTCCCAAACCTGGAACTCGCCAGTCATCTACCTCCTGCCCCACGACAGCTGAGCATCTTCAAAGGCCCACAATCACTCCACGTCAAGACCAACCTGCCGGGACCAGCTAACTGATCGGGTGTTGACCCGGATGTCGGGCACCAGAGACACTTGGATCTTGACGGTCCGGGTGGATACGGAGTCCGCACAGATGGCCATGAAGCACTATCCCGCCGAGTTAAAAACGGACGGGGTCGGGTTGCACAATCGAATGGCATTGTCGCACGAGGAAGCCTCCCGGCCCCCGGGTGCCCGGACCCAAACGAACACCCGGCTCCAGCTGCCCGGTAGCCCGGCCCGACGCCATCACCGCGCATGGGGCCGGCGAACCCGGCCCCCTCTACGCACACCTGCGAACCCATCACCCCGTGCACCACGACCGCCAGCTCGACGTCTGGGTCGTCTCCCGCCACCAGGACATCGACACCGTCCTGCGTGACACCACCGGCACTTTCTCCGTGGCCCTCGGATACGTCCCCCCTGCACGCGGTCCGCCCGAAGGCGCAGGCCGTGCTCGTCAGCCGGTGTGCCACGCGTCCGCTGGGTCGCCTACCGGCCGCGCATCGGCTTCCAACGTGAAGTTCCGCCCGCCCTCTGTGCGTCGACGGGCAGAGGGCGGGCGGGGTGCGCTGGGCCGGCCCGATGGGGACGTTCTGGCCGGATCGCGTTCATCGCGCGGCGGAAACGCGCGTGATGGGGCAGGTCAAGGGAGGAGAGGACCGGTACGGCGCCGCTCCGCGCCAGCAGTTCACCGCAGAGTTCGGGCCTCCTTACTCCATTACCCAGATGCGTGTACTAGGCACTGGTCCCCAGATCTGGTCCCCAGATCCGGGGTCGCCGGCCATCGTCGTGGCTTCACCCCCGCGCACAGGCTCCGCAGCCAAGGTCTCGCGTGAAGAAGCCACGGTTCCGTTCTCTCATCATGGGCCGGGATCATGGTTGGCGGACCGCTGCCAGGCGTGGAAAGCAGCGATGGCTGTCGGCAGGGTCGGGTAAATGCGGTTCGCCCCGACCGCCGCCGTGAGGCCGTAGGCATCGAGGGATTCGCGAAGTTCCTGCTTGACACGGGCGAGGGCGAACACGACGTCCCTCTCTACGAGTTCGGCGCGCAGGGCCTCGACGGCGTCAAGGGCGGTGATATCGACCTCGACGTTGGCCTCGGTGTTCAGGACGAACCAGTCGACCGGTCCGTCCTGCACATCGACAGCCGCCATTGCGCGGCGGCGGAAATCCTCGGCGTTCGCGAAGAACAGCGGAGAGTCATAGCGGTAGATGAGCAGGCCCGGGACGGTGCGGGCAGTCGGGTAGTCGTCGACGTCGTGCATGCCCGCCAGGCCCGGAACGATCCCCAGGACGGCATCGTGTGGACGAGCAACCCTTGCAAGCAGATCGATTACCGAGAGGGCCACCGCGACCAGGACGCCGTACAAGATGCCCAGGGCGAGGACGCCGAGGGTGCAGCCGATGGCCAGGAGTAGTTCGCGGCGTCGGAAGGCTGCCAGCCTGCGGAACTCGCTCACCTCGACCAGGCGTACGGCGGCGTAGACGACGATGGCGCCGAGGGCGGCGGCGGGGGTGTGTGTGAGCAGCGGGCCGAGGAAGAGGAGGACGGCGGCCACGCAGGCGGCGCCGGCGAGGGAGTACACCTGGGTACGGGCTCCCGAGGAGTCCGCGAGGGCGGTGCGGCTGGCACTGCTGCTGACCGGGAAGCCGTGCAGGACTCCGGCGCCGAGGTTCGCCGCGCCGAGGGCCAGCAGCTCGCGGTTGGCGTCCAGGCGGTGCGGGTCGTCGTGCCGGGCGAAGGCGCGCGCGGTCAGGACGACATCGGTGTAGCCGACCAGCAGAACGCCGAGAGCCGGGAGCACCAGGTCGGCGAGGTCGGTCAGCCGGGGCAGGGCGAAACCCGGCAAGCCGGACGGCACCGCGCCGATGACGTCGATCCCCTGGTCCTCGTCCAGTGCGAAGACCGTCACTACCGCCGTGGCGAGAAGGAGGACAACGAGCGGTCCGGGCAGAGCGCGCCACAGCAGCGGCAGGGCGAACAGCAGGAGCAGGCAGCCCGCGGCCATGACGGTCGTGGGCCGGTGCAGGTCGCCGATGTGGCGGAGAAACGAGAAGAGCTGGGGGAAGAACCCCGATCCGCTGCCGCTGGTCCCGGTGAGGCGGGGCAGCTGATCCACGATCATGATGAAGGCGACACCGGCCAGGTAGCCAACGAGCACGGGCCTGGAGAGAAGGTCGGCCAGGAAGCCGAGCCGGATGGCCCACGCGACCAAACAGAGCAGGCCGACGACGAGGGCCAGGGCTGCCGCAAGCGCCGCGTAGCGCGTGGGGTCGCCGGCCGCGAGTGGCCCGACGGCCACGGCGGTCATGAGGGCGGTGGTCGACTCCGGTCCGACGGACAGCAGGCGCGAGGTGCCGCTCAGGGCGTAGAGGACCATGGCCGGCAGGACGGCCCACAGGCCTACGACCGGAGGCAGACCTGCCACGCCCGCGTAGGCCATGACCTGGGGGACCAGGTAGGCGGCGACCGTGATTCCGGCCAGGACGTCGCCCCGTAGCCAGCTCGTCCGGTAGCCACGGAAGGCGGGCGGAATCGCGGTGATCCGTCCGTGCTTCGGCATGGCACCTCCGGGACTCCATGCGGGCCTGTGCCTCACCATGGTGCCGGGCGGAGGGCTGCGAGGAGGTGAAGCGCGCGTGGGCCGACCTCTACGGGCTGCTCTCACGCAGGCGGAAGCCGGTGATCAGGTCGGGCCTGATCCGGATGGCGCCCGATGCGGTGCCCTCGACCCACGGGTGCAGGAGGTGCGCGTAGCGCTCGATCTCGCTGGGGGCGGTGACTGCGGTGGCGTAGCCGGTGGCGACCACGCTCCAGCCCAGGTGCGCGCCTTGATCGATGACGTCGGCTTCGTACGCGACGACTACGCCCGCATCTGCCTGAGCCGCGAGCAAGGCTCCCAGCGTCGAGCCGTCCTGGACCCGGACGATGATGTCGCCTGCGTCGAGAAGGTGGTTGACGGGGCGCACCGCGGGCAGCGCGTTACGGGTGAACACGATCCGGCCCAGCGGAACGGTGCCCAGCAGCTCCAACGCCTCGTCAGCGCTGAGCTCTTCCATCTGCCGTCCCTGCATGCTGACGGGGGGCGAGCTGGTGGTCGTAATGGCCGGGTCGCTCTTCATCGTGGGCATCCTCGGTCAAGCGGGCGGGACGCCGGTGCCCTTGCCCGCTGTTGGCTTCTCAAAGGGGCGTGGGCCCAGGGCCGTGGCTTCGCAGCACCGCGAGCCGCCGGGTGTACTCCTCCTCGTCGATCTCGCCTCTGGCGAATCGTTCCGCGAGAAGCCTTTCGGCCCCGCTGTCGGAGGCTGAGTAAGGCGCGGGTGCAGTCCGCCCGTCCGCACCATCTCGCCTGAGGGCGCGGACCACGAGGACGGTCGCCGCGACGATCAGGGTCCAGAAGATCAGCGTGGTGAGGGACATGGCGAACCATCCCCAGGCCCCCATGCCATGGCCATTCCAGTACATCGCGCACCTGCCAGGTGGACGGGTCGACGGCCGCGAGCCGGCCATCTGCTGCCAGGATCTCCGGCTGCGCCATGCCCGGCATGGGCCGGTCGGCCCATAGACGGGACCAGAGGGCCCATGCCCGGGACCGGCGGGAACGCCAAGACTGAAGACGGACTCGAACAGGAGGCCGTTCATGAGCACCCCTTCACCCGCTCGTCTCTCCGAGGCGCTGCCCGCCGACTGCCGCTCCCGTCTGATGGAACTGGCCCGAGAGGTCAACTTCGTCGAGGGGGCCCATCTCTTTCGCGAGGGTGGCCACGCCGATCGGTTCTGGATCGTCCGGTCCGGAACCGTGACCTTGGACGTCCATGTGCCCGGGCGGCGCGCCGCCGTCATCGAGAGCCTCGGCGCCGGCCAGCTGGTCGGCTGCTCGTGGCTCTTCAAGCCGTACTCCTGGCGTCTGGGTGCGGAGGCGATGACGCCCGTCCGTGCGTACGAGTTCGACGCGGCACGCGTACGGGCGCTGATGGACACTGACGCCGCCTTCGGCTCTGCCCTGGGCCACTGGGTCGGGCAGGTCCTCGCCAACCGGCTGCAGGCCGCCCGCGTGCGCCTTCTCGACCTGTACGCGCCCTATGGCAGCGGCAGCTTCCTCTGATCGTCCGTACGCCGAAGGAGCCGGTCATGCCCGCATCCCGCTACACCGTCAGTGACGTCATGACGCACACCGCCGTCGCCATCGGCCGCGAGGCTTCCTACAAGGAGATCGTCGAGCTGATGCACCAGTGGAAGGTCAGCGCCGTCCCCGTCCTGGAAGGCGAGGGCCGGGTCGTCGGCGTCGTCTCCGAGGCGGACCTGCTGCCGAAGGAGGAGTTCCGGCGTACGGACCCCGCGCTGCCCGAGCAGTTGGAGGACGCGTCGAAGGCCGGCGCGGTGCTGGCCGAGGAACTCATGTCGAGCCCGGCGATCACCGTGCACCCCGACGCGCCCGTCGCCGAAGCTGCAAGGATCATGGCGCGCAAGCACGTCAAGCGCCTGCCCGTGGTGAACGCGCTCGGGATGTTGGAAGGTGTGGTCAGCCGCAGTGACCTCTTGAAGGTGTTCCTGCGGCCGGACGAGGATCTCGAGGAGGAGATCCGCCAGAGCGTGCTCACCGAACTGGCCCCCAGCCTGACCTTGGACTTCGCCGTAAAAGACGGCGTCGTCACTCTGCACGGCCCGCTGCGGGACCGGGCCCTGGTCCCCCTGCTCGCACGGGCGATCCGCGCGGTTGAGGGTGTAGTGGACGTCCGGATGGAGCTGGAAAGCACCATCGCTGCCTAACGAGCCGTCTCGTCGGCCACGGGTGCATTGCGCCTCTTCCTGAGACAATTCGGAGGGAAACGCACAGCACGGACCGAGCCAGGGGCGATCATGTCCGAGGATCCGAACACGTCCGCCGGGGCACCTATCAAGGTGTTCCTCCTCGATGACCACGAGGTGGTCCGGCGCGGGCTGCGGGACCTCTTGGACGCAGAGCCGGACATCACGGTCGTAGGCGAAGCCGGCACGGCCGAGCAGGCGCTCGCCCGCGGGCCGGCGCTCCGTCCGGACGTCGCCGTACTCGACGTGCGGCTACCCGACGGCGACGGCATTACCGTCTGCCGCGAGCTGCGCTCGCGCATGCCGGGCCTGGCCTGTCTGATGCTGACCTCGTTCGACGACGAGGACGCCCTCTTGGACGCGATCATGGCAGGGGCTTCCGGCTACGTCCTGAAGCAGATCAAGGGCTCCGATCTGGTCTCGGCCGTACGCACGGTCGCCACCGGCCAGTCCATGCTGGACCCTGCGACCACCGCCCGCCTGATGCACTCCCTGCGCGACCCCGAGTCGGCGAAGCCACCGGAGGACGCCCGCCTGGCGGCTCTGTCCGAACGGGAGCGGGCCGTCCTGGAGCTCATCGGCGAGGGCCTCACCAACCGGCAGATCGCCAAACAGCTCTACCTGTCGGAGAAGACGGTCAAGAACCACATCTCACGGCTCCTGGGCAAGCTCGGAGTGGAGCGGCGGGTCCAGGCAGCCGTGATCGCCGCCCAAGTGCACGAGCACGACGCCGGGAAGTAGCAGGAACATCGACGACGGTCAGCGTGGTGGCGGGACCAGAGGTACCTGCCACTCCAGGCGAGTGCCCCGCTCCCCGTCGCCCCGCGCCGTAACCTCCATCTGGCCGCTGAGCCTTTCGGCACGCTCTGCCAGGTTCCGCAGTCCGCTGCGCCGACCGCCCGCAGGCAGGCCGACGCCGTTATCGGTCACGGTGACCGTCAGGTTCCCGTCGGCCGCGACGATCGAGACCTCGGCCCGCGTGGCCTCGGCATGGCGGGCGACATTGGTCAGAGCCTCCCCGACCACGGCGAGGGCCTCGTCCGCGACGGCCGACGGTACGTCCGTGTCGATCAGCCCCTCCACCCGCAGGGCGGGGGCGAATCCGAGGGTCCCCGAGGCCTCATCCAGGGCTTGGGCCAGGCGGGAGCGCATCTTGGACGCCCCACCGGGGGCCTCGTGCTCGCGGAGTCCGAAGATGGTCGATCGGATGATCTTGATGGTGGCGTCGAGGTCGTCCACGGCGCGCGCGAGGCGTTCGGACGCCTGGGGGTGGTCGACGAAGCGCTGGGCGCTCTGGAGGGTCATGCCGGTGGCGAAGAGTCGCTGGATGGCCAGGTCGTGCAGGTCACGGGCGATGCGGTCGTGGTCCTCCAGCATGCTCATCTGCTCGGTGTCGCGGCGCCTGTCGGCAAGCTCCAACGCGAGGGCAGCCTGGCCCGCGAACCCCGGAAGAGCGGCGACCTCCGTAGTGGCGAATACGGGGCGACCCTGCCGCCGGGCGAGCATCAGGACACCACTGAGCTTTTCCTTGGTGCCGACAGTGACGGCCACGGCCGGGCCGAAGCCCGCCCACCGCTCGGGTTGTACCGTGACGCGCTCGTCGGTCGCCACGTCGGGGACGGTAATGAGGCCGTTGCGGGCCAGGGCGGCCTCGGCGAGAGTGCCCTGAGTACTGGGCAGGACGATCCCGCGGTGCGCCTCGGCTCCCTCCCCGAAGGCGAGCGAGCCTCGCAGTTCACCGCCGGAGCCGAGCAGGTAGAAGACGCCCATGTCCGCGCCGGTGATGTCCTTGGCCCGCTCCAGCATGCCCTCGAGGACTTCCTCCTCGGGCGCTCCGGAAAGCAGGGCGCTGGTGATGTCGGAGCTGGCCTCCAGCCAGCGCTCCCGCAGCCGGACCTCCTCGAAGAGCCGGGCATTTTCGATGGCGATGCCGGCCGCGACGGCGAGGGTGGACAGGACCGCCTCGTCCTCGGCGTCGAACTCGGCGCCGCCGCGCTTCTCGGTCAGATAGAGGTTCCCGAAGACCTCCTCGCGAATGCGGATCGGGACGCCGAGGAAGGAATGCATCGGCGGGTGGTGGTCCGGGAACCCGTACGAAGCTGGATGCTCGGACAACTCCGACAGCCGCAGCGGCTCGGGATGGCGGATCAGCTCACCCAGGATGCCGTGGCCGGACGGCAGGTCTCCGATCTGTGCGCGGAGGTCGTCGCTGATGCCGACGGGTAGGAACTCGGCCAGTTTCTTGTCGTTCCCGATGACTCCGAGGGCCCCGTATTCGGCGTCCACGAGCACCACGGCGGCCTCGACGATCCCGCGCAGCACCTGCGGCAGGTCAAGCTCCCGGCCCACGGACATGACTGCCTCGAGCAGACCATTCAGCCGGTCCCGCGTGCCTCTGACCTCGTCGATCCGTACCTGCAGCTCATCCAGCAGTTCGTCGAGCCGCAGTCGAGGAACACCGCTCCGGGTGGGCTGTTCCCCTGCACTCATGCCCACCTCCGGCCGGAAGTGATGGCGATATGGCCATCACTTCCACGGTATCTCCGGCCGGAGGACGCGGCCCTCCCACTCAGCGGGAGGCCATTGCCCCGTTCGGCCTTCCCTCGTGCCGCGGCGTACCGGATTCGTCGTGCAGATGCCGGACGTGGGCGTCCGGGCCGGGGAAGAATACGCTGGTACGGCCGGTGTCGGACCAGCGGACGTCGTACGGAGGGGTGCCGTCCTCATGGTGCAGGGCGATGACTTCTCCGTCCCGGCCCGGCGTTCCGACCGTGGGGCCGCCCACGACGATCTGGTCGCCCACCTCGGCGTGGACCCCGTGCTCGTGGGCAAGCGGATTCGCGTTCATGATCATGCCTTTCTGTGGAATGCGCCTCGCAGGAGCCGGGCGGCGACGAATGCCGCGAGCGCTGCCGCGGTGGCGAGCCCTGTGCCGGCCCAGCCCACCGGCTGGGTGTCCAGCAGCGACCGCAGAGCGGGAACGTGCAGGGCAGCCATCGCAAGGAGGGCGGAGGCCACCACGGAGGCGGGGAGGAAGAGGTTCTGGGTGGTGAGCAGCCGGGCCCGCAGGCCCAGGGCCACGCCCAGCTGGGCGCCGAGCAGAGACAGGAAGAGCACGCTCTGCCAGGGCAAGCCATGGGTGCGCGCGGCGATGCCGGCGATCAGGCTGAACGCTGTCACGGCCGCGGCGAGGACGAGCAGGCGTTGCCACACGCCTGCGGCCAGGATGTGCTGTCCGGGCGGGCGGGGCGGGCGCCGCATGGCCTCTGGTGCGGCCGGTTCGGCGCCCATGGCCACACCGGTCAGGCCGTGGGTGAGGAGGTTGATCCACAGGATCTGCCCCGCCCGAAGAGGGAGGGCGAGGCCGAGCAGGGGGCCTGCCAGCATCACGAGGATCTCGGCGGTTCCGCCGGCCATGGCGTAGACGAGGAAGCGTCGGATGTTGTCGTAGACGCGGCGGCCTTCCTCGACGGCCGTGACCAAGGTGGAGAGCTCGTCGTCCGTGAGGACGAGGTCGGCGGCCTGGCGGGCCACCTCGGTGCCGCGGGCGCCCATGGCGACGCCGATGTCGGCCTGGTGGAGGGCGGGGCCGTCGTTGACGCCGTCCCCGGTCATGGCGGTCACGGCGCCGTGGGCACGCCAGGCGTGGATGATGTCCAGTTTCTGCTGTGGATCGGTCCGGGCGAAGACGCGGACCGCGGTCAGGTCGGTGTCCGGTGCTGCGGCCAGCTCGGGTCCGGTGACGACCGCATCGGCGGGACCGTCGTCGACGAGGCCGATGCGTACGGCTATGGCGTGGGCGGTCGCGGGGTGGTCGCCGGTGATCATGATCGGGGTGATGCCGGCGGCGCGGCAGGCTGCCAAGGTGGCCGCGGCTGCCGCTTTCGGCGGATCGCTGATGGCGATCAGGCCGAGAAGGCTCAGTCCGTGCTCCGCCTCGGCGGCGGGCCGGCTCCACTGGAGCCGTTCGGCGCCTGCCACGGCCAGGACCCGGAATCCGTGCGCGGCCAGCTCGGCGGCCCGTCGGCGCGCCTGTTCCAGGACCTGGGGCGGCTCGGCGAGCACCGTGGGCGCCAGGACGGCCTCGGGTGCCCCCTTGAGGCAGACCAGGACGTTGCCGTCGGGCAGGTGGTGGAGGGTGGCCATTCGTTTGCGCAGGCTGTCGAACGGTGCTTCTCCGATCCGGGGGCAGGCCCGGTGGAGCTCGGCGTGGCTCGGGCAGCCGGCCTTGGCGGCGGCCGCCAGCAGTGCGGCTTCCATGGGATCGCCCACGGCCGTCCACCCGTCGGAACCGCTCTGGGGCGGTTTCAGGCTCGCGTCGTTGCACAGGGCTGCCGTGGTGAGCAGCTCCTGGAGAGGGCGGAGTTGCTCGGGTGTCAGGGAGCGTCCGGCGCGGGTCAGGGCTCCGTGGGGTTCGTATCCACTGCCGGACACGTCCACGTTTCCCGACGGCGTCCACACGTGCTGGACGACCATGCGGCCCTCGGTGAGCGTGCCGGTCTTGTCCGTGGCCAGCACGCTCACCGAGCCCAGCGTTTCGACCGCCGGCAGGCGTCGGATCAGGGCGCCCCGGGCCGCCATGCGGCGGGCTCCGAGGGCGAGGGCGAGGGTGACCACGGCGGGCAGGGACTCGGGCACCGCGGCGACGGCCAGGCTGATGGCGGTGACCGCCATCGTGCTCACTCCGAGGCCGCGTACGAGGCCCAGGGCGAAGAAGAGCACGCACAGGGCGAGGGTGGCGGCGGCCAGGACGCGGCCGAGGGAGGCGAGGCGGCGCTGGAGCGGGGTCGGCCCGTGGTCCCCGTCGAGGAGGGCTGCGATCCGGCCGAGGGCGCTGGCGGATCCTGTGGCCGTGGCGGTCGCGACACCCCGACCGCGCACCACGACGGTGCCGGCGCTGACCGTGTCGCGCGCGGTCTTGGCGACGGGTTCCGATTCGCCGGTGAGCATCGACTCGTCAATCAGGAGGGCTGACGCCTCCGTGAGATCGGCGTCCGCGGCAACGATGTCCCCCTCGCCCAGCAGCAGGCTGTCACCCGGCACCACGAGCGCTGCCGACACCTCGTGGGCCGCGCCGTCACGCCGTACCCGGGCGTGCGGGGCCGAAAGAGCGGAGAGCGCGGCGACCGCGCGGTCCGCCCGGACCTCCTGGGCCACTCCCACGGTCGTGTTGAAGACGACCACCAGCCCGATGACGACGGCGTCCGGGTGGTCGCCGATCGCGATGGTCAGGAGTGCGGCACCGAGCAGCACCATGATCAGCGGATCACGTAGCTGCGCCAGCACCCGACGGTGGAGGGGTGTGGGCGGCGGAGGTGCCACCTCGTTGCGCCCGTAGCGGGCCAGTCGGCGTTCGGCCTCGGCCCGCGTCAGCCCCGCCGGGGGCGAGGAGCCGACGGACGACGTTTCGATCGCGCGGCTGGTCATGGCCGGTTCATCCGGTGGGGATGGTGATCACCGGGCAGTGTGCGCGGTGCAGGAGGCCGTGGACGACGGATCCGATCCGCATGCCGGTGTAGCCACCGCGGCCGCGGCGGCCCACGACGACGGCCAGGGCGTGCTCGGCGGCCCGGGCCAGTTCCTCGACGGGGTGGCCGGTGAGGACCTCGTGCGTCACATGCACATCCGGGTACTTCTCGGACAGGCCGGCGGTGGCCTCGGAGAGCAGGGTGCGCTGGGCGTGCAGCGCCACCTCCTCGTCGTCCAGCATGATCAGCGGCGGCTGCCACACGCAGACGACCCGCAGCGCCGCCCCTCGAAGGTCGGCCTCGTCGAAGGCGAAGGTCAGCGCGGCCGTGGCGGACGCGCTGCCGTCGATACCGGCGACGACATAGGGCGGCTGCTGGCTGATGTGCTCGGCGTCGCCCACGACGACGACCGGGCAACGGGCCTGGGCGGTGACGGGGACCACGAGGGAGCCGGCGCTGAAGAACTCGGCGGTGCGGCTCAGGTGCCGGGAACCGAGGACGATCATGCGGGCTTCTCGCGCCGCGCCGCCCAGGACGGGGGCGGGGAAGCCGCTCAGCAGGTCACCGGTGACAGCCACCTCGGGGTGGCGGTCACGTACCAAGTTGCACGCTTGTTCGAGACGGTCGGATCCGGCCTGCCACAGGGCCGTCTGGCGGGGGGTGTCGTCGACGTGCTGGGTGTCGTGCTGGGGCGGCACGGCGAGCACCAGGCGCATCGGGAGCCGACGCCGTTGCGCCTCGTCGGCGGCCCAGGCCAGGGCGAGGTGCCAGTCCCTGTCCGGGTCGATGCCCACGACGATGTCACGGCTTGCTGACGGGTGGCTGGTCATGACTGGCTCCCGAAGTCGCTGCCGGTCCGAGGAATGAGGAGGACGGGGCAGTGGGCGTGGTGCAGCAGACTGTGTGTGGCCTTGCCCAGGTTGGGGGCGAGTCCGAGGGGCCCGGGCACCCGGCGGCCGCCCACTACGAGCAGGTCGGCGTGGCGGGACGCCTCGACCAGGACGCCGGCCACGGAGATGCTCTTCTCCGCATCGGCCTGTACCTCAAGGTCGGGGAACTCACTGCGGATCACGTCCGTGACGGCCCGCAGGGTCTCTGCGTGCCCGCCGGCGATCTCGTCGACGCCGTCGAGCATGGTGACCACCTCACCGACGGACTGGAGCACGTTCCACACATGCAGCAGTCGCAGGGAGGCCTTGTGCAGCTCGGCTTCCCGGGCTGCGTACCGGGCGATCAGGAGGTCGTGTTCGTCGCGGACCGCGGCGAGGACCGTTCCGGTCTCCTCGGTCCCGTCGATGCCTCGGACGACGATGACGGGTGTCATGGCGATGGCCGCGGTGCCCAGCCCTACCGAGCCGAGCATGAGGGAGTTGAACCCGCCCAGGCCGCGGTTGCCCACCACGACCGTGCCGTGGAGTCCTCCGGCCCGGTGCAGGGTGTCGACGGCGCCGGCGCGGCTGAATTCGGTGGTCACGGTCAGCCCGGGGTACTCGGCCGACACGGCCTTCGCCGTGTCGTCCAGGAGCGCCCGGCCGTTGACGCGGACCCGTTCGATGGTCTCCGCCGACAGGTACAAGGCCCTGCCGTCGGTGTCGGAGCCGTAGACGATGTGCAGGGGACGGTCACGGCGTACGGCCTCCTTGGCCGCCCACAAAGCAGCGACGCGTGCCGACTCCGAGCCGTCCACGCCGACCGTGACCGAGCTGGTGTCCGGGGTGCGGAAGGTGCTTTCCACGATTCCTCCCAACCGAGAAGCCGATGAGGGACACCACTCACGCTGGCACCGTCGACGCATCAGGAAGAGGGCCGCCCGGGACCGCCGACGGGACCAAAGGTCCCCATCGTCCCGGGCTCGGCAGCCCCGGGCCCTTGCGGGCCCTCGAACGGGACCGTTCGGCCCTCGATTACCGGCAGTCGTCGACGGATGGTGGGGGCACACCCCACACCGGACATCAGCCTCGCGCGACAGGGCGGAGCAGGAGGGCCTCATGAAGCACCTCAAGGTGGCGGACCTGATGACCGACGAGGTCGTCTCCGTGGCCCCGGGCACCGCCTTCAAGGACGTCGCGAAGCTCCTCGCCCAGTACGACATCTCTGGAGTCCCTGTCCTGGACGACGAGGACCGCGTGGTGGGCGTCGTATCGCAGACGGACCTGCTGGCCCACCCGGTGCCGGGGCCCCGTCCCTCCGGGCAGGGCATTACAGCGGCGGCTGGGCCGCCTACCGCGGGCGACGTCATGTCCGCGCCCGCGGTCACCGTCCACGCCGAAGAGACAGTGGCTGACGCCGCCCGGCTGATGACCCGCCGGAGTGTCGAACGCCTCCCCGTCGTGGATGTGGAGGACCGGCTCGTCGGCATCGTCACCCGCCGGGACCTGCTCCGCATGTTCCTGCGCCCGGACTCCGAGATACGCCGACGCGTCACCGACGAGGTCCTCTCGGAGGTACTCGGTGTGCCGGCCGGTGACATCGACGTCCACGTGGTGGACGGCATCGTCGCCCTGGACGGCCATGTCGAGCGCCGGAGTCAGCTCCTTGCACTTCTCAGCCTCGTCGAACGGCTCGACGGGGTCGTCGCCGTGGCATCACGCGTCACCTCCCGCACCGACGACACGTCAACCACTCATGCGGCCGATGCCCGGCACGCAATGCCGTGGTGATGAGCGCCCGCACGAAAGGGATCGCAGCCATGAACAGCCACGTGACCGTCGGAGTCGACGGCTCCCCGGAGAGCCGGGCAGCAGCACGCTGGGCCGCGCACGAGGCCGTCCTGCGGCAGGTGCCGCTGCGCCTCGTGCACGCCGTCGACTGGCCCCTGGACCCGGTGCTCCCCGGCCTGGGCCGCCAGGACGTTGACCGCTGGGCGGACCAGGCCCTGACCGAAGCGGCGCAAGAGCTGCACGGGCGCCACCCGCACCTGGAGATCACGACCCGCTGCCTGACAGCACGGCCGGCAGCCGCTCTCGCCGCCGAGGCCGCCGACGCCGGGCTGCTGGTCCTGGGATCGCGTGGCCTGGGCGGCCTGGTCGGTTTCATCGTCGGCTCGGTGGCGATGTCGACCGTGGTCGCGACCGACACCCCGGTCGTCCTCGTCCGCGTCGCCGACGACCCGGCCGGCCCGGGCACCGGCTCCAGCGGCGAGGTCGTCGTAGGCGTCGACATCCACGAAGCGTGCGACCGGGTACTCACCTTCGCCTTCGAAGAGGCAGCCCGGCGCGACTGGCCACTGCGGGCCGTACACGGCTGGAAGATGCCGCCCGCCTACAGCTACGTCCCCTTCTTCGACCCGGACAACGAACGGGACATCGGCAGGAGCGTCACCCAGATGGTGGACGACATGCTGCTGCCCTGGCAGCACAAGTTCCCCGACGTGAACGTCAGCCACAACGTGTTCATGGGATCGGCGGGCGAGCATCTCGTCCGGGCCTCGCAGGGCGCGGGACTCATCGTCGTGGGACGCCATGTACGCCGCTCCCCCCTCGGAGCGCACCTGGGATCGGTCGCCCACGCGGTCCTGCACCACGCAGCAGCCCCCGTGGCCGTCATCGCCCACGACTGAAGGAGCGGCACCGGTGAACGGCCGTGCGAGGCACGCACCAAGGGCGGAAAGAGTCCGCCCGCTTCTCGCGGATCCCGATTGTGCGGTGCACGGCACTCGGCCGCTTCTCCGCATCCTCGCAAGGACCCTTTCCGCACTTCCATGGAACCACCCCCAGGCGGAGCCCACCAGGGCCGGCCGGACTGCCTCAAGGCCCCGGGCGGCCCTACCCACGGACGGGCCGACCTTCGCACCATCGCGAGTACCAGCCGTCCCATCGAGGAGAAAGACCATGAAGCACCTGCGCACCGTCGATGACGTCATGACACACGCCGTGATCTCTATCGACCGAGGAACCGCGTTCAAGGACATCGTGGAAGAGCTGCGGATGTGGAACGTCAGCGCGCTCCCCGTGCTGGCCCAGGACGGACAGGTGGTCGGCGTCGTCTCCGAAGCCGACCTGCTGCTCAAGCCCCAAGGCGCCGACACGGCCCACGACACCACCGCCGAGCAGCTGATGACCCGCCCGGCCGTGACCGTCACGAGGGACGCCACCATCCCCACCGCGGCGCGTTTGATGGCCCGCGGGCACCTCAAGCGCCTTCCCGTGGTCGACGGCGACGGCCGCCTCGTCGGCGTCGTCAGCCGCGGCGACCTGCTCAAGGTCTTCCTGCGCCCCGACGAGGACATCGGCGCCGAGATCCGCGAGATGATCACGTACCAGCTGATCCCGCACGGTTCCGCCGAGGTGCACGTCCACGTCGCCAACGGCATCGCCTACCTCAACGGGTCGCTGGCGGACCCCATGCTGGAAGACGTCGTCGTACGCGCCGCCGGCACCGTACCGGGCGTCGTCGACGTCAAGGCGGATTTCACCGTCCCCGTATCCGCATGAGGGCACGATCGTCATGCGGCACCGCAGTGTCTCGGACCTGATGACGCACACCGCCGTCACCGTCCGGCGTACGACCGCGTTCAAGGAGATCGCCCGGCTCCTGAAGGAGTTCGACATCACCGCCATGCCCGTGATCGACGAATCCGGGCACCCGGTCGGCGTCGTCTCCGAAGCCGACCTTCTCCGTCGGCGGCCCGCCGGTGGTGCGGCAACAGCCGAGGAGCTGATGACGAGCCCGGCCGTCACGGCCCGACCGGAGTGGAGCGTGGTCCGCGCAGCCCGCGTCATGCAGCGGCACCAGGTCAAACGGCTGCCGGTCGTCGACGAGGCAGGCCGCGTGGTCGGCATTCTCAGTCGCAGCGATCTGATCCAGCTCTTCCTCCGCCGCGACCACGCGATACAGGAAGAGATCCTCGAGGACGTCCTCACCCGGACACTCCACCTCCCTCCTTCGGCCATCACCGTCGAAGTCGACGACGGCCTGGTGACCCTCAGCGGCACCGTGCCGCAGCCCGGACTGCTGCCCGTGGTGATCCGCCTCTGCCAGAGCGTCGACGGGGTCGTCGACGTCGACAACAGGCTCACCTGCGCGGAGGCCGAACAGAGCTGACCGGGCAAGGAGGGCCGGTCGGTCCCAGGTTGGGCCGCTCGGTCCTTTCCAAGGACCTCGCAGGAGGCAGAGCCTGAAAGCAGCCGACTATCGGGCCCCACCGGTCGCCGTCGTGGCGCACGACTGAGGCCACATAGACAGGACCAGTCCCATGACCGCAACACACCTCGACCCCGACACCGTCATCCAGTTCGTCGGCGACGCCGTCACCGCTCCGTCCATGCACAACGCCCAGCCGTGGAAGTTCGTGTTCCATGTCGGTAGTGGTGCCCTCGCTCTGTACGGCGATCCGGAACGCGCTATGGCCAGAACCGACCCGAATCACCGTGGCCTCCACCTGGGTTGCGCCGCAGCACTGTTCAACCTGCGCGTGTCCGCGGCCTGGATCGGTCTGCCGGTTCGCGTGCAGCTCTTGCCCGACGACGCCGAACCATGGCTGCTCGCCACGGTGACCATCGACGAAACGACGGGCGCAGACCGCGAGCTGGCCTCCCTGCACGACGCCATCCGGCGTCGGCACACCAGCCGGTACCCCTTCAGCGAGGAGCCGGTGCCGACGGCACTGCTGGACGGTCTGTGGGCTGCGGCCCACTTGGAGGGCTGCCGGCTGACCGTCCCGGACACCTGGCACATCGACACCGTGCTCGGGCTTGTACGAGACGCAGAACACCGCGAGGAGATCGATCCGCTCGCCCAGGCGGAAACCGCGGCCTGGACGTCCCACACCCAGAGTGCTACAGGCACACGTCGGGACGGCATTCCCACCGCCTCATTCGGACCGAAGGGTTCCGGCGGTCCCACCCCCGTACGCGACTTCGGTTGGGCCAACCCGATACCGGATCGCGGCTGGGCCGTGTTCGAGAAGCGGCCACAGCTGGCTCTGCTGAGCACCGAGGGGGACACAAGAGCCGACTGGCTGCGCGCCGGCCAGGCAATGGAGCGCGTCCTTCTGCAGGCCACTGCCGATGGCCTTGCCACTTCGATGACGTCCCATCCACTGGAATGGCCGGAGTTGCGCTGGACGGCCCGCGACCCGGTCGCGGCCATGGGGCACGTGCAGATAATCTTCCGTCTCGGCTACGGCCCCGCGGGCCCCGACACGCCCCGGCGCCCGTTGGCCGAGGTCCTGGAAATCCGGGAGTAGAAGCCGGTGGCAGACGCGTAGACGCTCAATGGCGACTCCACTCAGGGCGCGAGGTCTCGGCGTTGGAGCAGCAGAGCCAGCAGGATGCCCAGCACTCCCGTTCCGACAAGAATCCCGAGCTGGGGCCAGAGCACGCCGCCTTCGGCCAGGGCATCGCCCGGGGCGTAGTAGTGGAACGGGCTGATAAACCTCAGCGATGCTGTCGGCGACCAGGCCATTGCGATGAAGTTGAGGGCGAATCCCACGGCTCCGATCGCGATGGTCGCGCCGACCACCTGGGCCCGCCGTCGTCCCGCCGCCGATACGGCCATCGCCGGCCCGATCAGGCACAGGGCGAAGCCGAGGCCCATGCCCCCTGCGGCGAACACCCCGCCGATCGGCACCGCACGGTGGATGTCCGGTGACAGCGCCACCCCCACCGCGACGGTGAGGGTCGCTGCCAGGTTCAGGGCCAGCGCCGCGAGCACCAGCGCAGTGGTCCGCTCCGCCCAGCAGCCCGGGGTAGCTGGCGATCGACACGTCGCCGCTGGACGTCGGACACCGGCAGGCCGAGCAGTGTGCGCAGGGCGCCCACCACTTCGCTCGGTGGTACGAGCAGCTCCACCCGGTCCCCCTTCCAGCGTGGGGCCCAGCGCTGGGCGTCGCCCAGGGACCGTGTCCCCTGCCCGTCCGCGAGGGACAGCCTGATCCGCCTGACACGGGCCTCGCGCAGGCCGGCCACGCTCTGGACCGTGACCAGCCGTCCGTCCCGGATGATCGCCACGCGCCCGCAGGTACGCTGCACCTCCGGCAGGATGTGGCTGAAGAGCAGGACGATGCGTCCGGCGGCGGCCGCCTCGCCCAGCAATTCGAAGAACGTCTCCTGGACCAACGGGTCGAGTCCCTCGGTCGGTTCGTCGAGCACCACCAGCTGCGGATCGCGCTGCATCGCCTGCACCAGCCCGAGCTTCTGTTTCATGCCCCGCGAGTAACCCCCGACGAGGCGGGTGAGGATCGCGGGCGTCAGCCCCAGCCGGTCGCACAGCTCGCCGCGGCGGGGCACAGGAGCTCCCTGCAGTGCGGACAGCAGATCGAGCGTTTCCGCTCCGGAGAGTTCCGGGTACAGGCGTAGTTCGCCGGGCAGGTACCCCAGCTGTGTGGCCACCCGGCGGTGATCGGCGATCGGGTCCAGCCCGAGAACCCGTACGCGTCCCTCGCTGGGCCGGAGCAGGCCGGTGAGACATCGCAGCGTGGTCGTCTTTCCAGCGCCGTTCGGCCCGAGGAAGCCGAACACCTCACCTGGTCTCACGGTGAGGCTCAGGCCGTCGACTCCCATCACCGGCCCGTGCCTCTTGGTCAGTCCGGTCAGCTCGATCGCCGGCCCGCCACCCATGGGTCCAGTCTGAGCCTGCTGCTGGAGGCCCGCCCGCTCACCCAAGGTCGTAGGCGGGGAGAGGAGCGTGCCGAGGTGCGGTCCCTGCTGCTGCCATGTCGCCGTAGGCGGTGCGCTTGAGCTGCAGTGCCAGGTTCTCCAGCGCCCGGGCGGTCGCGAGTTCGTCGCCGATCTCGGGCACCTCCTTGTCCGTCGGGTTGCAGCGCGCGGTGCCGTGGCCCGTGAGACGGGTGGTGCCGGTGTCGAGTTCGACGCGGACCTTGGTCGTGTGGTCTTCCTCGAAGAGGTAGACGTGGGTCTTCCATTCACTCGTGTGCGACATGGTGTGCCTCCGGTCGGTTCAGGAGTGGTGGTGTCGGCGTCGGGCCCAGCGTCGGACCTCGTCGGTTCCCCAGACCAGCGGCGGGAAGGCCGCGATGAGGAGGACGACGTCCAGCGGGAGGGCGGCGGTACCGAAGAGGTTCTGGAGCGGCGGCGCGTATACGAGCGCTGCGGTGAAGACGAGTTCGAAGGCGATGCCGGCCAGGAGCAGCGGGTTGCTGAAGAAGCCGATGTCACGCAGCGCGGCGTGGTCGGTTCGGGCGGCGATGGCCGTGCCGACCTGGCAGGTGACGATGCCCGCGAATGTGGCGGTGGTCGCGGTGAGGTAGGCGTGGTGGAGCGGGGTTCCGGGTCCGGTGGGGTCGCCAGGGTGCCAGCCCGCGCGCCACAGGACGTAGAAGAAGGCGGTCATGACCAGGGCCGCGGAAATGGTGCCGAGCCAGCCCCAACTGCGTACAAGCATGTTCTTGTTGATCACGCTCTGGGAGCTCGGGCGGGGCGGTCGGGACATAACTCCCGGCTCGGCGCGCTCACGGCCGAGAGCGAGGGCCGGAAGCGTCTCGGTGCCCAGGTCGATGGCGAGGATCTGCAGGACGGTCAGCGGCAGCGGTACGGCCCCGCCGGAGAGAGCGAACACGAGGAAGGGCACGACCTCGGGGGTGAGGTGGGCGAAGATGTAGACGATGAACTTCCGGACGTTGTCGTAGACGCGGCGGCCGGACTCGATGGCCGTGACGATGGTGGCGAAGTTGTCGTCGGTCAGGACCATGGTCGACGCCTCGCGGGCGACGTCGGTGCCCGAGAGCCCCATGGCGACGCCGATGTGGGCACGGTGCAGGGCCGGAGCGTCGTTCACGCCGTCGCCGGTCATGGCCACGATCTGTCCGTGGGCCCGCAGGGCATCGGCCACCTTCAGCTTGGTCTCGGGCGAGGAGCGCGCGAAGACGATCTCCGTGCCGTCCAGGCGCAGGAGGTGATCGAGCTCGTGGTCGTCGATCGCCTCGGACTGGGCGACCACGTGCAGGTTCGTCGTACCGATACCGACGGCGCGGGCCACGGCGGCGGCGGTGGCGGTGGCACCGTTGTCGCCAGTGACGATGTGGAGGGTGAGACCCGCCGCGTGGCAGCGCCCGACCGCCTCGGCGACTTCGGGGCGTGGCGGGTCGTACAGGCCGACCAGTCCGAGCATGTGCAGGTCCCTCTCGACGTCCTGCCGCTGCGGCGGTGCCGTTGTGCCGGGCGGCAGTTGCAGGCGCATCTGGTTGCGGGTGAGGGTGCCGGTCTTGTCGGTGCAGATGACATTGGTGGAGCCCAGGGTCTCCACTGCGCTCAGCCGCTTGATCACCGCGCCTTGGCGGTCGAGAACACGTACGCCGACGGCGAGGGCGAGGGTGATGGTGGGCAGCAGCCCCTCCGGCACGTTGGCCACGAGCAGGCCGATCGCGAACATCAGTGAGTCGGTGAGTGGCAGCCCCACTGCGACACCCAGCACGAGGAAGACGGCTCCCATGGCGACCGCGACTGCGGCGATCAGCCAGGCGACCTTCTTGACCTGCGTTTCCAGTGGGCTCGGTTCGCGGCGGGTGCGCTGGCTGAGGGCGGCGATCCGGCCGAGTTCGGTGTGGTCTCCGGTGGCGAATACGATCGCCTGCGCTTGCCCCTCGGTGGCGGTGGTGCCACTGAAGACGAGGTTGGGCTCCTGCAGCGGTGAGAGGCCCTCCAGACCCGGGCCGGCAACACGCTCGACGGGGGTGGACTCGCCCGTGAGCATGGAGAGGTCCGCCTCGATTCCCCCCTCGGTCAGGCGGGCATCTGCGGGTACCCGGTCGCCCTCATCGAGGGCGATGAGGTCGCCGGGGACCAGGTCCCTGGCCGGGACGTGCTGTGGCTGTCCGTCGCGGATCACCTGGGCCCGGGCGGGAAGGTAGCTGGCCAGGGTCTCGACAGCCCTCTCGGCCTGCCGCTCCTGCACGAGGGCGAATCCGGCGTTGACGAGGATGACCGCGACGATCGCCCAACCGAGCACCTCGATGGCGGCGATGAAGGCGAGGGCCGCAGCAGCCCACAGCAGCAGAGCCAGCGGGTGGACCAGTTGCCGCAGGAGTTCCCTCAGGACGCTCGTACGGGGGGTGCGGCGGACCTCGTTCGGGCCGTAGACGGCCAGCCGGCGTGCCGCCTCCCGGCTCGACAGGCCCAGAGGGCCGGTGTGCAGTTCGCGACGGAGCAGGGGCAGGGGTTCGAGAGGATCCGGCGCGGTGTCCGGTGTGAGGTTCGGGGCGGCGGCGGTCTCAGTCATCGCCGGCTCCCTGGCCGGGGCGCAGGCGGCCGGACCAGAGGGGCTCGGTGCCCGCCCACTCGGATTCCCAGGCCCGTGCGCTGCGCGCGTCCACGATGCGGAGGCGCACGGCGACAAGGGCGCCGCCGGTGAGCACGATCCCGGCCAGTGTTCCGGTGCCGATGCCTACCGCGTTCAGAGCGGTGTCGGCCTGGCTGGGCGGAGCGGCAGCCGCACTGCCGTTGTCGTCGACCCACACCCGGACCGTGTCACCGTTCCGGGTTCCTGCCGGAACGGGGATGGTTTCCGTGTGTGGGCGCTGCGAGGGGTAGTGCCACGTGGCGGTCGCGACGGTTGCGGGCCGACTGCTCGGCTGGTCTCCCGCTCGGTAGCCGGTCTCGCCGATCGTGGTGGCCGTTACGTTGTGTCGATGGCGCGCGATGTCCTCGGCGGTGCGCTGGCCGTCCGTCCAAGCGGCTCGCCCAAGGGCGAAGCCGGTGATGACTGCCAGCAGGCAGGTCAGCGCGAAGGCGGCACGCAGACGGGTCCGGGCGCGGTCGGTATCACGCCTGAGCGGGTTGGCCCCCGTCCCTGTCGTCCGGTGGTGCATGGCACGCCTCCGTGCTGGTGCATGCCGAGCCGGGGCCCTCCCTTCAGGCGGCGAGCTCGGCGCTGATGTGGTGGGCCCACTTCTGGATCCGCTCGGGGTTGCGGAAGTCTCCGCCCTTGCCCTGGCGGGTCAGGGCCTTGGCGAGGAAGCCTGGGGTGTGAGCCGTGATGCTGCCGCCGAAGGTCATGTGCTCGCGCGCTCCGACCAGCTGCATCTCCCGGGCGACCGCGGAGACCGGGGGGATGTCGTGTTCCTCGGCGGAGCGGTCGAGCGGGCCGCTGCTGAACATCCACACCGGGCGGTGCCGCAGGGAGTCGGCATTGCGTTCGGCGCAGTGCTTGGCCTTGCTGCTCCAGTGGCCGGCGTAGAGGGAGCCGCCGAGGACGACGGCGTCGTAGGCGCGCACGTCGTGGACGTCGTCGGCGGGCAGGACGACGGCGTCGAGACCGTCCTCGCGGAGGGTCTCTCCGATCTGCTCGGCGATGCCTGCGGTGGCTCCGTGCTTGGTGCCGTAGGCGACCAGGACTCGCTTAGTGCTCATGGCGGGTGCTCCTTGGTTTTCCGTGGTGCGGGGCTGATGCCACTGTCACGCGGCCGACGGCTGCTCCGCTTGGGCCGGACGGATCCATACGGGGACCATTCGGTCCTCCCCGTAGCGCCGCTCCTCGGCGACGGCGACGTGCTGCTTGACGGCGGCGAAGCTGTCAGGGGCGACGGAGATCGAGTCGATGCCGGCATGAACGAGGAAGGCGGCATAGGCCGGGTCGTCGCTGGGCCGCTGTCCGCACAGGCCCACCGGGCGTCCCAGGGTCTGGACCCGTGGGAGGAGGATCCGGATGAGGTCGGTGACGGCTGGGTTGTTCTCGTCGAAGACGTGGGCGAGGGCTTCGGAGTCGCGGTCGACGCCGAGGGTGAGCTGCGTGAGGTCGTTGCTGCCGATGGAGAAGCCGTCGAAGCGCTCGGCGAAGTCCTGGGCGAGGAGGATGTTGGAGGGGATCTCTGCCATCACGTAGACCTTGAGGCCGTTCTCGCCGCGCCGGAGTCCTTCAGCCGCCATCACTTCGAGGACCTTGTCGGCCTCTTCCAGGGTGCGGCAGAACGGGATCATGACGATGACGTTGGTCAGGCCCATCTCCTCGCGCACCCGGCGAAGGGCCTGGCATTCGAGGGCGAAGCCTTCCCGGTAGCCGTCGCTGTAGTAGCGGCTGGCGCCGCGCCATCCGATCATCGGATTGGCCTCGACCGGTTCGAAGGGGCGGCCGCCGAGGAGCTTGGCGTACTCGTTGGTCTTGAAGTCGCTGGTGCGGACGACGACGGGGTCGGGCCAGCGGGAGGCGGCGATCCGGGCGATGCCGTACGCGAGGCGGTCGGTGAAGTACCGGCCGCGGTCGAGGTAGCCCTCCGTGAGCTGGTCGATGGCGCAGCGGTCGGCCGCATCCAGGCGTTCCGGGTGCAGGAGGGCCATGGGGTGGACCTTGACCTGGTGCGCGACGATGAACTCCAGGCGGGCCAGACCCACGCCGTCCGCGGGCAGCCGCCACCACCGGAAGGCGGCGGACGGGTCGGCGAGGTTGAGCATCACCCGGGTACGCGTGGCGGGCAGTGCAGCCAGGTCGGTCTCGGTCTCCTCGTACGGGAGGCAGCCCGCGTAGACCTTGCCCCGGCTGCCTTCGGTGCACGAGACGGTGACGTCGTCGCCGTCGCGCAACACTGCGGTGGCGTTCCCGGTGCCGACAACCGCAGGTACGCCCAGCTCCCGGCTGACGATCGCGGCATGTGAGGTGCGGCCGCCGTGGTCGGTGACGATGGCTGCGGCACGCTTCATGGCCGGTTCCCAGTCCGGGTCGGTGATCGAGGTGACGAGCACGGCTCCGGCCGGGAAGCGTTCCAGGTCCACGGGCGTGTCCATGCGGCAGACGGCACCCGCTCCGATGGCTTCGCCCACCGCGATGCCTTCGACGAGGGCGTCACCCGGGGCGGCGGTCAGGCGGCAGCGGCGCAGGGTCGTGGTGCGTCGTCGGGACTGCACGGTCTCGGGCCGCGCCTGCACGATCGCCAGGTCGCCGGTGATGCCGCCCTTCGCCCACTCCAGGTCCATCGGACAGCCGTAGTGGTCCTCGACGGCGACGGCCCACTCGGCGAGCTGCCGCACCTCGGCGTCGGTCAGGACCCGCCGGGCCTGTTCCTCGGGGGCGGTGTCGACGGTGTCGGTCAGCCCGCGCTTCGCGTAGACGGCCTTGCGACGCTTGGCGCCGATCCGCACGTCGATGACGGGGTCCAGGGCCGGGTCCTTGAGGCCGGGCTTGAAGACGGTGTACTCGTCGGGGTCGGTCTGGCCGCTGACCACGGTCTCGCCCAGCCCCCAGGCCGCGCTCACCACGACGACGTTCGGGAAGCCGCTCTCCGGGTCGAGGGCGAAGATCACCCCTGCCCCGGCGAGGTCGGAGCGGACCATCACCTGGACACCGACGGACAGGGCGACCTGGAGGTGGTCGAAGCCCATCCGCTCCCGGTAGTCGATCGCGCGGTCGGTGTAGAGGGAGGCGAAGCAGCGGTGCACCGCGTCCAGCAACTGTACGGCGCCGCTCACGTTCAGATAGGTCTCCTGCTGGCCGGCGAAGCTGGCCTCCGGCAGATCCTCGGCGGTTGCGCTGCTGCGTACGGCGACCTCCGGGTCGCTGCGGCCCATCTCTCGGCCGAGGGCCTCGTACGCCGTGATGATCTCGGTCGTCAGGGCTTCGGGCATAGGCTCGCCCATGATCATTGAACGGATGCCCGCTCCGACGTCTTCGAGCGCGACACCGTCGTGGAGCCGGTCGAGCTGCTCCTGGATGCGGGTGCGCAGCCCGTGTCCGTCGAGCAGTTCCTCATAGGCGTCGGCGCTCGTTGCGAAGCCGGGCGGCACGCGCAAGCCGGCTGCGGTCAGCCGTCTGGTCAGCTCTCCAAGGGAGGCGTTCTTGCCGCCGACCCGGCTGATGTCGCCTCGGCCGAGCTCGGTGAACGGTGCGATGCGTCGCATGTGTCCCATGACGTCCTCCGGGGCTGCGTGTCGGCAGGGATCAGTACGGCAGGGGGCGGCCGGACGGCGTGCGCAGATCCAGTGGGGCGGGCTTGTGAGGCTGCTTGGGCCGGGTCTGGATCTGGATGCGCTGCATCGTGGTCACCCTCTTCGGAAGGCGGCGCCGGAATGGCGTCCGGGTTCCACGATCACGCGGCAGGGCACCGGGGCCGCAGTGCTGCGAGGGCCATTCACAAGGGGCCGAGTGGGCCGCTGCGGTGCGGGGCCGATCGGCCCAGGCGCGGTACTGAGTGGCCGCCCGGACCGTGACATGACTGCGTTAGCCCTGCTCAGGGCCATCTGCGGGCAGGCTTCGTTCGCTGCGTGCCACGACGCCGACGGGCGGGTCCACCCGGATCGGGGAGCTGTTCGTCGATCCCCGGGGACGGGAATCGACTCACCGGCACGCGCCTCCAGGTGTTGGAGAAGGCCCATCTCACCGGCCGGCGCACACGGCAAGGGCGCGGCCGTCGGGTGTGCGCTGGGCTCAACAAGTCACGCCGCAGCCCGAAGCCGCAGCCCACGCCTTACGGCTGGGCTCCGACTGGACACCCTGCCCAGCGTGCCCGAGGCGGGATCACTCGACGCGGATGTCCGCCCGGACGATGGTGATCGGGCACGGCGCATGGAGCGCCGCCTGCTGGCTCACCGAACCGAGGAGGGCTCGGCTGAAGCCGCCGCGACCGTGGCTGCCCACGACCAGCAGGTCCGCGCCTTCTGCCGCATCCACCAGAACGTCGACCGGATTGCCGCGCACCAGGCGCTGGTGCACGGAGGCGGCGCCGTCCTCACCGAGAACCGTGCGGACCTCCTCGACCAGACGCCGTTCGGCCTCTTCCTCGTCGAACGTGGCGTCGACCGCCGGGGCCGACCACGACGCGGCACCGGGCAGGTCCCATGCCGCGACCGCTTCTACTCGCCCGCCCACCAGCCCTGCGTACCGGACCGCCCAGCGCAGCGCGGCCTGGGACGAAGGCGATCCGTCGACGCCCGCCACGATCCGCGGAGCCTCCTGCTGCCTGTCCATCCCGTTCACCCTTCCAACGGCTGATACCTCCACAGTGTGCGCATCGGGAACGCACCGCCACGCGAGCTTGCGCTGGTTGCCCTGTCAGCCCTTCGGCAACCGGAACCACCGCTCCTGGCCTGCGGCAATACATTCCTTCCGGTCTCCGGGCAGAACCAGGGGCACCGGGCCCAGGAGCGACGGGGGGACGCTGATGCCGAGCCGGCCGGGCCGGAACCGGATACGGATGTCGCGGTGCCCCAGGTAGGAGATCGAGAACGAGGAACCGGGCACTTCGGAGAGGGGCACGGGGTCGATGTGCAGGCCGTCGTCGTGGGGCTCGAGTCCGACGATGCCGCGCTCGACGAGGTCGAGGGTGCCGCCCATGGCGCCGAGGTGGATCCCTTCGCCGGTGGTGCCGCCCTGGACGTCTGTGATGTCGCCGAGCAGGGCTTCCTGGCAGTAGCGCCAGGCGTCCGGGCCCTGCTCCCGGGCGAGGATCCAGCCGTGGACGAGGCTGCTGAGCGTGGAGCCGTGGCAGGTGCGGCGCAGGTAGTAGTCCACCGTCCTGCGCCAGAGGCCGTCGTCGAGGCGGTGTCCGAGCCGAAGGAAGAGCTGTTCGAGCTCTGTGGGGCGGAAGAGGTAGCCGAGCATGAGGGTGTCGGCCTGCTTGGACGCCTGGTAGCGGTTGGGTGTGTCGCCTTCGGCTTCCAGGATGCGGTCCAGGCGCCGGATGTCGTGGTAGCGGGCACGGTAGCCGTCCCAGTCGAGCTCGGCGAGGTCCCCGTAGCCGTGGAACTGGCTGATCACGTCGCGGTGGAACGGCACGTACAGGCGGTGGGAGACGTCCTCCCAGGCGGTGAGGTCGTCGGGGCCGATGCCGAAATGCGTGAGGAGCTCCGCGCGCCGGGCCGGCGGAAGTTCCCCGTACAGGTCGAGGGCGCGGGCCAGTACCCACGCGGCGGTGACGTTGGTGTAGGCGTTGTCGTCGATCCCGGGAGCGACAGCGTCCGGGTAGGCATCGTGGTATTCGTCCGGTCCGACCACGCCGCGGATCCGGTAGCGGCCGAGGCCGGTGTCCCACGTTGCCGCGTCCGCCCAGAAGCGGGCTATGTGCAGGAGGAGTTCGGCGCCCGGGCCGTGCATGAATCCGGCGTCGCCGGTGGCCTGCCCGTACTGCCACACGTTCCAGGCGATGGCCGAGCCCACGTGGTGCTGGAGGTGCGAGTGGTCCGGCAGCCAGCGGCCCGAGCGCGGATTGAGGTGCAGCCGCTGCGTCTCCTCGGCGCCGGAACTGCCGCTCTGCCAGGGAAACATCGCCCCTTTCGCTCCAGCCCGGCGGGCGGTCTCCCGAGCCGCAGGGAGCCGGCGGTGCCGGTACATCAGCAGGGCTCGGGCGGTCTCGGGGAGGTGGAGGGCGAGGTAGGGCAGGACGAACAGCTCGTCCCAGAAGACGTGGCCCCGGTACGCCTCGCCGTGAAGGCCGCGGGCGGGAACGCCGGCGTCGAGCTCCGCGGTGTGCGGCGAGAGGGTCTGCAGGACGTGGAAGGCGTGCAGCCGCAGAACCTTGCCGGCCTCTCCGGGTACCTTCAACTCTCCTTCGCTCCAGAGGCGTTGCCAGGATGCGCGGTGGGAGGCCAGTAGGGTGGGGAAGTCCGGGGCGTGTGTGGCGCAGTCGATGCTCCGCCGCAGCGGATCGGCTGAGGGACGGTCGAGCGAGGTGCACAGGGCGGCGGTCTTTACGACGACGACCGGGGCGGCCCGCTTGATCGGCAGGACGAATGTCTGCGTGGCGGTGGTGGCTGTGCATGCCCGGCCCACCGGTGCCACAGGACGTGCTGATGTTCGGACTGCGAGCCCGATCCGTACCCGGGAGGTGGTTGTGGTGCAGGAGAGCCAGGCGGTGCCCTCCGCCTCCACTCCGGCCCGGTGCTCGACGAGATGCCGCCCAGCCAGGGCGCGGTAGCGCTCGACTCCCGTGTTGGTGACGTCGCCGTCGAGTACGGACTCGATCTCGATCCTGCCGCGCCAGCCGTACGCTGTGAACACCGTGTTCTGGGCGGCCAGGTTCGGGTCGCCCATGTGGACGAGGCGGGTGTGGGTGACGCCCAGGCGGCGGCCTTCGGCGTCATGGAAGAGCATGCGGCGGGTGAGCGTTCCGGCGTGCAGGTCCAGCGACACGTGGCTGTGGCGCAGGGTCGGGTGGTCGGGTGTGAGCCAGTCGCCGGGCGGTGCGCCCTCGGGCAGGCAGCGGTATCTCAGGGCGGTCCAGTCCGGCAGCCGGACCATGTCCTCGTTGGAGACCGTTCGTCCGCCGATGATGGAGTCGAGCCGGTTGTAGCAGCCGGCGAGGTAGGTGCCCGGGTAGTGGATGTCGTCGGCAATACTCTCCGGGGCTGAACCGCGGGTGGCGAAGCGGCCGTTGCCCAGGGTGCACAGGGACTCGACCAGCCGCTCGGTTTTGGGGTCGTAGCGGGGGTACTCCCAGCGCCAGACGGTGGTCACGCGCGTTCGCCTTCGAGTGCGGCGGGCAGACCGCCGAGGTCGGGGAGGACGAGGTGAGCACCATGTGCGCGCAGGGCGTCCCTCATGTGCGGGTCGTCTTCGCGGTTGAGTCCCACCACGCGGCGGAAACGGCCTCGGTGTCCGGCTTCGACGCCGGCGAGTGCATCCTCCACCACGGCGGTGTGTGCGGGAGTCACGCCGAGGCAGCTGGCAGCTTCGAGGAAGAGTGCAGGGTCGGGTTTGCCTGGCAGGGCGAGTGCGGCCGCGTCCTGGCCGTCCACCAAGGCGTCGAAGTAATTGAGGAGATCTGCGGATTCCAGGAGGGAGCGGGCGTGCCGGGAGGCCGAGACGGCTGCGCACAGGATCGCCTTCTCCCGCAGTTCCCGGAGCGCGGGCCGCACGTCGTCGAAGACACGGACGCCTTCGGTTCGCAGCATCGTGGAGAAGGCTTCCTCCTTGCGGGCGGCGACCGCGTGGACTGTGGCGCACCCTGGCGGATCCTCCGAGCTTCCGGGCGGAAGGTCGATGTGCCGGGCAGTCAGGAATGCGCGTACGCCATCGAGGCGGGAGCGGCCGTCGACCAGGTCCCGGTACTCGCGGTCGGCGTCGAACGGGCGCGGTCGTGCACCGGCGTGCGATGGCTGCCACTCGGGGAGGCAGCCGTCGAAGGTCTCCTTCCAGGCAGCCGCGTGGCGGTCCGCCGTAGCGAGGAGCACTCCGTCGGTGTCGAAGACGACCGCGCGTAGGTCGTTCATGAGTCGTGCACCACGCGACGTCCGGTGATGCGGGCGGGGGTGAGCTTCATCCAGTGGGTGCGCGGGCCGCCGGCCCAGGGCTGGGAGCGGGCCGTGGTGTTGAGGTGTTGAATTTCGTGCTGGTCCGTGACGGCTGCCAGTTCGCCCACCGCCAGCACGCTCCAACCAGTGGCGGTCACGTCGTCGATGTTGTCGATCTCGAAGGCGACCTCGGTTCCGGCGGCCCTGGCCGTGACGGCTTCCGCGGAGGTGCGGAAAGCGATGTCGGGTCCTGCGATCAGGTAGTTGACGGGGAGGACGGCGGGGCCGTCCGGGGTGAAGATGGCGATGCGGCCCACGCCGTGCGTGTTCAGCAGGCGCCGGCATTCGGGCTCGTCCAGCGGTACGAGGGTACTGTCGCGCCGGGCGGTGGATCGGCCGGCGACTCGATGGGCGCTGGCGCCGGTCAGGTCGTCGACGGTGAGGCCGAGGGCATCAGCGACGCGAGCGAGGGTGCCAATAGCGGGAGCGGCGGCGTGCTCCTCCAGGTACGCGATGTAGTTACCATCCGCTCCGCACCGCTGGCCCAGTTCCTCGCGGCTAAGACCGAGGGCTTCACGGCGGGCCGCCAGGCGACGGCCCAGGTCGGTGCGTCCGGTCCTCTCTCCGGACGACTGCTCCGGGGATCGCGGGATGCTCTTCACGGCGATCACTGCTCCTGGGGCGGTACGGCGACGGTGTCGTGCTGCGGTCCGCCGAGTACGACCTTGAGGGCGCCGGTCTCGCCGGCGCGGGAGAAGACGTCGTACGCCTCTTCCATCTGGTCCAGCTCGAACCGGTGCGTGACCATCGCGGCGCCGGGCAGGCGGCCGGCGGCCATCATGCGCAGCAGCATGGGAGTCGAGTGGGTGTCGACGAGGCCGGTGGTGATGGTGACATCCTTGATCCACAGGTCTTCGAGGTGGAGGACGGCGGGCTTGCCGTGCACGCCGATGTTGGCGACCCGGCCGCCCGGGCGGACCATGCGGGTGCACATCTCGAAGGCTTCGGGCATGCCGACGGCCTCGATGACGACATCCGCGCCGAGCCCGTCCGTGAGGTCCCCCACCAGCTGCTCCGGCTCCTCCTGCGCGCTGACGGTCGCATCGGCCCCGAGGTCCCGCGCAGCTGCTAGGCGGGAAGCCGCGAGGTCGACGGCGACGATCCGGGACGGGCTGTATAGCTGTGCCGTGGCGATGGCGGCCAGGCCGATGGGTCCGGCGCCGACCACGACGACCGTGTCGCCCGGGCGCACGTTGCCGTTGAGGACACCCACCTCGTACGAGGTCGGGAAGATGTCCGCGAGCAGTACGGCTTCGTGGCTCGCCAGGGCGCTGGGAAGGGGATGGACGGAGAGGTCGGCGAAGGGAACGCGGACGTACTCGGCCTGGGTGCCGTCGATGGTGTGGCCCAGGACCCATCCGCCTCCTCCGCGGCACTGGCCGTAGTGCGCCTCGCGGCAGAAGCGGCAGCGACCGCAGGCGGAGATGCAGGAGATCAGGACGCGGTCACCGGGGCGGACGGTACGTACGTCACCTCCGGTCTCGACGACGGTTCCGACGGCCTCGTGGCCCAGGATCCGTCCGGGTGTCACCTCGGGGACGTCGCCCTTGATGATGTGCAGGTCGGTGCCGCAGATGGTGACGGCGTCGACCCGGACGATCGCGTCGGCGGCGTCCTTGATGGAAGGGTCCGGGACGTCCTGCCAGGAGGTCTGTCCGGGCCCGTGGAAGACGAGTGCCTTCATGGCGCGGCCTTCTCTCTGTGTGCTGTGCGGGAGGGTCACCGTCAGGCTGTGCCCGTTCCCCTCCGTCCCGCTTGGGCCGGTCGGCCCCTACCCGGGACCGGTCGGTCCCCAGCGGGCAGGGCGTTCCGGTGCCACGGTGGAGACCGGCATCCGTTCCGAAAGGAGGGCTGCTGCCATGTCCCAGTCAGCCCCGTCCCCGTCTCCTGCTTCCGCCCGCCCGGCCCTGCTGAGGTTCCTCGGCGGGGTGCGGACGGTCACCGGCAGTAAGTTCCTGGTCGAGAGCGACCACGCCCGGATCCTCGTCGACTGCGGACTCTTCCAGGGTGTCGCGGACCTACGACGCCGCAACTGGGACAAGCTGCCCTGCGACGCCTCCGACATCCACGCCGTCGTCGTGACCCACGCCCACCTTGACCACTGCGGCTACCTGCCGCGACTGGTCCGGCACGGATTCCACGGACCGATCCTGACCAGCGCCACAACGGCCCGGCTCGCCGAGATCGTGCTCCGTGACAGCGCCCGCCTCCAGATGGAAGCCGCCGAGCACGCCAACCAGCACGGCTGGTCCAAGCACCGGCCCGCCAAGCCGCTCTACGACGATGACGACGTCGATCACACGATCAAGTACTTCGACCCGGTACCGGTGGGCAGCGAGATCGAGATCATGGCCGGCACGAAACTGATGCTGCACCACGGCGGGCACATCCTCGGCTCCGCCTGGGTGGACCTGACCCTGGAAGACGGCCACACCCTCGCCGTCAGCGGCGACCTCGGTCGCCCCGGCCACCCGCTCCTCCTGCCACCCGAGCCGTTCTCCGGTGCCGACGTCCTGCTGATGGAGTCGACGTACGGCAACCGACACCACGACCAGGAGAGCGCGAAGCGCGAATTCGCTTCGGTGATCACCCGCGCGCTGTCCCGTGGCGGCACGGTCGTCATCCCGGCCTTCGCGATCGACCGCACCGAGGTCGTCCTCCACGAACTCGCCGCCCTGCGCAGCGGCGGCACCCTGCCACGCCACGTACCCGTCTACGTCGACAGCCCGATGGCCCTGGCCGCCCTGGACGTCTACCGCGACGCCGTACGGGCCCACTCGCCCGAGCTACGCCCCGAGGTCCTCGCCCGAGGCGAGGCGGCGATCAGCCCGGAGCCCTTCCTGGCCGCGCGCACCGTCCAGGAGTCAATCGACATCAACAACACCACCGGGCCGGCGATCATCGTCTCCTCCGCCGGCATGGCCACCGGCGGCCGCGTCCTGCACCACCTCCACCGGATCCTCCCCGACCCCCGCAACGCCGTGGTCATCGTCGGCTTCGCCGCGGCCGGCACCCGCTCGCGCGACCTCGTGGACGGCGCCCGCACGCTCAAGATGTTCGGCGAGTACGTCCCCGTACGTGCCGAGGTCGCCGACGTCCCGCACTTCTCCGCGCACGCCGACGCTGGCCAGATCATCGACTGGCTGCGCTCCGCTCCGCCGCCGCACACCACTTACCTGGTCCACGGGGAGGAGACTGCGGCCGAGACCCTCCGGGACCGGATCGACCACGAGCTGGGATGGACGGCCGTCGTGCCCAAGTCCGGGGAGGCCGTCTTGGTCCGCTGACCGGGGCCGGACGGTCCCCTCGGTGTGCACCGCGCGGCCCTCCCGGACGCGGTGGCCCATCGAGCAGGGTGGATGCGAAGGGTTGGAGGCGCTCCATGAGCACCATGCACAGCATCCTCGAAGCGATGGCACCCGAAGCCCGCGAAGCCCTGCTCGCCCACTCCCACCAGGTGACTTTCCCGGTCGGCACCCGCATCTTCAACGAACGCCGACGGGCCGAGAGGTTCTGGATCACCCAGAGCGGCACCGTGGACCTCGACACCCACGTCCCCGGCCACAAGAACGTGGTAGTCGACACCCTCGGCTACGGCGAGCTCCTCGGCTGGTCCTGGATGTTCCCGCCCTACAGCTGGCACCTCGGCGCCACCGCCTCCCATGACGTGCGCGCCCTGGAGTTCGACGCCGCGGCCGTACGGGAGCTGTGCAACGAGGACTCGGCCGTCGGCCGGTCCGTCTCCACCGCGGTGGCCGCCGTCATCGCCGACCGGCTCGACTCCGCCCGGACCCGCCTCCTCGACCTGTTCGCCCCTCACGGCAGCGGAACCCCGCTCGCCTACGCACGCTGAGGACCCCGCCATGACCTCCACCCCGTACACCGTCACCGACGTCATGACCACCAAGGTCATCGCCGTCACCCCCTCGACCGGCTTCAAGGACATCGCCACCGCGATGGAGCGGTGGAAGGTGACCGCCCTACCGGTCATCGAGGGCGAGGGCCGAGTGGTCGGCGTGGTCTCCGAGGCCGATCTCCTGCCCAAGGAGGAGTTCCACGAGCACCGCCCGGGCCTGATCGAACAGATGCGCCGCCTCGGCGACACCGCCAAGGCCGGCTCCACCCGCGCCGAGAACATGATGACCACCCCGGCCATCACGATCCGCCCCGACGCCACCCTGCCTCAGGCAGCCCGTCTCATGGCCGACCGGCACATCAAGCGCCTCCCGGTCGTCGACGCCGACGGCACCCTCAAGGGCATCGTCAGCCGCGCCGACCTCCTCAAGGTCTTCCTCCGCACCGACGAGGAACTCGCCACCGAGATCCGCCGCACCGTCGTCGAACGCCTCTTCCCCCTCTCCCACGAGGCCGTCAAGGTCACTGTCACGGAAGGCATCGCCACCCTGACCGGCCAAGTCAGAGACAGCCACCTGATTGGGATGGCCGAACGCCTCACCCACTCCGTCGAGGGCATCGTGGAGGTCCACTGCCAGCTGGAGACGCCCACCTCGCCATGACCTTGGCCTCGCCGGGCTTGAGTGGTGGAACAAACGCCTCGCTACTGGCGCGGCCGATGGGGGCCCGGCGCGAAGTCGGACGTGGAGATCCCGGCGGTGTCGACCTGGGCCGCCCCAACGACACCGACGCCTCTGGCGGCAGCTGACCTGATTCGCGGTGAGATGACGAGGTGCACGCGGCCCGCGCCCATGCTCTCCGTCTCCTCACAGACCAGAAACCGGGGAAGGTCAGATCACCGGTGGTCGGCCGAGTCGGGTCATCCGCCACACCGTCCGCCACCGCATCGGACGCCGGGGCGGGCACGGCACCCGCACCCCCTCGAAGAATCCAGCCCACCACGACTTCAACCCGGCCAGCGGCGGCCGCTGGGCCAGCGTGTACGCGGCCCAGGTGGCGAGGTAGACCGGGACGAGGACGGCGGGCAAGTGCCGCTTGGCGAGCCAGACCCGGTTGCGGCCGGTGTGGTGGTAGTAGACCGCGTGCCGGGAGGCCGGGGTACGGGGGTGGGTCAGGACCAGGTCGGCCCGGTAGTCGATCTCCCACCCGGCATCCAGGGCCCGCCAGGCGAAGTCGGTCTCCTCATGTGCGTAGAAGAACTTGTCAGGGAAGTCACCGACCTGGTCGATGACGCCCATGCGGATGGCGTGGCCGCCGCCCAGGAACGTGGTGACCGGCCCAGAGATGAGCGGGTCGGCGCCCCCGAGGCGGGGGACGTGCCTGCGCTGGGAGACGCCGTTCTCGTCGGCGATGCGGAAGCCCACGATCCCCAGCTTCGGATTCGCCGTGAACGCTTCCCGGACCAGGTGGAGGGTGTCGGTTCGAGGGAGGAGGCCGTCGTCGTCGAGGACGAGGACGATGTCGGCGCCGCCGTGTTCGCGCAGCCACCGCACCCCGACGTTCCGGCCGCCGGGGATTCCCAGATTCTCCGGCAGTTCGACGGCCGCCACCGGGTCCGGCAGAGCGGGGAGCTTCGCTCCCTGCCCGAGCACGACGACCGTGGCGGGCTCGCCTGCCTGGGCTGCCACCGACTCGAGGAGAGCACGGAGTTCAGCCTCCCGGTCTCCCATGGTGATGATCACGACGCCGACCGTCGGCGGACCGCTCCCGGCGCGGTTCATGCCTGGGCTCGCAGAAGGTCGACGGCGCGTTCGTGCAAGGCCCCGGCTCCGGGGATACGGCGCTTGCGGTAGCTGGCAGCCGTCGACCGGATCGCCCTGATTTCCTTCACGGTCCGGTCCGAGACCAGGCCATCCATGAAGTCCAGCGACCGACCCCACACGGCCACGGCCTCCTCGTGCCGCTGCTGCGCGGCAACCGACCGCCCGATGTTAACCATGGTCAGGCCGTGAACCCGCTGATAGGTCCCCGGCGTCCGTCCCTTGAGAGCCGCCCGGTAGTGCTTCTCCGCAGCCCGGTGGTCGCGCATTTCGGTCAGGGTCTTGCCGGTGTGGGAGGCGACGGTGGCCGCGACCGGACCCGACGCAGCGGCGTAGCCAGGCACCGGGTCGCCTGCGGTGAGCATCGCGTCTTCGGCCGACAACAGGGCCGCCGCCGCCTTCCCGCTCTGTCCACCGGCCCCGTACGCCCTGGCGCAGGTGACCAGCAGTAGGGCCTCGGTCTGCCGGTCGACCTTGCCCGTCGCCCGCCGCAACGCCTCCTCCGCCAGGCCGATGCACGCCTGCGGGTGACCGAGGTCGAGGGCCTGGTGGGTCAGGGCCCGCATCATCCACGCGGCGTGCCCGTACGGGTCCGACTCGCAGGCCAACTGGAAGCCGAGGAGGTAGTAGCGCTGGGCCGCGCCCTCGCGGCCCAAGTCGTGGTGCTTCCAGCCCACCAGGCACGCCAGAGTCGCCGCCGCCCCGAACGCGCTGCGCCGTACCGGCTCCGAGGGGAAGCGGCCCTCCAGCATGGGGACCACAGTGTCGGTGAGGTAGGCGGTCACCATCGTCAGGCCGTCGCCGCCACCCAGGCGTTCGTCCATGCTCCGGAACGTCTCGGTGAGCTCCCGTACGGTGGCGACTTCCTCGGTGCCGACGGCGCCGCCGTGTTCGGCCGCCCGCAGGGTCGCGGCGACCGCCTGGTGGTCGTAGGCGAGCGGCAGGGCGACGGCGGCCGTCGCGAACGCGGCGTTGAGGAAGTTCCTGCGACGGAGCATCACGAATCTCCCGAGGTCGGTGGCGTTGACCAGTGGATCGGCCCCAGGGCCTCGCCGGTGCCTGCGCAGCCTAGACCGATCTCTGTGGGCGTGACCTTCCGCTTCATCCTTCTGGTGAGGGCTTCGGCGATGTACGAGCGGGTCTGACCGCTTGGTGTACCGCCCATGACCCAGGAGTGAACGGCCGAGCGGGAGGTATGCAGCGTCACCCCGGACTCGGCGGCCACCGCACGGACGTCCCTGGCCAGGACCTCGTAAGTACATCCGGCCTCGGCGATGACGTCTGCCAGCGCGGTGTTCGGACTACGGCTCTCCGCCAACTCGCACTCCCCACAGCGATCTTGAACAGATTGAACAAGGTGCCCCGCCGCCCACGGTACCCCCACCCGATCACCGTGAGTTCAATAGCCGTAACGCCAAACGCGATCGGCCCGAAACCTGTCCGCCGGCCCCACGCCGACCCTTCGCCCTACACGGACCACCGCGAACAGGAGCCAGGGAGATGTCTCGTACGACAGCACCGCTCCACCCCAGGACCGGCGTCACCTCGGCCGGCCCGCGTGCTCCCGGTCGCCTCCTACGCGGTGGCGAGGAACGACACGGCCCGCTCGTCCAGCTCGGCCGCGCAGCGAAGCCCCCGTGCCCGGAAGGGTGCGAGGTCGGCCCGCATGGTTTTGACGGCCTTGCGGGTCCGCACGGAGCGGACGCCTTCCATGTGGTCCATGGCCTGCCCGAACGTGGCGCACGCCTGCTCGATCCGGCCGCGCTTGAGGTGGAGCTCCGCCCCCGCGACCAGGTCCAGGGCCACGATCCGGGCGTAGGTTCCGGCGGGCCTTGTGGCGGCGGCGTGCAGGTACTCGGCGGCGGCGGCCCGGTGGTCCCCGAGGGTTTCGAAGACCTTCGCCGTCCGGGAGAACACCGACGGCGCCACAGGCCCCCACGCCAGGCCCCAGAACGGCACCTCGTCGCCCCGCTGGCTGCCCTGTTCCAACAGGGCGCGGGCTCGTCCGACTTCGGCGAGGGCGGCGGCCGACAGCCCGGTCTTGGCCAGGGTGTGGGCGTGGACGACGCGGAAGAGGGCTTCGGTCTGGGAGTCCACGCGGCCCTTGGCCCGGGTGAGGACACGGCTCGCTGACCACCACCCAGCGCTACTTGCACCCCGACGCCGGCCAGATCACGGCAGCTGGTGCCGCGCTGTCTGCGCACCTCATGGTGCTCCGTGCACCACGTTCGCTGCCAGTCACGGCCATTGCCGCTGCCTGACCCGCTCTGACCGCCCTGGTCCCCATCTGGTCCCCAAAAACGATCAAGGGGCCGTTTCAGATTGCTCTGAAACGGCCCCTGACCTGCGACTTCGAAAAGTCGGGACGACAGGATTTGAACCTGCGACCCCTTGACCCCCAGATCGATGGGTCGGAGGAAAAATCATGACATACAGCATAATCTGAGGGCGCACAGCGTGCACACCCGCACATGCTGTGCGCCCATCGACGTGGGCGCTGGTCCCCAACCGGTCCCCAAGGGGCACCACATGACCCTCGGGCCCGCCAGACCCCGATTGAGGGCGAGACCCGGCTGGACGACGTGGGAATCGATGCCCACATCATGCCCTCTTGACTCACGGAGCTGATGTCGCGTCACTCCGTCCCCCCACTGCGAGGCAGGCGGCCACACCGGAGAGCACCGCGAGCAGCCCGAAGAGCTGGGGGTAGCCGCCGAGAGGGCCGACCAAGGCGGCGCCTACCCAGGGGGCGAGGGCGGCGGCGATGTCGGCGGGGCGCCGAGGAGTCCAGAGAGGCGACCGTAGCGGGTTGTGCCCCACCGGTCGGTGACGGCGCTTGCCTGTAGAAGGGTGAGAGGTCGTTTTCGCCTGAGCTGCCTCAGTATCAGCCGATTCTCAGGGTGCGGCATTGCGGTGCGGGTGAGGTTGTGGACGCGGTCGATCCCTGAGGGGCATGTGGGGTTGCGGATGGGGCAGAAGGTGACGTATTCCTGTCTCATCCCAGGATGCCCGGCTTTCGGGATCGTGTGCTTCCACCGTCGTTGCCGTACGCCTGGGCGCACTCGGTCCTCGGCGGTACGCCGGAACCATGCCGAAGCGACGCCCTTACCCGAGCGATCTGTCCGATGCCCGCTGGGAGTTGATCGAGCCGGTCCTTGCCGCCTGGCGCTTCGACCGCCGCGGCAGGGCCCTGGACTTCGGCCGGCCACCCGAGCACGACCTGGGCGACATCATGGACGCAATCTTGTACGTCGACCGCACCGGAGTCCAGTGGCGCTACCTCCCGCACGACTTCCCGCACTGGAACACGGTCTACGGATACTTCGCCAAATGGGCAGACGAGGGCGTGTTCGCCCAGCTCAACGGCCTGCTCCGCCAACTCCTGCGGGAGAAGGAGGGACGGAGCGGCGAGCCGTCGGCCTGCGTGATCGACGCCCAGAGCGTCAAGACCTCCACCAGCGTCCACGCCTCCAGCCAGGGCATCGACGCGGGCAAGAAGATCGTCGGCAGAAAGCGGAGCATTGTCACTTGCTCGCGGTTCTGGTTACCGCGGCGAGCGTGCAGGACTCTATCGCTGGCACCCGGCTCCTGGACCAGGTCGCCGCCGACCACCCTGGTGTGCGTTCCGGGGGCGTGGGGCGTGTTCGTTGCCGTCACGCCGCGACTGGCCGTCGGGGTAGATGGGTGAGGATCGGAGCTCGGTCCTTGCCGGTGGTGTTGTCCGGCTGTTGCTTTGGCGGGGCTCGAGCTAAACGATCCCGTGATGTCCGGGGCGACTCTTCCCGGATCGAGGGCAGCTCGAATGCCGCGGACATCACCATGCCCAGCTCCGTCCGCACCGGGTAAACCTGATGCCGGATCAATCACTCATACGAGTTAGGAAAGCCAAAAGAGACACCACGTATGAGTTCACGCACCGTCCTGGATGACAAGCTTGGCGGCCTGGCGCAACGCCGCCACCCGCCCGCGTCCCCACCCGCCCGCGGTCCTGCGGACCCCTCACGGCACGATGTTGTGGTTGAGCCGGAACAGGTTGCCCGGGTCGTAACGGCGCTTGAGCTCGCGCAACCGGCCGGAATTCTCACGGTAGTTTGCGTGTACCTTGGCCTGGTCGTCGCCGTCCATGAAGTTCACGTAGCCGCCGCCGTCGGCTGAATACGGCTCCAGCGCCGCGTAGTAGCCGCGGACCCAGTCCTTCTGGGCCTCCATGTCCGCCCGGTTGGTCATGGTGAGGCTGAGCGCGGTCGAGAACCGGGCGTCCCGGTAGGAGAACGCCGTGTCCGTACGGCCGACCCGCCCGCACGCGCCGTCGATGGGGAAGACGATGGTGACGCTCTGGATGGATGGGGTTGCGGCCCCGAACTCGACGTGGGCGTCGATCAGGCCGTCCGGCAGGTCCTCGCTGAACGTTCCCTTCCAGTAGTGGAACAGGCCCGGCGGCACCAACTCGTCGAAGAGCGTGTTGATCAGGGGGTACGGGATCCGGCCCACGTGCTGCCCCAGCACCGGGCCGAGCTCCGCGAGCATGGCCCGCACCCGGTCGTCCTGGTCCTCGGGGCCGGTCCAGCACAGGATCACCCCGCACACCGGCCGCCCGTGCCAGCGCTCGGGCAGGAACGGGACGGGCGGGCCGAGCCCCACCACGAGGACCGCGCCGAGCTCCTCCGCCGAGTCGGCGATCAGCTGTCGGTAGCGGCGGATCACGTCGCCGTCGAGGGGGTAGAAGGTCGGCCCGCCGAGGATGTCCCCTGCGGGGTGCAGCCGGTACTCGAAGGAGGTGACCACGCCGAAGTTGCCGCCGCCGCCGCGCAGCGCCCACAACAGGTCCGGGTCGCGGTCCTGGGTGCAGGTATGGAAGCTGCCGTCGGCGGTGACGACGTCGGCCGAGAGCAGGTTGTCGCAGGCCAGGCCGCAGCGCCGGGCCAGGTAGCCCATGCCGCCGCCGGTGGTGAGGCCGCCGATGCCGGTGGTGGAAACCATCCCGCCGGTGGTGGCCAGCCCGAAGGCGTGGGTGGCGTGGTTGACGTCGGCCCAGGTGCAGCCGCCCTGGGCGCGGGCGGTACGGGTGTACGGGTCGACCCAGATCCCGCGCATCCGCCCGAGGTCCAGGACGACGCCGTCGTCGCAGGTGCCGGGGCCGGCGACCCCGTGGCCGCCGCCGCGCACGGCGAGGGTCAGGCCCTCCTCGCGGGCGTAGCCGACCGTTTCGATCGCGTCTCCAGCGTCGGCGGCGCTGACGACGACCGCCGGGTGCTTGTCGTGCACGGCGTTGTAGACCTTGCGGGCCTCGTCGTAGCCGGGGTCCCCGGGTGCCGCGACGTCCCCGTGGACGGTCTCGCGCAGTCGCTCCACCGGTGGGGCACCGGTGCCAGTGGTGGTCATGGCCGCCACCTGCCTTAGGTCGTTCCGGGAGTCCTGCTTCCGTTGTAGGCGCGGCGCCGGTGGCCGCGCATCGCCGGAACTGCCCATTCCGGCAGGTGGGGCATGGGTGGAACGGCCCATGTTCCGCTGGCCGGGGTCCGCGGCGGGCGCTCAGACCAGGCCGTGCGTGTACGCGTACGCGGTGGCGGCGGCCCGGGAGGAGACGTTCAGCTTGGCGAAGATGTTGTTCAGGTGGCGGGCCACCGTGTGCTCGCTGATCACCAGCTCGGCGGCGATGGACCGGTTGGTCCCGCCCCGCGCGACCAGGCGCAACACCTCCGTCTCCCGCAAGGTCAGCTCCCCGGACTCCCGTTCCGCCATTGCGTCGAGGAGGGCGGCCGCCCGCCGTGCGTCCGGTACGGCGCCCAGCCCTTCGAAGGCCGCCCGTGCGGCCCGCAGCTCCATCCGGGCACCGTCCAGGTCGCCCGCCGCCCGGTCGGCAGCGGCCAGGGTCATCCTGACCTGGCCGGCCTCGTATGGGACCGCCAGCTCCAGCCAGAGCGCCAGCGCCCGCCGCAGCAGGGCCAGCGCTGTCGGGAGGTCGCCTTCGGCGAAGGCCACCGTGCCTTCCGCGGCCGCGGCGCTCGCGTGCAGGGGGGTGGTGGCGGACCCGCGCCGCCGCTGCCAGGAGTCGGCAAGGCGGGCCAGCTCCTGCGCCGCCGTGCGGGCCTCGTCGAGCCGGCTGAGGGCGAGGGCCGTCTCGGTGCGGGCGGCGAGCAGCCGGCACCGTTCGAGCGGGCGGCCGTCCTCGGCGTCCTCGGCCTCCGCTCCTGCACCGGTGGTGCCGGCGGCACCGGTCGCGCCAGCTGCGGCCGTGGGCAGCCACAGGGCGGCGGCCGCGGCTTCCGCCCTGCCCTGGGCCAGCCGGAGCAGGGCGAGGCCGGGCTGGGGGTCGCGGCCGAGTTCGTGCGCCCGGCCGTAGGCCGCCTCCGCCTCGGTGTACGCGCCGCGCCGCCGGTGGATCTCGCCGGTCAGGTAGCAGGTCTCGGCGGCGATCCGGGGCTCGTTCGGCAGCAGCTCCGTGCAGGTCAGCTCGGCCTCGTTGAGCGCCTGCGGCCATGCGCCGCGCAGCTCCAGCACCTCCACCCGGTGGACCCGGCACAGGCCGCGGAAGTTGTTCTCGCGGGGCATGGAGGCGCACCAGGCCATGGCCGCGTCGGTCCACTCGGCCGCCCGCGCGAAGTCGGCGCAGGCCATGCACTGCTGGAGGCCCAGGCAGTAGATCCAGCCGGTGTAGAAGGAGCTGAGCTCGCCGGCCGCGGCGGCGCACATGGCCTCGTCGAGCAGCGCGAGGCCGTCGGCGACCCGGCCCTGGGCGAGCAGGACGGCGGCCTGCGCGTGGATGCTCATGGCGTACAGGTCGGTGCTGCCGCACCGGCGGGCGACGGCGGCCATCCGCCGGGCGGAGGCCGTCGCCTCCTCGAAGGCGCCGCGCTCCTGGGCCTCCTGCGCCTCGACCCAGGCCAGGAAGCACTGCTCGGCGCATTCGGGTGCGCTGCCGAGCTGTTCGCGTGCCCGGCGCAGCCAGCCTGCGGCCGACCCGTTCCGTCCGGCGAGCCGGTGCTCGTAGTAGAGCATCCAGGCGCAGTATCCAGCCCGCCTGGCTGCGCCCGCGGCCGTGTAGCCGGCGTACGCGCCGGCCCGCGCCGTGATCGACTCCTCGACCCGGCCGGTCCACCAGGCTGCGTCGGCGAGCGCGGCGAGGTCGTCGGGGGTCAGCAGCCCGCGGTCCAAGCCGTCGAGCAGCGCATACGCCTCGCCCCACGCTTCCCGGGCGATCGCGTCCTGTGCCTGCCGGGCGGTGTGCGCGGCCGCTTTCGGCGGCGCCGTCGCCCGTGGCTGACTGCCCACGCTCACCAGCATAGGGCGGCCCAGGGAGCCGCATCGCGGACAGGATCGGTCCTGGAGCCGGGGCCGGCTGGCTCGCGGGACTGCGCCAGTTCTTCTCCCACGCTCACCGCACCGGCGTGGTCCTCCACAACGCCGCCGCGCTCCTCGACGCCCCACAACCACGCGGCTTTCGGGGCGCCACCCTCACCCTGGCCGAGCAACGTGTCCTCTACCGGCGCTGGAGCAGCGGCACGGACGTCCACCCACTGCCGGTCAGCAACGGGCGTTGTGGCCGCTGGCGGGATCACCGGCAGGTGATCGATGGGATTCTGCACCGGGTGCGGACTGGGTGCAGTGGCGTGACCTGCCCGAACGGTTCGGTCCGTGGAAGACGGTCTATGAACGCCACCGGCCGTGGTCGGCTGACGGCACGTGGGAGCGTCTGCTCCAGCAGGTCCAGGCCGCAGCCGACGCGGCCGGTGAGATCGACTGGGGCATCTCGGTGGACTCCACCATCGTGTGGGCTCACCAGCACGCGGCGGGTGCTCGCATCGATCCGCCGCCGGCTCCCGTGTCAAAGGGGGCCGAGATGATGGAACACCAGGTCGAAACGGAGTGGCAGAGCCTACAAGGCCGGCTGGTGGAGGTGGTGAGGGAGGTGAGGGCCTGAGCCGTTCGCGGGGCGGGTTCACCAGCAAGATCCACCTGAGTGCTGACGGTCGCTGCCGCCCGCTGTCCCTGGTCGTCACCGCAGGTCAGTGGGCGGACTGCACCCAGTTCATGGCCGTGCTGGAGAAGATCCGTGTGCCGAGGATCGGGCTGGGCAGGCCGCGCAAGAAGCCCGCCAGCGTGGCTGCCGACAAGGCGGCTCGACTACCGGGTCAGTCCGGCTTTCGCAAGGACTTCATCGAGAGTCAGCGTCGAGGCCAGGTCATGGATCCAGGCCTCAGGTGGTGCTGCGAAGACGTCGCCCAAAGCGGCCATGAGGGCCTCGAATTCATTCCGGAAGTGCCTGTATACGGCGTCGAGGTTGGCCCACTGCTCGATGATCACGAAGGTATTCGGCGCTTCGAGATCTTCGGCGACCTGGTAGCCCTCGCAGCCTTCCTCAGCACGGGTCCGAGCCGCGTTGCCGCGAATCACCTCGAGCCAGTGCTCACGCTGCTCCGGCTTGATCGATGCTCTGACAACTTGGAGAACCATGCACTGCTCCTTATCTCGCCCGGCGCCGCGTCTTCCGGGATCGCTCAGTTCTGGTGCCCTGCCCAGTAGACCGCCCTGGGCAACCGACCACCTCCCGTTGTACGCCGCTCGTGTCAGGCGTTGTGGCAGTCGGCCACCCTTGACAGCGGCCACTTCGAAATCCCCAGGTACGGCCAGATGCATCGTCCCACTGGCGGCCAGTTGTGATCCCCATGGGCGGCCAGCAGAACGTTCTGTGACGATGCCTGGTGAGGTTACGGAGGCGGCTGGTCGTGAGGTTTGTCCGACTGGATTATCGGCGTAGGCGTCTCACTCCATTAGGCCACGCCAGAAGGCCGACACTGGCAGGAAGTGATCAGCTGGATCCACCGCCATCGCACCGGATGAGTGCTTCTCGGCGCGAAAGAAGGAGCACTCGATGTTCTGGCAGCGTTTCCGATTGAGCCTTGTCGCGCCGGGTACCGCTGTGCGGGGTCGCGTGACGTGGCTGACCGTTCTGTGCGTCTCGTCGGCGCTCTCGTTGGCGCTCACTCCGGGCGCGCAGGCAGCAAAGCCAAAACCCGTTCATGTCAGCTGCGGCGAGACGATCACGACCGACACGAAGCTCACCAACGACCTGACCAACTGCCCACACAGCGGGATCATCATCGGAGCAGACGACATCACGCTCGATCTGAACGGCCACACGATCGACGGCGCGGGCGATGGGGCCGGGGTCGAGAACCTCGGCCACGACCGGATCTCGATCAAGGGCGGCTCTGTCCGGGAGTTCGCGGACGGTATCTTGATTGCGGAGGCAACCGACAACCGCCTGCGCGATCTCAGAGTGTCAGACAGCGGTCATGTAGGAATCAATGTGTTGGACTCCGTGGATGTACGGATCGAAACCAGCTCTGTCGTCGCCAGCCGTGCTGCCGGGATCAGCTTCGAGAGAGGCTCCCGGGCGCAGGTCACGAAGACCAAATCCTCCGCCAACGGCCAGAGTGGGATCGCCCTCGTAGATTCCTCCCGCGTCCGGATCGCGCAGAGCGAGCTGTTCGGCAACGCAGCGGGCGCAGGCGTCGAACGTTCCCCCCACACTCGGATCGAGCGGAGCTCGGTGTTCGACAACCGAGAGGATGGAGTCCTCCTTCGCGAGGGGTCCGACCATAGTGTGGTCAGCCAGAACTCGGTGACCGGCAACGCCTTTGGGATCGGCCTCGACATTGGGACCGCCCACATCCGCGTCACGAAGAACACGCTGCGGAACAACACAGTCGTCGGGGTGTACCTCGCCGCCAGCGACGACAACGTGATCACGCAGAACTCAGTCATCGGTAACGGCGACGGCGCGGAAGGAGGGATCCACCTCCTCGCGCAGCCCGACGATCCGACGAACACGTCCGATCGCAACCTGATCTCGCAGAACACGCTCACTGGGAACGACCCCGACGGGATCCTCGTGGAGGCCGGCCAGCGAGAAAACGTCGTCGAGAGGAACCGGTCGAGCGGGAACGCAGATGACGGCATCGACGTCGACAGTTCCGCGACGACCATTACCAAGAACACCGCGAACCGCAATGGTGACCTGGGTATCGAGGCCGTGCCGGGCGTCACCGACGGCGGCGGGAACAAGGCCAGCGGCAATGGCAACCTGCTGCAGTGCACGAACGTTCTCTGCAACGAGCGCTAGCGGCGCTGGACGGCTTCCGGAGCGGCCGCTTGAGCGGGCGTCTGACCTGCGACCACTTGCCGAAACCCCGACGCGGCCAGTACGGGGGGCAGCTGCTTGGACCGGGCGTGTTCAGCACCCACATCGGCTCCGGACACAGCGGGGTCCGGTCCGAGCGAGCTGCCGACGGACCTATCGCGCCTCCCGTGCATGTCACCCAACGTAACCGCTTGGCGGCCACATGACTCCCCATCAAGTGGCCGCCAGTGGGGACGGCCGCAAGTTCATGTCTCCACGGCCAGGTCGCCGATATCCGCATGCGCAGGCGGCGGCCGCCGCGGGTGATCCGGGCGGCGACGTGCAGGATTCGGTAGCGCAGTTTCTTGGGTTCGGCGGTGGCCAGGTCGCCGTCCAGCAGGAGGACACGGGTCCAGGCGAGGAGGTCGATCGCCGCGAGGCTGAGTTCGAGCCAAGCGGCGTTGACCAGGAAGTGGCGGGAGGGGAAGCGGCCGAAGCCGGTGGTCTTGCCGCACCGGATGTGGTCCTCGACCGTGGCATGCCCGCGGTGACGGACCTCCAGGAACTGGGCGGAGCCCCCGCCGGTGAACGGCGTGTCGGTGAGGAAGACCTGGTGCCGCAGGCCCTCGTCCTGGTCGAACAGGGACAGTTGGGCGCCGGGGTGCGGGCGCTCGCGTCGCACGATGATGCGGGTGCCGTCCGGATAGCCGGCAAGGTCGACCATGCCGGTCAGCTCGGCGACCTCGGCGCCGGCACGCAGTGTTCCGTCCTGATCCAGGGCGGGGTGCCAGACCTGTTCGGGCAGGGCCCGGATCGCGCGGCGGACCGGCTCGGTGACCGCGTGTCCGACCGAGAAGAAGGTGTGGATTCCTCGTATCCGCACGTCTCGGACGTGGGCGAGGAAGGTTTTCGCGGATCCGGCGCTGTCGGTGCGGATCAGGATGTCGGTGCCGTGCCGGTGGGCGTCGGGGATCTGCGCGAGCGCGTCGTCCAGCACCGCAATGTGATCGGCGGCGGTGTTGGCTCCGGCGTTCCCGGGCCGCAGCCGCCCGGACATGCCCTCGCCGGTGTTGGCCAGGAAACACACCAGAGGGTGGAAGCCGACACCTGGATGGACCGGGAGTTCCCGTCCGTCTGGTTCGAACGGTATGCGGATGACGCGGTGCTGCACTGCGTCACCGAGCGCCAGGCCCGCGAGGTGCTGGCCGCGCTCACGGACAGGATGGTCGAAGTCGGGTTGCAGCTGCACCCGGACAAGACCCGGATTGTCTACTGCAAGGACGGCCACCGACGTGGCGCTTACGAGCACACGTCGTTCACCTTCCTCGGGTACACGTTCCGAGCCAGGAAGAACCGGAGTCGGCACGGGAACCTGTTCCTGGCGTTCGACCCGGCGGTCAGCAAGGACGCCCTGAAAAAGATGGGGCGGGAGCTGCGGTCCTGGCACCTGCACACCCGCTCTGAACTGTCCTTCCACGAGCTCGCCCGCAGGATCAACCCTGTGGTGGCGGGCTGGCTCAACTACTACAGCCGCTTCAGGCCGTGGGAGCTGATCCCCTTCGTGATGCGCATCAACGCCTACCTGGTGCGCTGGATCCGCCAGAAGTACAAACGGCTCGCGGCCCAGCGGAAGGCCATCGCGAAGATGCAGGAGATCGCCCAGCGATACCCCCGCATGTTCGCGCAATGGCGCCTGACCACGGGTGCCGTATCAGTCTGATGACCAGAACGACAAGAGCCGTGTAACGGGCGACTGTTACGCACGGTTCTGTGAGAGCCGAGGGGTGAGATCCCCCTCGGCTACTCGGCAGCCGTGGTGCGGCGTCTGTGCCGCCAGCAGACGAAGAATCTCCTGGGTGTCTGCGTAGCTAGGTCAAAGCGCTGCCCTTGGCGCACGAACAAGGGAAACCCACTGGTCACGGCCGGTATGAGGATCGTGGTGGTCGCATGTGGTCGCACGAGACTGGAGGTGTTGACCTTCCCTCCGCCTCCTGGAGGCGATCCCTATGCGTACCACCGGCGACCGCGGCCGCATCTACCGCAGGTGTGGCTGCCGCGACACACTGCGTCACCAGCTCGGAGCGCACTGCCCGCATCTGCTCACCAATGGTGACCACGGGACGTGGACCTTCGCCGTCGACGTCCCGGCACCGCGCCACCGACGGACGACCGTCCGCCGCGGCGGATTCGACAGCCACGACGCGGCCAAGGGGGCGCTGCGGAGGTTCCTGGAGGGCGAGGCCGGCGGGTTCAACGCCGACCCGAACCAGAGCGTCGCGGACTACCTGACCGCCTGGCTCGCCGCCAAGGCCCTCGTGCTCAAGCCGACCACCATGGCGCGATACCGGGACTACGTCCACAACGACCTCGTCCCCGTCTTCGGGACCCTGAAGCTGGACGAGCTCGGGCACCGTCACATCGCCGCGTTCGTCACCGGTGAGCTCGCCGCCGGCCGCGGCCAGACCACCCTCTACCGATGCCTGGCCACCCTCTCCAGCGCCCTCGGCGACGCCTTCCGCCAACACCGCCTCCCCCGCAACCCCGCCAGCCCCCCGGCGCTTCACCGTCCACCGTCGCCAGAGCGGCGCATCTGGACCGCCGACGAGGCCGTCCGCTTCCTCCACCACTGCCACCAGGTCGATCCCGACATGGCCGACCTCTTCGAGTTCCTCATCGGCACCGGCCTCCGCAAAGGAGAAGCGCTCGGTCTGCACTGGAATGACGTCCACCTGGCCGAGCGTGTCCTCTATGTACGTTGCACGCTCTCCGCCATCGACAACAACCACCTCGTCATCACCAGCCCGAAGACCCGATCGAGCCGTGGCTGGGTGGCCATCTCACCCCGCGTCGCCACCGCACTCCACCACCGGTCCCGGGCAACGGCCCTCTCCTGCGGCGATCCCTACGATCGGTTCGCCGGACTCGTCTTCTGCGGATCCGACGGCCGGCCACTCCGCCCTCAGGGCGTGCTCGACCGGCTCCGAAAGCTGTCCGCCGAGGCCAGGGTTCCCCGCATCACCGTTCACGACCTGCGGCACCTGGCCGCCACGATCACCATCACCGCCGGCGTCCCGCTCACCGTGGTCTCCAAGACCTTGCGGCACTCCACCCTCTCGACCACCGCGAACATCTACAGCCACCTCACCCAGCAGGCCGCCCGCGAAGCCGTCGACACCATCGACCATGCACTCACCGAAGCCGAAAAGGCCGGTCGCCGGACGGACCGGCCGGCGTGGCTGCGACCACCACGCGACCACCTCCAGCACCTCCGCGAAGCCCTCAACCGGCTCCGCTCCCCCGCCCCGCCCGGCTTCCACCCCACCGCCAACCAACCGCGAAGCGGGCGTGCGACCACACTGCGACCACCAGGACTCCGGACACGGAAAAGGCCGTCCTCTCGTGGATGAGAGAACGGCCTCCGACCTGCATGAAGCATGGTCGGGACGACAGGATTTGAACCTGCGACCCCTTGACCCCCAGTCAAGTGCGCTACCAAGCTGCGCCACGTCCCGATGCCCGCTGACCTGGGGTTTCCCCTGGCCTCACCGGCACGAGAACAATACCGCACTTCCGGGGGTGGTCGCGCGCGCCTTTCGCGGGGTGGCGGGATGTGATGTACGGGGGCGGCGGCGCTTGACCTCAAGCGCACTTGAGGTCGCATGGTTCCTGTATGACACAGGTATCCGCGGACGCAGGCTTCCGCCACGAGGATCTGGACCGGCTGATCGCGCTCATGACCGGGGCCGAGAAGCACGGGCCCGCCGCCACCTCCACGCTGGACGTGCTCTGGGTGCTGTACGACCGGGTGCTGCGGGTCGGGCCCGGGAGTGCCGGGGACCCCGGGCGGGACCGGTTCCTGCTGTCCAAGGGGCACGGGCCGATGGCCTACTACGCCGTCCTCGCGGCCAAGGGGTTCTTCCCCGTCGACTGGCTGCCCGGCTTCGGTACGTACGACTCCCCGCTCGGCCACCACCCCGACCGCACCCTGATCCCCGGAGTGGAGATCGGCAGCGGCTCGCTCGGGCACGGGCTGCCGCTCGCCGTCGGCAGCACGCTCGGGCTGCGGGCGCAGGGGCTGGACGAGGCGGCAGTGTGGGTGCTGATCGGGGACGCGGAGCTGGACGAGGGCAGCAACCACGAGGCCATCGCCTACGCCGGCTCGGCCGGGCTGGAGGCGCTGCACACCGTGGTGATCGACAACGACTCCGCCACCCACGGCTGGCCCGGCGGGATCGCCTCCCGCTTCGAGGCGGCCGGCTGGAGCGCGGTCACCGTGGACGGCCGGGACCACGCGGCGCTGCACGCCGCCTTCACCACACCGCATCCGGGCCGGCCGCACGCCGTCGTCGCCCGCGTCGAGAAGAAGTTCTGAGGGGGAAGGTCATGGACGTCATGGACACCATGCGGGAGCGGTTCATCTCGGTCACGTCGCGCGCGCTCGACGAGGACCACCGGCTGGCACTCGTGCTCGCCGAGATCACCATGGACGGGTTCCGGCCCGCCCAGCAACGGCATCCGGACCGGGTGATCAACGTCGGGATCCGGGAACAGCTGCTCGTCGGCGTGGGCGGCGGGCTGGCCCTCACGGGGCTGCGGCCCGTGGTGCACACCTTCGCCAGCTTCCTCGTCGAGCGCGCGTTCGAGCAGGTCAAGCTGGACTTCGGGCACCAGGACACCGGCGGGGTGCTGGTCAGTTCCAGCGCCAGCTACGACTGGCCGGCCGGCGGGTTCACCCACATGGCACCCGGAGACGTGGCGCTGCTCGACACCCTCGACGGCTGGACCGTCCACGTGCCCGGCCACCCCGACGAGGCCGAGGCGCTGCTGCGCCACGCCTACGCCGCCGGGGACGACCGGGTGTACGTCCGGCTCTCCCAGCAGTCCAACAGCGCGCCCCGCCCCCCGCGCGAGGACCTGCGCTTCCAGACCGTACGGAAGGGGAGCGCGGGTGTGGTGGTCGCCGTCGGCCCGCTGCTCGACAACGTCCTCGACGCGACCGAGGGCCTCGACGTCACCGTCCTGTACGCCACCACCGTGCGGCCCTTCGACGACGAGGCCCTGCGCGCCGCCGCGGGGCGGGCCGCCCCCGATGTGGTGCTGGTCGAGCCGTACCTCGCCGGCACCTCGGCGGCGGCCGCCGGGCAGGCCCTGATGGAGGTCCCGCACCGCGTGCTGCCGCTCGGCGTCGGGCGCGCCGAGCTCCGCCGCTACGGCACGATCGACGAGCACACCGCCGCCCACGGGCTGGACCCGGCCTCGCTGCGGCAGCGGATCACCGCCTTCCTGCGCTAGGAAGGTCAGCCGCGGCGGTCCTCGCGGCCGTGCAGCAGCTCCACCAGCTCGGCGGCGAGGGCCTTGACGGTCGTCAGACCCTGCGTCCCCCACCGCCTCGGCACCACGTCCACCGCGCACACGGTGCCCAGTACGATGCCCCGCCGGTCGGTGAGGGGCGCCCCGAGGTACGAGCGCACCCCGCTCTCGTCCACGACCGCGTTGCCCGCGAAGCGCGCGAAGTCCCGTACGTCCTCCAGCACCAGGGCCCGCCGCCGCACCACCACGTGCGGGCAGTAGCCGTGGTCCCGGGGCAGTACCCGGGCCGGGTAGCCGCTCGCCGGGGCCTGCGGGCCGTGGTGCAGGCCGGCGAAGAACTGCCGTTCCTCACCGACGAAGTTGACGCCCGCGTACGGGGCCTCCAGCGTCCGGGCGACCCGGTGGGCGAAGGCGTCGAGCTCCGCGTCCACCCGCTCGCCCAGGTCCATCTCGCGGAGCCGGACGGTACGTGCGGGCGCCTCCCGGTCCACCGGGGTGAGCAGCAGGTGGCCGGTCGATTCGTAGTAGGTCATGGCGGTTCCCCCGGATCCGAGTGGGCTTGCTGGGCTTGCTGGGCCGTGGACAGCAGGTGGTGGACGAGGGCCGCCAGGGTTCCCGTACCGGAACCCGTCAGCCGCGCGTCGCACCGTACGACGGGCACGTCCGGGCCCAGGCCCACGGCCTCCCGGACCTCCCGCGACGTGTAGCGGTGGCCGCCTTCGAACTCGTTGACGGCGACGACGAAGCCGATCCCGCGCCGCTCGAAGAAGTCCACGGCGGGGAAGCAGTCGGCCAGGCGCCGGGTGTCGGCGAGGACCACCGCCCCGAGCGCGCCCGCGCACAGCTCCTCCCACAGGAACCAGAAGCGCTCCTGCCCGGGCGTGCCGAAGAGGTACAGGACGTGCCGGTCGTCCAGGGTGATCCGCCCGAAGTCCAGCGCGACCGTCGTCGCGGTCTTCGCCTCCACCCCGTCGAGCGGGTCGGCGCTCTCGCTCAGCCCGCTCAGCAGTTCCTCCGTGCACAGCGGCTCGATCTCGCTGACCGCGCCCACGAAGGTGGTCTTCCCCGCCCCGAACCCGCCCGCGACCAGGATCTTCAGGGTCGCGGGCAGGACCGGGGCCTCACAGCCGTCGACGTAGGCCATCGAGCACCGCCCGTAGCAGGGACTGGTCGTCGGCGGCGAACGAGCCGCCGCCCGGGAACCGCGGCGCCTGCGCCATGACGGCCCCGTACTCCATCAGATCGGACAACAGCACCTTCACCACCACGGCCGGGAGCCGCAGCTGCCCGGCCACCTCGGCCACCGTCACCGCCGCCGCGCCGGCGCAGATCCGCAGCGCGAGGGTGTGCTCGGCGCCGAGCGACACCCTCGGGCGGACGCCGGTCGCGGTCATCAGGGAGAGCAGGTCGAGCGCGACGGCCGGACGGGTCCGGCCGCCGCTCGCCGTGTACGGGCGCATCACCCGGCCCGCCGAATCGTCCAGCCAGGGTGTGTCCCGCGCCGCGGGGAAACCGTGGGCCCCCCTCGCCCAGGCCCTCATCGCTCCGCGTCGGCGACGGGCCGGCGCGGCGGGGCCGCCAGGTACGGCCGTACGCTCTTGACCAGCATCGCCATCTCGTAGCCGAGCACGCCGGCGTCGGCCTCCCGGTCCGCGAGCACCGCCAGGCAAGTGCCGGAGCCGGCCGCGGAGACGAAGACGAGCGCCGTGTCGAGCTCCACCACCACCTGCCGGACCTCCGCCCCGTCCCCGAAGCGGGCTCCGGCGCTGCGTCCCAGGGAGTACAGGCCGGAGGCCAGGGCGGCCATGTGGTCGGCGCTGTCGGAGTCCAGGCCGTGTACGCAAGTGACGAGTCCGTCGGCGGTGAGCAGTACCGCGCTGCGCGTGTACGGCACCCGCTGGACCAGGCCGCTGAGCAGCCAGTCGAGATCGGAGAGGCTGCCTGTCTTCGTCGCCAGTTCGCCGGCCATGGGGGTGTGCTCCTTGCTGGGGTTCATGCCTGCTGCTCCGACTGCGCGAGGCCGAAGCCCCGCTGGAAGGCCGCCATCAGGCCGGGGTCGTGCACGGGCTGTTCGGTTGCGTCGGCCCGCCGGGGGGCGGGGGTTTCGCGCAGCTGGGGCGCGAGGTGCTGCTGGGCCCGGCGCCGGGGCAGGGGCGGCCGGGCCGCGTCGCCGTCCGGGGCCGGGGCGGGGGCGGGGGCCTGGTGCGGTACGCGCCGCGGCAGCGGCGCCGGGGCGGGCACCAGGTCGGGAGCCCCCTGCGGCGCCGGGGCGGGGGGCCGGGCCGGGGACCAGGGCCCGCCCGGAACCGGGTCCGCCGGCCGGAACGGGTCTACGGCCCGCCCGGCTTCCGGGGCCGGACCCCGGTCCCAGGCCCGGGCCGGCTCGAGCCCCGGGACCCCGACCAGATCCAGCTCCGGTCCCGAGTCCGGGAGCCGGGCCGTGTCCGGGGCCCGGCCCCGGCCCGGGTCCGCGACCTGCCCGGCGTCGGGGAGGGGGCCGCCCAGCGCCGTAGTCCGGCCCCAGGCCGGGGTCGGGGTCGGGGTCGGGGCCCAGGCCGGATCCGGTGCCGGGGCCGGGGTCGGGGCCTGGGTCGGGGTCGGGGTCGGGGTCGGGGTCGGGGCCTGGGTCGGGACGGGGGCCGGGGACTGGACCGGGACGGGCATCGGGGCCGGGGGCTGGACCGCGACGGGCGCCAGGGGCTGGACCGGGACGGGCTCCGGGGCCGGGGGCTGGACCGGGACGGGCGCCGGGGACGGGAGCCGGGGTGCGGGGGCCTGGGGAGGCGGGGGCGTGCGGTGGGTGTCGGGCCAGGAGACGGTGCCCCACGACGTGGCCCGCGAACCGCCCGCCGCGTCGGCGGCGTTCGGCGCCTCCGCGCCCAGCAGCCCCTGGGGCAGCACGAGCACGGCGAGCACCCCGCCGTAGATGTTCGACTTCAGCTCGACGGCGATCCCGTGCCGCCGGGCCAGCGCCGAGACCACGAACAGGCCGATCCGCCCGTCGGCAAGCAGGTGGCGGACGCTGACCTGGTCGGGGTCGCCCAGCAGGGTGTTCATCCGATGCTGCTCCTCCGCCGGCATGCCCAGCCCGCGGTCCTCCACCTCGACCGCGATCCCGGCGGTGACCCGCTCGGCCCGCACCACCACGTCCGTGTCGGGGGCGGAGAACACGGTGGCGTTCTCCACGAGTTCCGCCAGCAGGTGCACCACGTCGGCGACGGCATGGCCGCGGACGGTGCCGCCGGCCGGGGGCACCACCTTGACCCGCGTGTACTGCTCGACCTCGGCCACCGAGGACCGCAGCACCTCGCTCAGGTCGATGGGCCGGGTCCACTGGCGCCGGGAGGCGGCCCCGCCGAGCACGGCGAGGTTCTCGGCGTGCCGGCGGATCCGGGTGGCGAGGTGGTCGACGTGGAAGAGCTCCTTCAGCAGGTCCGGGTCCTCGACCGTGTCCTCGAGCCCGTCGAGCAGCGAGATCTCGCGGTGCACGAGCGACTGAAGCCGGCGCGCGAGGTTGACGAAGACCTCCACCTTGCGGTCGCTGTCGCTCGGCGCGGCCCGCAGGGCCAGCCGTACGAGGGTGGTCTGCGCCTGCTCGCGGGCGCCGCGCAGCTCCTGCGCGAGCAGCCAGAACTCGTCCACCCCGGCCTGGTCCCCGTCGGGCGGCGGGCCGGTCTGGCCCCCGCGCACGGGGCGGGCCGGGTTCTCCCCGCGTTCGAGCCGCTCGGCGGCCGTACGCAGCTCCTGGCGCCCGCGCATGCTGGAGCGGCGCAGCGCCTCGCAGCGGTCCCGGACGGCCTTGGCGGCGCGCTGGGCCCCGAGCAGGGCGGCGGCGAGCGCGCCGACGGCGAGCAGGGCGCAGCCCGCGAGCACCGGCCACAGCCGGGCGTCCCGCTCCCCGGCGCCGCCGCCGAGGTGCAGGGTGAAGATCACCGCGGCGGTGCCGCTGAGCCCGGCGGCGAGCGTGGGCAGCAGGGCGGTGCGGACCAGCTGGGGGCGTATCTGCCGGCCGGGGCCCGTGACGGCGTGTCTCGACGGGGAGTGGCGGGCGGCGCGGAGTCCGGACATCGGCGTCCTCGGTACGTGGGGCCCGGCCCCCACCGTGTCGCGGGGCCCGGTGTTGATCACCGGATACCCACGCTAGACCGCACGCTCCCGCAGCTGTTGCCCAGTTGGGGAACTTCACCGGGGTGCTTCCCGCTCCCGATGGAGCGCTCGTACGGCCGCCCGAATGCGCCGGGAGCGCGTACGCCCGTGCGGCCGGGGGCGTACACGCTCCCGGCCGCACGAGCAGGCCGGACGGGCCTACGAGCCCACCGCCTCCGGCTCCTCCCGCCCCGCGGCCGGGGCCGGGGCCGCGGCGGGGGCGCCGGCCGGCCGGGCCGGGCCCGCCGGCGCCGGGGCGACCGCGGCCGGGGCCGGGCCGGCCGCCACGAAGGGCCGCCACCACGCCTCGGCCGGCGCGTCGGCCGCGCCGGGTTCGAAGGGCTGGCCCGGGATCGGCAGGGCGACGGCGGCACCGGCCGCCCCGGCGGCGGCGACGGTGCCCTCGCCGGGCTCGTCCCAAGGGTGCAGCGCCAGGTTGAAGGTGCCCCAGTGGATCGGCAGCATCGTGCCGAGCGGGGCCCCGCCCTGGAGGTCGAGGTGGGCCCGCATGCCCTCCTCGGGGGTCATGTGGATGTCGGGCCAGTACTCGGAGTAGGCGCCGATCTGGATCATCGTGGCGTCGAAGGGCCCGTGCGTGGCGCCGATCTCCTTGAAGCCCGGGAAGTAGCCGGTGTCCCCGCTGTGGAAGATCCGGTGCTCCTCGCCCGTCACGACCCAGGAGGCCCACAGGGTGAACTGCTGGTTGCGCAGGCCGCGTCCGCAGAAGTGGCGGGCGGGGGTGGCCGTCAGCGTGAGCCCTGCGACCTCGGTGGCCTCGTTCCAGTCCAGCTCGCGCAGCCGGTGCGGGGAGACCCCCCAGCGCTCGAGGTGGGCGCCCACGCCGAGCGGGACGGCGAAGACCGTGTCCGTGCCGGCCAGGGCCTTGATGGTGGGGAGGTCGAGGTGGTCGTAGTGGTCGTGGGAGATGACGACGACGTCCACGTCTCCCAGCGAGGCCAGCGGGACCGGGACCGGGTGGAGCCGCTTGGGGCCGGCGAAGGGGAAGGGGGAACACCGCTCGCCCCACACCGGGTCGAAGAGCACCCGGCGGCCGTCGATCTCCGCGAGCACGCTGGAGTGGCCCATCCAGGTCAGGCGCAGCCCGCCGGCGGGGGGCTTGGCCAGGTCGGCGAGGGTGGTCGGGTGCACGGGGATCGGCGCGCCGGGGTTGCGCCGGGCCCGCTGTTCCTTGTGGAAGTAGATCTTGGCGAACTCCGCCATCGACCCGGAAGGCCTGGTCCGGGCCCCCACTGGGTTCTGGAAGACGCCGTCGGCGAAGTTCGGCGAGCGCAGGATCCGCTCCAGCCGTGCGCCGGACGGATCCGCGCCGAAGGCTTCGGGCCGCAGGGCGCGCAGCCGGGGACGCAGGGGAAGGGAGCCGGTCAAGGCGCCTCCTGGAAGGTGCGGATGGGGTGGGACGGTCGTGCGTCTACGACCATCCCAACGCACACCACCCCCTGAGGATTCCGCCGCGCGAAGTCCCGCTCGGCGGACCGCTCTCCCGACCGCTCGCCGGACCGGTCGCCCGACCGCGCGGCGTCCCCTCCCCCGCGTGACGGCTACAGCGGCAGCAGGTCCGGGCGCTTGGCCTCGACGTGGTCGCCGGAGGACTCCCCGCGCAGCCGCCGGCCGATCCAGGGCGCGAGGTGTTCGCGCGCCCACTGGATGTTGTCCCGGGTGACGTCCACCGATCCGCGCGGCGGGACGGGCGGCCAGGGCTGGTCCGGGTCGGCCGGCACCTCGTAGCCCAGGACCTGCGCGGCGCGCAGGGCGACGCGGGTGTGTCCCTCGGGCGAGAGGTGGAGCCGGTCGCCGTCCCAGGCCCGCCGGTCCTGCACGGACTTGAGCGACCAGAGGTCGAGCACGGGACAGTCGTACCGGTCGGCGATGGCGCGGACGTGCGCGCTGTACGTCGCCACCTTGCCCCGCAGGTGCTTGAGGACCGGCACGCCCCGGGTGTCGAAGCCGGTGGTGATCATCACGAGGCCGACGGAGCTGGTGAGGTCGGCCACGGCCGCCTCGAACCGCTCCGCCACGTCGTCCGGGTCGCTGCCGGGACGGATGATGTCGTTGCCGCCCGCGCAGAAGCTGACCAGGTCGGGGGCGAGGTCCTTGGCTCTCGGCACCTGCTCGGCCACGATCTGGTCGAGCACTTTGCCCCGTACCGCCAGATTCGCGTACCGGAAGTCGTGTTCTTCGCGCTGATCGGCCAGGAGTACGGCGAGCCGGTCCGCCCAGCCGAGATACGAATCCCCGGGTCCCGGGTCCCCCACACCCTCGGTGAAGCTGTCCCCGATCGCCGCGTACGAGCCGATGGTCTTGAGTGTCGTCTTCGTCGCTGCCACGGGACAACATCCTTCACCTTGGCAACCAACCTACGCCAACGTAATGAGGGGTTGACGGACCGTGATCTATACCACGCGGGGGATAAGGAATAAGTACACGTGGGGCCGGGACCCCCCTCGGGTCCCGGCCCCACGCGTGTCACCGTGCCGACGGCGGGTGCCGTCAGATGCTCACGCCCTTGGAGCGGAGGTAGGCCAGCGGGTCGATGTCCGAGCCGTAGGACGGGCCCGTGCGGATCTCGAAGTGGAGGTGCGGGCCGGTCACGTTGCCGGTCGCGCCGGAGAGGCCGATGCGCTGGCCGCCGGTCACGCTCTGGCCGACCGAGACGGACAGCTGGGAGAGGTGGCCGTACTGGGAGTACTTGCCGTCGGCGTGCTTGATGACGACCTCGTTGCCGTACGCGCCGCCCCAGCCTGCGGAAACCACGGTGCCCGCGCCGACGGCCTTGATGGTGGTGCCGGTGCTCGCGATGAAGTCGACGCCGGTGTGGTAACCGGAGGACCACATGGCACCGCTCACCCGGTACTGGGTGGAGACCCCGCCGCCGACGGGGGCCGTGAACCCGGAAGTGGTGGCGGGCGCGGCGGGCGCGGCGGCCTTCTGGCCCTTGGCCGGGGCGGAGGAGCCCTGCGCGGCCGAGCCGCCGGCCTCGGTGCCGGAGCCCTTGCCGGTGCCCGTGCCGGTGCCCTTGCCGGAGCCCTTCGCGGACGGCGCCTCGTCGGCCGCGTCCTCGCCGCCGGCCGGAGCGTCGCTCGAGGATTCCTCGGGCGCGGCCGCAGGAGCCTTCGGGGCGGGCGCCCCGCCCTGGCCGCCGCCGAGCGTCAGCTTCAGGCCCGGGTGGATGAGGGAGGGGTTCTCGCCGACGGCCTCGCGGTTGTCGGCGTACAGCTGCTCCCAGCCGCCGGAGAGGTGGCGCTCGGCGGCGATCTTCGAGAGGTGGTCGCCCGGCACCACCGTGTAGAGGGTCGGCGCGGCCTCGGGGGTGGCGGCCGGGGCGGCCTCGGGGGCCTGCCCGGTCTGCGCGGGTGCGGCCTTGGCCGGGGCGGCGGCCGGGGCGGCCTGGGCGCCGGCGGCGCCCATCAGCGGCAGCGCGAGGGCAGCGCCGCCGGTTCCGGCGACGGCGAGGCCGCGGGATATCGAACGGGACTTCGGACGGCGGTGCTTACCCTTTCCGGGCATGGCGAATTCCTCTCCGGCGCCTGCGAGGTGAGCTGTCGGGTTCGGACTGGAGATGTCCGGCCGTACGTGCGGAGCACGAGTGCGGCTTCACCCCGAGCTGCGCCGGAAATGATCCGGAAGCAGCGGCTTACGTGGTTCCCCCGCTCCTGCCGCGCGCGTCGATGGTCGGGTGCGGTTCCCGGGCGGCGGCAGGATTAGGCGGTCCACCCGGATCGATCGCGAAGGTAATCGAGTGGAGCGTCGGGCAACAAGCCACGAATTCCCTGACGGAATCGCAGATATGGGGGATCAATGGAATTCTGGTCACCCTGTGTCCATTCCACCCCATCAACAACCGCCCCCACAAGGGAATTCGGTTCTCGTGATCAGGCACGCTCGGTCACCGTATGATCTGGCTCACGGGGCCCGGCCCGATCTCGCCTCCACCTATGGCAAGTTGTTCCCAACCGGACCAATTCGGACATCACAGGACCACGCGGAGGAGTACACGTGACCCAGCAGATACCCCAGCCCCTTCCGGCCCGCCCCGAACCGGGGCCGGAGCTCTCCGGAGTGCGCAACTTCCGTGACGTGGGCGGGCTGCCGACCACGGACGGACGAAGGGTCAGGCCGGGACGACTGTTTCGAAGCGGACATCTCGCGCATGCCACCGAAACCGACGCAGAGTTCCTCGCCTCGCTGGGCCTGCACACCGTCTTCGACTTCCGCAACGGAGCCGACCAGGCCCTGGAGGGGGCCGACGTCGAACTGCCGGGTGTCCTCAACGTGAACATCCCGCTGACGGATCCGGCCGACGGCCGGGAGTTCTGGACGATGGTCCGCGACGGCGACCTCGACCAGCTCCGCGCCGTCCTGGGCGAGGGCAAGGCGGCCGCCCGCATGGCGAACTCGTACCGCGCCATGATCCGTACCCGCACCGCCGAGCACAGCCGGGTCGTGCACGCGCTCGCGCGGGACAGCGTGCCGGCGCTCATGCACTGCGCGGCGGGCAAGGACCGGGCGGGGCTGTCGATCGCCGTGACGCTGCTCGCCCTCGGCGTCGAGCGCGAGGCGATCGTGGCGGACTACCTGGAGTCGAACGCCCCGCACAACCGCTACCGGGTGCGCCGCGGCAGCGAGGCGCCCGAGGCCCGCTCCCCCGAGGTGATGGAGCTGCTGGCGCCCCTGTTCGACGCCCGCTCCGGGTACCTGCTCGCGGCCTTCGAGACCATCGACGAGCAGTGGGGCGGAGTGGACGCATACCTCGCCGAGGGGCTCGGGCTCGCCCCCGAGGTGCTGGACCGGCTGCGGGAGCGGCTCCTGGACTGACCGCAGGGGCCGCAGGGGCCGCAGGGGACGGCGGCCGGAGGGGGACGGGCCCCCTCCGGCCCCCGGCTCAGCGGTTGCCGACCGCCTGCTTCACCAGCGTCCGGCCGAAGTCCCACATCAGCGCGCCCCCGCCGTGCGCCTCGTCCATGACCTCCCGGAAGGCCGCGACGAAGCGCTCCACGTCCGCCTCGTCCACGACGAGCGGCGGGATGAGCTTGATGACCTCCAGGTGGTCCCCGGAGACCTGGGTGAGGATCCGGTGCTTGCTCAGCAGCGGCACCACGACCATCTGGGCGAACAGCCCCTTGCGGGCCGCCTGGAGCACGGTCCACCGGCTGCGCAGGGCCAGGGAGGAGGGCCTGCCGAACTCGATGCCGATCATCAGCCCGCGCCCGCGCACCTCGTGGAGCAGTTCGTACTCGTCCACGAGCGCCGCGAGCCGCCCGCGCAGCAGGTCGCCCATGGCACGGGCGTTGGCCACCAGCTGCTCGTCCTCCATGACCGACAGCACCGCCAGCCCGGCCGCCATCGCCTGGGCGTTGGAACCGAAGCTGGCGGAGTGCACCAGCACCCGGTCCATGGACGAGTAGACCTTCTGGAAGATCCAGTCCTTGCCCAGGGTCGCGCCGACCGGCACGTAGCCGCCGGAGAGGGCCTTGGCCACGCACACCAGGTCCGGCTCCACGCCCGGCTCGTGCTGGTACGCGTAGAAGGTGCCGGTCCGTCCGAGGCCGGTCTGCACCTCGTCGGCGATCAGGAGCGCCTTGTGCCGGTGCAGGAGCTCCTGCGCGGCGCGCAGGAACCCGGGCGGTGGGGCGAGCACCCCCTTGCCCTGGACGGGTTCGACCACGAAGGCGGCCACGTCCCCGCGCCGCAGTTCGCGCTCGAGCGCGGCCAGGTCCCCGAGCACGATCTTCGTGTCGGGGAGCAGCGGGGCGAAGCCGTCGCGGAAGCCGCCTTCGCCGTTGACCGACAGCGAGCCCGTGGTCAGCCCGTGGAAGGCGTGGTCGCAGTAGAGGATCCTGGGCCGCCCGGTCGCGTACCGGGCGAACTTCAGGGCGGTCTCCACCGCCTCGGTGCCGCTGTTGCCGAAGAAGACCCGGTCCAGGTGGGGGCTGTACGAGAGCAGCTTCTCGGCCAGCAGCCCGGGCAGCGGCTGGCAGTCGAAGCGGGTCAGGTCGGCGAGCTGGGCGTCCAGGACGTCGTGCAGGGCCTGGCGTACCACCGGGTGGTGCCGGCCCAGGCCCATCACTCCGAACCCGGCCAGCATGTCCAGGTAGTCGTTGCCCTCGGCGTCCCAGAAGTGGGCACCCTCGGCCCGCTCGTAGACCTTGTCGAAGCCGATGGTGTGCAGCATGCGGGGCAGCTGGTGGTTGAGGTGGCGGGCGTGCAGCTCGTAGCGTTCCCCGCCGCGCTCGGCCAGGAGCGCGGCGAGGTCGAAGCCCTTCGGCCCGCCCTGTCCGCTCCCGCCCCCGCCCCCGCCCCCGCCCTGTCCGGTCGTCATGCCGACGCGTCCCGGTTGCCGGCGATGGTCTCGCGGGCGGCGCGCAGGGACTCCTTGAGGGAGCCCATGGTGGCGAGGACGGCGGTGGGCTCGTAGCCGCAGTGCGCCATGCAGTTCGCGCAGCGCGGGTCCTTCCCGCGGCCGTACTTGCTCCAGTCGGTGTCGTTGATCAGTTCCCGGTAGGTGGGCACGTAGCCGTCGCTCATCAGGTAGCAGGGGCGCTGCCAGCCGAAGAGCGAGTAATTCGGAATGGCCCAGGCGGTGCAGGGGAAATCGGCCTTGCCCTCCAGGAAGTCGAGGAAGAGCGGGGAGTGGTTGAGCCGCCAGCGGCGGCGGTTTCCTCCGGCGAAGGCCTTCTTGAAGAGTTCCCGGGTCTGTTCGACGCCCAGGAAGTGCTCCTGGTCGGGTGCCTTTTCGTAGGCGTAGGCGGGCGAGATCATCATCTCGTCTACCTGGAGGTCGTCATTGAGGAAGTTCAGTACCTCGATGATCGTCTGCGGGGTGTCGGTGTTGAAGAAGGTGGAGTTGGTGGTCACCCGGAATCCGCGGCTCTTCGCCTCCTTGATGGCCGCGACCGCCTCGTCGAAGACGCCTTCCTTGGCCACCGATTCGTCGTGGCGTTCACGCAGTCCGTCGATGTGGACGGCGAAGGCGAAGTAGGGCGACGGGGTGAACTTCTCGATCTTCTTGCGGAGCAGCATGGCGTTGGTGCAGAGGAAGACGTATTTCCGCTTCGCCACCAGCTGCCGCACGATCTCGTGGATCTGCGGGTGCATCAGGGGCTCGCCGCCCGCGATGGAGACCATCGGCGCGCCGGACTCCAGCACGGCGCCGACCGCCTGGGCGACGGGCATGCGCTGCTTGAGCACCCCGGCCGGGTGCTGGATCTTCCCGCAGCCTTCACACGCCAGGTTGCAGGCGTAGAGCGGCTCCAGCTCGACGATCAGCGGGAACTTCTCACGCTTGCGGAGCTTCTGTTCGAGAAGATAGGTCCCGACCCTGATGGACTGTCGCAAGGGCATGGCCATCTGGTTTCACCTCCTGGGAAGCAGCAACGAACGGTGCCATTCATAAAACGCGGGTAGTACGGCACGCAGTACACGGAAGGCAGATATTCCACCGCGAACCGTGCCGATACGGACGAGCTCGTGCTCCGGAGCGTCCACGATCACCCGGACGGCCGCAACCGGACGCCCCGGCGCGGCGGCGGCCCACAAGGTGGCCGCGGACTCCATGTCGACCGCGACGGCGCCGGTGGCGCGCAGCTGCGCGCGCTCCTGGCCCCGGACGACGTGGTCGGATCCGGTCAGTGCGCCGGTGTGCACGGTCCGGCCGGGAACGGCGCGGGCCAGTGCCTCGGCGAGCAGGGCGGTGCCGGTGCAGGTGACCACCCCGCGGGGGTCCCGGGTCTCCTCGGCGACGACCAGGTCGCCGGGGTGCATGCCGGGGACGAGGCCGGCGCAGAACCCGGTCGCGAGGACGGCCGCCCGCCCCATCCCGGGCCTCTCCAGGGCGCGGGCGACGGCCCGCTCGGCGGCGCGGGGGCCCATGCCGGTACGCAGCAGGGCGCCGGCCCCGGGCCCGCCCCGGGCCGCGCCGCGCAGGGCCGCCCGCTCGATGCGCAGGGCGCAGGCGACCAGCAGCGGCGGGGGCTCCGCTCTGGCGGGCATCATGCCTCCCCGGCCGCTGAGGCGTGCTGCCGCTCCGGGCCGAAGGGTTCTCCGTGGAGGTAGCGGCCGAGGGCGGTGAGCGGGAACACCTGCCGGTAGAGGTGGTAGTTGATGGAGAAGTCCCAGGGGAATCCGGTGCCGGTGAAGTGCGGCTCGTCCCAGGTCCCGTCGGGGCACTGGGTCTCCACCAGGTACGCCAGGCCCCGCTCGACGGCCTTGCCCGCACGCTCCCCCGCCGACAGCAGAGCCATCAGCGCCCAGGCGGTCTGGGAGGCGGTCGAGGCGCCCTTCCCGGCCCAGGAGCGGTCCTGGTAGGAGCGCTGGTCCTCGCCCCATCCGCCGTCCTCGTTCTGTACGGATTCCAGCCAGCGCACGGCCCGCCGGACCGCGGGGTGCGAGGGGGCGATCCCGGCGGCGGTGAGGGCCGGCACCACCGAGCCCGTCCCGTAGACGTAGTTGGTGCCCCAGCGGCCGAACCAGGGCCCCTCCGGCTCCTGTTCGGCGAGGAGCCAGGCGAGGCCCCGCCGGGTGCGGGGGTCGGCGGCCCTGCCCTCCGCCGCGAGCATCTCCACCACGTGGGCGGTGACGTCGGCCGAGGGCGGGTCGATGACCTCGCCGAAGTCGCAGAAGGGCAGCCGGTTGGGGAAGGGGCTGGTGTTGTCGGCGTCGAAGGCGCCCCAGGCGCCGTTCCTCGACTGCATGCCGAGGTTCCAGGAGACCCCGCGGGCGATGGCCGCCTCGACCTTCGCCGGTTCGGGGTGCCTGATCCGGCGCAGTGCCAGGACCACCTCGGCGGTGTCGTCGATGTCGGGGTAGTTGTCGTTGTGGAACTCGAAGGCCCAGCCGCCGGGGGCGAGTCCGGGCCGGCGCACGGCCCAGTCCCCGGGGCGACGGATCTCCTCGCCGAGCATCCAGTCCGCGGCCCTGACCAGGGCCGGGTGGTCGGGGCGGACTCCCGCGTCGGCGAGGGCGATGGCGGCGAGGCAGGTGTCCCAGACCGGGGACTGGCAGGCCTCGACCATCCGGGCGCCGTCCTCGCGCCACACCGCGAAGCGGTCGAGGGAGTCCAGCCCGGCCCGCATCACCGGGTGCTCGAGGTCGTAGCCGAGCAGGTGGAGGGCGATCACGGAGTACACGGCGGGGGGCTGGATCCCGCCCCAGCAGCCGTCGTTCTCCTGGCGCTCGATGATCCAGCGGGCGGCGGAGTCCATGGCCGCCTTGCGCAGCCGGCGCGGGGCGATGCGCCGGTAGAGGTGCAGGGCCTTGTCCATCCGCTGGAAGGCCCCGTCCCAACTGGCCAGCGGGGCGGGTGGCTTGGCCGGGTCCGGGTCGCGCGCGTCGGTGTGCAGCTCGTCGAGGGCGAAGGGTGCGGGGCGGACCGGCCGCAGTGCGGAGACGATGGTGAGCGGGACGATCGTCTGGCGGGCCCAGCAGCCGAAGTCGTAGATGTTGAGCGGCACCCAGGGCGGCAGGAAGACCAGCTCGGGCGGCAGTTCGGGCAGGTGGTCCCAGCTCCACCAGCCGAAGAGCGCCAGCCAGATCCGGGTGAACACCCGGGCGGAGGCGATCCCCCCGTGGGCCCGGATCCAGGCCGAGGCGCGGGCCATGTGCGGGGCGTCGGGCGGGTCCCCGGCCAGGCGCAGGGCGACGTACGCCTCGATGGTGGCGGAGAGTACGGGCGGTCCGCCGTGGAAGGTGGCCCAGGTGCCGTCGGCCTGCTGCTCGCCCCGGATGAACAGGGCGGTGGCGTGGGTGACGGCCTCGTCCCGGATGCCGAGGAACTGCCGCAGCAGCAGGTCCTCGGCGTCCATGGTGACGTTGGTCTCCAGGTCGCCCTTCCACCAGCCCACCGGGTCCTGGCGGGCCAGCAGTTCGCCCACGGCCCGGTCGGTGGCCTCCTGGACGTCCCGCCGCAGGCCGGGCGGTCCCGCCGCCGGGGCGGCCGCCGTGGCCGTCGTACCGTCGTGTTCCGGATCCGCGCCGCCGGCCATTGCACCGCCGCCGTCGGTCGTCGCTGTCATGGCTTCCCCTTCGAACAGTGTTCCTCTGCCGTGCTGGGGTCTGCCGTCGGCCGGGGCGCCTCAGCAGCTGGCGCCGCCGGCCGGCGACTCGCGATTCATATCCAAAATCCGGCGGTGATCACCTCTTGCGCACGACGACGAAGTCGGCGAGGGCCACGAGCTGCTCCCGCACCCGCTGCGGCATGTCCACTTCGTCCAGCGCGCGGATCGCCACCGCGTGCTGGCGGCGCGCCTCGTCGGCGGTCCACTGGCGGCCGCCGGCGGCCTCGATGAGCGCGGCGCGGTGGGCGAACTCCTCCTCGGAGAAGTTCTCCAGGTCGTTGCTCTTGGCGTCGGCCGCCAGCAGCCTCGCGAGCTCCTCACATGCGGGTCCGCCCGCCGCGAGGGCCGCGACGACGGGCAGGGACTTCTTGCGCTGGCGCAGGTCGCTCCAGGTCTGCTTGCCCGTGGACTCCGGGTCGCCCCAGATGCCGAGGAGGTCGTCGACGGCCTGGAAGGCGAGGCCGAGGTGGTAGCCGTACTCCTCCAGCTTGTCGGCCGTACGGTCGTCCGCGCCGCCGAGCACGGCGCCGATCGACACCGCGCACGCGAGCAGGGCTCCGGTCTTGTTGCCCTCCATCTCGAGGCACTCCTCGACGCTGACGCGCTCGCGGTGCTCGTACGAGATGTCCTGGGCCTGGCCGTCGATGAGCTTGCGGCTGGCGGTGGTCAGGCGGCGGGTCGCGCGGCCGGCCTCGACGGTGCCCAGTTCCAGCAGCACCTCGTTGGCGAGGGCGAAGAGGGCGTCGCCGACCAGGATGGCGAGGGCGGGCCCGTGCACCTTCCACACCGTGTCGCGGTGGCGGCGCTGCTCGTCGCCGTCCATCAGGTCGTCGTGCAGCAGGGAGAAGTTGTGGACGAGCTCGACCGCGACGGCTCCGGGGATGCCGATCTCGGCGGCGACGCCGGCCGCCTCGGCGGAGAGCAGCGCGAGGGCGGGGCGCACGGCCTTGCCGCCGTCGCCGTCCGCCGGGTTGCCCTGGGCGTCGATCCAGCCGAAGTGGTAGGCGGCGACGGTGTCCATGGGCGCCGCGAGCCGGCTCACCGCCGCGCGGAGCACGGGCGTCGACAGCGTGCGGCCGCGTTCCAGGAGGGCGAGGGTGTCGGCCTTCTCCACTCCCCCTCCGGCCGCGCCCGTGCCGGCATCCGTGTTCTCGACAGCCGGGTTCCCCGGGTTCACTGGCTCTCCTCTGGTTCCTGTACGTGCTGTGCTGGTGGTCGTGATGCTCATACCGCCTCCTGCAGGGGGTGTTCGCGGGGGCGGCCGAGAGCGGCGAGCGCGGCGTGGGCCGCGCCGAGGCCGCTGCGGACGGCGCTCTCCATGGTCGCGGGCCAGCCGGTGGCGGTCCACGCACCGGCGAGGTAGAGCCCCGGCGTGTCGGTCCGGTGGCCCGGGCGCAGCCGGCCGACGCCGGGGGTGGGGGCGAAGGTGGCGGTCCGTTCGCGGGTGACGAAGAAGTCCCGTACCTTCGCGCCGCGCGCGGCCGGCAGGAGCCGTTCCAGCTCGGGCAGGTACTTGGCGCGCAGGACCGAGACGGGCTCGTCGATGTCGTCCTGGGCGACCGACTGGGACAGGGCCAGGTACTGGCCCCCGTCGGTGAGTCCGGAGGCGTCGGTGCGGTCGAAGACCCACTGGACGGGGGTGCCGAGTGCGGCGAAGAAGGGCTGCTTGAGGACCTTGCGGTCGTACACCACGTGGACGTTGAGGATGGGGGCGGTGGCGATGTCGAGGAGCTTGTCCGGGTCGGCCAGCGCTCCGGCGGGCAGCAGGCCGTGCGCCTCGCGCTGCGGGACGGCGAACACGACGGTGCCCGCGTCGAAGGACTCGCCCTCGGTGTCGACCTGCCAGCCGCCCTCCGCGGTACGGGAGACGGCGGTGACCCGGGTGCGCAGCTCGGTCCGTACGCCGGCGGCGTCGAGGGCCTTGCGGGCGAGGGTGTCGTGGAGGTCTCCGAGCGGGACCCTGGCCCAGCCGATGTCGGCGGCGCCGTTCTCGGAGAGCAGGCCGGTCTTGAAGACCATGGCGGCCAGGCCGAGGGAGGACTGGTCGGCGGTGGCGTTGAGGGTGGCGATGCCGACGAGGTCCCAGAGGGCCTCGACGGTGCGCGGGGACTGGCCGTAGCGGGCGAGCCAGGTGGCGAAGTCGAGGCCGTCGAGCGCCGGGTCGGCGGGGTCGAGGCGGCGCAGCGCGAGGGCGGCGCGGCCGACGGCGGCCCGCTCGGCGAGGGAGAGGTGCGGGTAGGTGGCCAGGGAGGCGGCCAGGTGCAGGGGTACGGGCAGGGCGCTGCGGCGCAGCCGGCCGAGGCGGGGCCGGCCGGGGCGGGCCACGTCGAGGACGGGTACGTCGAGCCGGTCCTGGAGCGGGGCCAGGGCGGCGCCGTCGACCCGGTCGAGGAACCAGCGGTAGGCGGTGCAGCAGCGCAGGTAGACGTGCTGGCCGTTGTCGACGGTCAGGTCGCCGCGCTTGAAGGAGAAGGCCAGCCCGCCGAGCCGGGGGCGCCCTTCCAGCAGGGTGACCCGCAGTCCGGCGTCGGCGAGTTCGAGCGCGGCGGTGACTCCGGCGAGTCCGCCGCCGACGACGACGGCGCGCTGGTCGCTGCCGCTCATGAGGCCTCCGAGGTGGTGCGGCCCGCCGGGCCGGATGGTGCCGGGGCTGCGCAGCCCTCCCGGACAGACGCGGCCCCGGCCTGCATGGTTGCCCGCGCGGCGCGCGTGCGGACCGGGGCGAGGCCCCCGCGGCCGGGGACGGCCCCGGCGTGCCCGCCCGGGGCCGCGTCGCCGGGCTGCCGGCCGGCGCCCGGCCGGCACGGCCACACCGGGCCGGGCCCTGCGGACCGGCCGGAGCGGGAAGCCACCCGGCGGTGCCCCGCCGGGGCGAAGCGCGCCCGGCCGGGGATGCCGCCGACGCACCCGTCCGGGGACGCGCCGCCGGGCCCGGCGGCGGGCTGCCGGCCGGCGGCCGGGCGGTGCGGCCCGGCCGGGGCGGGGGGCGCCGTGGGGCGCATCAGGGCCGCCTCCGGGTGCTGCGGCGGGAGACGGTGCGGGCGTCGAGGCCGGACAGGCCGCGCACGGCCACGTACGCCTTCTCGTGCGTCGGCAGCGAGACGCGCCCGCGCAGCACCGCCTCGGGTTCGCGCTCGATGCGGTCCAGGAGGCGCCGGTAGATGCCGGCCATGGCGGCCACGCAGGCGCCGCTGCGCCGGTCGAGCATCGGCAGCAGCCGGTAGCCCTCGACGAACAGGGCCCGCGCGCGCCGGACTTCGTGGTGCACGAGCCCGGCGAAGTCGGCGCCGGCGGGGGCCCGGTCGCCCTGGAAGCCTTCGGAGCAGCCGAACTTGGCGAGGTCCTCGGCGGGCAGGTAGGTGCGCCCGTTGCCGGCGTCCTCGCGGACGTCGCGCAGGATGTTGGTGAGTTGCAGGGCCAGGCCCAGGGTGTCGGCGTACTCGTCGGCGCGGTCCGCCGGGCCCACCGTGCCGAACACGCCGAGCGAGAGCCGCCCGATGGCGCCGGCCACGCAGCGGCAGTAGGCCTTGAGGTCGTCCCAGGTCTCGTACTCCTCGCCGCGCACGTCCATCAGGACGCCGTCGATGAGTTCGTCGAGGCCGCCGAGCGGGATCGGGAAGCGGCGCGAGGCGTGGGCGAGGGCGACGGCGACCGGGTCGGTGTCGTCCTCCTCGATCTCCCCGGCCCGGATCCGGCCGAGCAGGGCGCGGGTCTCCTCCAGCCGGGCCAGTTTGGCCCCGGGCGCGAGGGTGCCGTCGCCGATGTCGTCGACGCGCCGCGAGAAGGCGTACAGCGCGGACATCGCCTGCCGCTTGTCGGTGGGCAGCAGCCGGATGCCGTAGGCGAAGTTGCGCGCCTGGGTGCCGGTGACGGCCTCGCAGTAGCTGTAGGCCGCGAGGACCTGGCCGGACGGTGCTGACGCGTGTGTGGGGCCCTCCACGTTCGGGCTCACCCCTTTCTCGGCGCTGTGCGCAGGACGGCGGCCACCTCGCGGAGCAGGAGGCTCCGGGTGGGCTTGGGCGGGCCGGGCAGCACGTCGAAGCCGGCGGCCGAGATCGCTCGCAGGGCGGCTCGCCCCCCTCCCACGAATCCCGCGAGCAACAGCCGCAGCCTGCCGTGGACGCTACCCACGAGCGGGGTTCCTTCATTCAGGAGCCCGCGCGTGCGGTCGGCCTCGAAGGCGATCAGGGCGCGTACGGACGCTCCGGCGGACGGGGCCTTGAGATCGGCCTCGGCGACGTGGAAGCGGCGCATGTCCTCGGCCGGGAGGTAGATCCGGTCGCGGCCGAGGTCCTCGGTGACGTCCTGGAGGTGCTCGGCGATCTGCAGGGCGGTGCAGATCGCGTCGGAGCGGCGGATCCGCTCGGGGGTGCTGGTGCCGGTGAGGGAGAGCACGAGGCGGCCGACGGTGTTGGCGGAGAGCTCGCAGTAGTCGAGGAGCTCCCCGTACGTCTCGTAGCGCGTGACCCGCTGGTCCTGGCGGTTGGCCTCGATGAGCCCGAGGAAGGGCTCGGGGCTGAGGCCGTGGTCGCGTACGACGGGGCGCAGGGCCAGCAGCAGGGGGTGGCACGGGGGGCCGTCGGAGCCGCCGAAGACGCGCAGCAGGTCGGCCTCGAAGGCGTCGAGCATGGCGAGCGGGTCGTCGACGGCGGCCGGGTCGAGGCCGAGGAGGACGGCGTCGCGGCCACCGGGGGCGAGGTCGCCGTCGCCGATGTCGTCGACCAGGCGGGCGTAGCCGTAGACGGCCATGAGGCCCTCGCGCCAGGCGCGCGGGAGGAAGGCGGGGGCGACGGGGAAGTTCTCCGCCGCGGCCTTGCCGAGGGTGGCCCGCGCGTGGAGCAGGTCGGAGGTGCCTTCGGGGGCCGGGCCCGGGGCGGGACGGATGCCGTGCCCGGGGGTCACCGCCCGCCGCCCGGGGCGGGGACGGCCACTGTGCCTGGGGGCCGGAGAATTCCCGTAGCCATTGCCGTCACGTCTCCCGTTCTACACTGCCGACCCAAGTCATCCCATTTCGGACACGCCGCCGGACCTTACCCGGGGGTATCCCCGGAGATCCGGCTGCGGGGAATCGTCCCCTCTTGGCGCGATTGAGAACTGGTCCAGCTTACGCTGTACAACGCCACGGGGGCCTATCGGGTGCCCCCGCGCCCCGGAATGTCGGCCGCCCATGCCGAGGCCCCCGCCGCGGGGAGCGGCAGGGGCCTGCGGGGCCGGGAGCGGCGGGGGACCAGCGGGTCAGTGGCCGCTGGCCTTCTCGTACGCCGAGACCACTTCCTCGGTGGGCCCGTCCATCAGGAGTTCGCCCTTTTCCAGCCACAGCACCCGGTCGCAGGTGTCGCGGATGGACTTGTTGTTGTGGCTCACCAGGAAGACCGTGCCGGCCTTCTCCCGCAGCTCGCGGATGCGGTTCTCGGAACGCACCTGGAAGCTGCGGTCACCGGTGGCGAGCGCCTCGTCGATCATCAGGACGTCGTGGTCCTTGGCGGCGGCGATCGAGAAGCGCAGGCGCGCGGCCATGCCGGAGGAGTAGGTGCGCATCGGCAGGGAGATGAAGTCGCCCTTCTCGTTGATCCCCGAGAAGTCGACGATGTCCTGGTAGCGCTCCTTGATCTGCTCGCGGGTCATGCCCATCGCGAGACCGCCCAGGACGACGTTGCGCTCGCCGGTGAGGTCGTTCATCAGTGCGGCGTTGACGCCCAGCAGCGAGGGCTGGCCGTCGGTGTAGACCTTGCCGGACTCGCAGGGCAGCAGGCCCGCGATGGCGCGCAGCAGGGTCGACTTGCCGGAGCCGTTGGAGCCGATGAGGCCGATGGCCTCGCCGCGGTACGCCGTGAAGGAGACGCCCCGTACGGCGTGGACCCGGCGGACGCCCGGGGCGTCGCCCTTGCCCCTGCGGAGTATCTTGCTCAGCGCGGCGGTGGCACTGCCCTTGCCGGAGCTGCCGGTGTTGACGCGGTACACGATGTGCACCTCGTCCGCGATCACGGTGGGGACGCGCCCCTGGGTGTTGTCAGCCACGGCCGTAACGCTCCTCAGCCTTCCAGAAGTACACGAAGCCGCCGAGGCCGATCAGGACGGCCCAGCCGGTCGCGAAGGCCCAGACGTGCGGCGGGAGGTTCTCCCGGCCGTAGCCGTCGATCAGGGCGAAGCGGACCAGGTCCATGTAGATCGCGGCGGGGTTCCACTGGAGCACGTCCGCGATCCACGCCGGCTTGTCCTTCAGCATCTCACTGATCGAGAACATGACGCCCGAGGCGTACATCCACGTGCGCGTGAGGAAGGGCATCAGCTGCGCGAGGTCGGGGGTCTTGGACCCCATCCGCGCGAAGACCAGGGCGAGGCCGGTGTTGAAGACGAACTGCAGGACCAGCGCCGGGATCACCAGCAGCCACGACAGCCGCGGGTAGTTCCCGAAGGCGACGGCGACGACGAGCACGACGATCATCGAGTACATCAGCTGCTGGAGCTGCTGCATCGAGAAGGAGATCGGCAGCGAGGCGCGCGGGAAGTGCAGCGCGCGGACCAGCCCGAGGTTGGTGGGGATCGCCCGGACGCCCGCCATCAGCGAGTTCTGGGTGAAGGTGAAGACGAAGATACCCATCACCAGGAAGGGGATGTACACCCCCTTCTCCATGCCCCGGCCCGCGTTCAGGATCAGGCCGAAGATCAGGTAGTAGACCAGAGCGTTGAGCAGGGGGGTCGCCACCTGCCAGATCTGGCCGAGCTTGGCCTGGCTGTACTGCGCCACCAGCTTGGCCCGGGAGAAGGCCATGATGAAGTGGCGCCGCCCCCAGAGCTGCCGCACGTATCCGCCGAGGCTGGGCCGCGCGCCGCTGACGGACAGGCCGTACTTCCTGGCGAGCTCCGCGGGGCTGAGCCCCGCGTCGTCGGACGGCGGCTTGCTCGTGGCGAGGGCGCCGTCGTGGGTTGTGTCACTCACAAGTTGAAACTTTCCGTCTTCAAGATGCGGCAGGAGGGACTTTTCGGGGCTGGAGCGCCGGACCCTTGATGGGGTTCATGGTCCCAGACGCGAGCTTGTCAGATGACGGGCGGTCGGCCCAGCCGCGTCAGCCGCCAGACCGTACGCCACCTCATCGGGCGCCGGGGGCCGCAGGGGGTGGTCCAGCCCTCCTTGAACCCGCCGAACCAGGCCTTGAGCGCCGGCACCGAGGGCCTGCGTACGAGCGTCAGCGCGAGCCAGACGCCCAGGTAGACCGGGACCAGCGGGGCGGGCAGGTTGCGGCGGGCGAGCCACACCCGGTTACGGGCCACCATACGGTGGTACACCGCGTGGCGGGAGGGAGCGGTCGTCGGGTGCAGCAGCACCATGTCCGCCCGGTAGTCGATCAGCCACCCGGCGTCGAGCGCCCGCCAGGCCAGGTCGGTCTCCTCGTGGGCGTAGAAGAACTCCCCGGGCAGCGTTCCGACCTGCTCGAACACCTTCGTGCGGACGGCGTTGGCGCCGCCCAGGAAGGTGGTCACGCGGGAGGAGCGCATCGGGTCCGAGGCGCGCAGCCGGGGCACGTGGCGGCGCTGGGTCTCGCCGGTCTGCGGGTCGGCGATCCGGAAGCTGACGATGCCCAGCTCCGGGTCCTCGGCGAAGGCCTGCCGGCACAGCTCGGCGGTGTCGGTGCGCTCCAGCAGCCCGTCGTCGTCGAGGAAGAGCAGGGCGTCCACCTCGCCGCCGCCGGGGCCGAAGGCCTCGATGCCGACGTTGCGCCCGCCCGGGATGCCCAGGTTCTCGGGCAGCTCGACGGTGCGCACGCCCTCCGGGAGCCCGGTGACCTTCACGCCCTGGCCGACGACGACCACCTCGACGGGATCGCCCTCCTGCCGGGCCACCGAGTCGAGGAGCGCCTTCAGCTCGTCGGGGCGGTTGCCCATGGTGATGATCACGGCGCCCAGCCGCATCGGGCCCGTCACTTGAGCCTGCTGGAGGCCAGGATCGACACCAGGTGCAGCACGGTCTGCAGCAGGGCGATGCCGGCGAGCACGGCGACGCCCAGCCGGGAGAAGTACAGGTCGCCCCGGACCTGGTCGGCGATGGCCAGGACCAGGATCAGCAGGGAGGCCTCGATGCCGAGGACCAGGCGGTGGAACTTGAGCGCGGCGGCGGCCCGGCGGGCCAGCGCCATGCCGGACGAGCGCGGCTCGGCCGCCGCGTCCTTGACCACCGGCTTCCCGGCCTGGTGGCGGGCAACGCCGACCAGGTCGGTCTCGGCCTTGATCAGGATCGCGCCGAGGGCGGCGAGGGTGCCGAGGAAGGCCCACAGCCAGTCGACGCGCCCGCTGCCCCACAGGTCGGCGGCGCGCAGGCCGAATCCGACCAGGACGGCCGCGTCGCACAGGTAGGCGCCGACCCGGTCCAGGTAGACCCCGGACAGGGAGAACTGCTTCTTCCAGCGCGCGACCTCGCCGTCGACGCAGTCGAGCAGCAGGTAGAGCTGGACCGCGACCACGCCGAGGACGGCGCCGAGCACCCCGGGCACCAGCAGGGCCGGAGCGGCGAGGACGCCGGCGAGGGTCATCACGTAGGTCAGCTGGTTGGGCGTGACCTTGGTGGTGACCAGGAGCCGGGTGATGCGCAGCGAGATCTCGCGCATGTACAGGCGGCCGCCCCAGTGCTCGCCACTGCGCCGGTCCTTGACGCCCGGCGGGTGAACGACGGGCCGGAGTTCAGCTACGGATGGTCTGGGCATAGTCGGCGTAAGCGTCCCTGATCTCGGCTGCGGGCAGGTTGAGGTGCTCCAGGATCGTGAAGCGTCCCGGGCGGGTCTGGGGGGCGTACTCGACCGCGGTGACGAACTCGTCCACGCTGAACCCGATCTCCTCGGGCAGTACGGGCAGGCCGTGGCGGCGCAGGACCTCCGTGAACAGGCCGGACTGCTCGGCGGCCCCGCGCAGGTGCATGGCGAAGGCGGCGCCGATGCCGACCTGCTCGCCGTGGAGCGCGGAGCGCCCCGGGTAGAGCAGGTCGAAGGCGTGGCTGATCTCGTGGCAGGCCCCGGAGGAGGGCCGGCTGTCCCCGCTGATCGACATGGCGATGCCGGAGAGCACGAGGGCCTCGGAGAGCACGGTGAGGAACTCGTCGTCGCCGCATCCGCCGGGGTGGCGCAGTACGGACTCGCCTGCGGTACGGGCCATGGCGGCGGCCAGGCCGTCCACGGACTCGCCGGTGACGCGGTGCGAGAGCTCCCAGTCGGCGATGGCCGAGATGTTGGAGATCACGTCGCCGATGCCGGCGCGGATGAAGCGGGTGGGCGCCTCGCGGATCACGTCGAGGTCGATCACCATGGCGATCGGCGTGGGGACGCCGTAGGAGCCACGGCCGTTGTCGTTGTCCAGGATGGACACCGGGGAGCAGATGCCGTCGTGGGAGAGGTTGGTGGCGATGGCCACCATGGGCAGGCCGACCCGCGCCGCGGCGTACTTCGCCACGTCGATGATCTTCCCGCCGCCCAGCCCCACGACGGCGTCGTAGCGGCGGCCCTTTATGTCGTCGGCCAGCTTGACCGCCGAGTCGATGGTGCCGTCGACGACCGGGTACCAGTCGGCGTGCGGCAGGGCCGGCTCCAGACGGGCGCGCAGCGCCTGTCCGGAGCCCCCGCTGATCGCGATCGCGAGCCGGCCGGACGCGGAGATCCGCTGGTCGGCGAGAATGCCCTCCAGCTTGTCCATCGCCCCGCAGCTGATGTCGACGACGACCGGCGAGGGGATCAGCCGCGTCAGTACTGGCATGCGATCGTCCGGCCCTTGGCGAGGTCGTCGTGGTTGTCGATCTCGACCCACTTGACGTCGCCGATGGGGGCGACGTCGATGGTGAAGCCGTCGTCGACGAGCTGCTGGTAGCCGTCCTCGTAGTAGAGGTCGGGGTCGCGCTCGAAGGTGGTCTTCAGAGCCTCGGCGAGCTGCTCGGCGGCCTCGGGCTCGATGAGGGTGACACCGATGTACTCGCCGGTCGCGGTGGCCGGGTCCATCAGCTTGGTGATCTTCCGGACTCCCTGGCCGTCAGCCGTGATGACCTTCATCTCCTCGTCGGCCAGGTGCTTGACCGTGTCGAGGGCGAGGATGATCTTCTGGCCGTTGCCGCGGGCGGCGAGGAGGGTCTTCTCGACGGAGACCGGGTGGACGGTGTCGCCGTTGGCGAGGATCACACCCTGCTTGAGGACGTCACGCGCGCACCACAGGGAGTAGGCGTTGTTCCACTCCTCGGCCTTGTCGTTGTCGATCAGCGTGATCTTGACGCCGTACTTGGCCTCCAGGGCCTCCCGGCGCTCGTAGACGGCTTCCTTGCGGTAGCCGACGACGATCGCGACCTCGGTGAGGCCGACCTCGGCGAAGTTGCCCAGGGTCAGGTCGAGGACGGTGAGGCTGTCCTCCCGGCCCTCGGGACCGACGGGCACGAGGGCCTTGGGCAGGGTGTCGGTGTAGGGACGCAGGCGGCGTCCGGCACCGGCAGCGAGGACAAGGCCGATCATGCTGGTTCTCCTTCGTCATGTACGGCGGGTGCCCCGGAGGAGACCCAGAAACGGATGCTCTCCACGAGCACCACGAGTGCCACGAACACGGCCATGGCCGTGAGCGCGACGGGGAACACGTCACGGGCGAGCACGGTGGCCAGGACCACGGTCAGCAGGACCCGGCCCTCGTGACCGCCGAGCGTCCACACCAGCCACCGCGGCGGGGCGCCCGAACCACCGCGGATGCGGTAGACGGTGTCGTAGTGATGGTAGGCGACCGCCGCGACCAGTCCGAATGCCGCCGGAAGCGCCCCGGGGACGTCCGCCTTGGCGGCGAGGGCGAGGATCGTCACATATTCGGCGAACCGGAAGAGCGGCGGGATCAGCCAGTCGAGGGGGCCCTTGAGGGCGTGGGAGACGGCCTCCGCCGCGGCGATGACGTAGAGCAGCGCGGTCGCGATCAGCCAGCCGACGCCGAACCCGTTGTTCGCGGCCGCGCCGGCCATCAGCACCGATCCGACCAGCGCCATCCCGAGCGAGACCCCGGAGGGCCGCCGCCGGACGTGCCCCCGGTTCAGCACCGAGGCGAGCGGCCCCGTGTCCGTGAGGTCCGCCAGGGCCCGGGCGGCCCGGTCGGTACGGGTCGCCTTGCGGGTCACGGAGCGCAGGACCCGGCCGGCGGTGGTGTAGAGGGCGCCGAAGGCGCAGCCGGCGAGCAGGGCGTAGAAGACGGTCCGCGGGCTGGTCACGGCGGTCAGGACCGCGATCATGGCCCAGCGCTCGCCGATCGGCAGGATGATCATCCGGCGGACCCAGACCGTCCAGCCGACGCTGTCGAGCTTGTCGGACAGGGCGGCCGTCGGACTCCCGGTGACGGACTTGCCGGCGGCGGTGGCGTCGTGGTTGGCCTCGTTGAACGAGAAGTCCACCACGTGCCGGCAGGTCATCAGGATCATCGCGCCGAGCGCGAGGGCCCATACGTCGTCGCCGTTCCTGGCCGCGCCGAGCGCGAGGCCCGCGTAGAAGGAGTACTCCTTCGCCCGGTCGAAGGTCGCGTCCAGCCAGGCGCCCATCGTCGAGTACTGGAGCGAGTAGCGGGCGAGCTGCCCGTCGGTGCAGTCCAGGACGAAGGAGACGAGGAGGAGCACGCCGGCCGTGACGTAGCCCCAGCGCTCGCCCGTGGCGGCGCAGCCGGCCGCGATCAGGGCGGTGAGCAGGGAGGCGGTGGTGACCTGGTTCGGGGTCAGGCCGCGGCGCGCGCACCAGCGGGCGATGTAGCGCGAGTACGGGCTGATGAAGAAGGTGGTGAAGAAGCCGTCCCGGGACTTCACCGCGGTCCGCAGGCGCACGGCCTCGTCGTCCACGGCGGCGACGGCGGCGACGGCCTCGGCCCGCTCCGCCCCGCCCGCCGGTACGGCGGCGACCAGGGAGCCCAGGTCGGGCCGCTGGACGGTGGTCCCGGCGGCCTCCACGGCGGCGGCGAGCCGGTCCGCGTACGGGCCGGTGCCCTCCGGGGCGAGGGCCGCGGCCCGGTCGAGGGCGGCGCGGGCCCCGGCCTGGACGGCGAGGGCGCCGGTCACGGCGCAGGCGTCGAAGCGCGGGTCGGTCAGCGCCAGGCGCAGCGCGTGCGGGTGCCCGACGAAGGCGCTGTCGACGACGGCGACCCGCTCGTCGGCCGGTACGCCGGCCAGCGCCGTGACGGTGCCTTCGGGACCGGTGACCGGGCGGACGTCGAACCCGAGCGACCGGAGCTCGTCCTCGAGAGGTGATCCGGGTACCGGCGGGCCGGTGAGGATGACGGTCGACAGACGAACTCACTCCTTGCGACGGACGTTCCCGACGGGCGGGCGCCCGGTGGGGGCGGCGGCAGCACGTCGGCAGGGCTGTCGGCAGAGGCTATCGGATGAATGGAAGCCCGCATTCATCAGCTGTTCAGGCCGATTCAGGCCTGTTTGCGCCTGGATGTTAGGGTGGACGCCGCGCGCACGGGAATCACCTGGCGCGCTGGAGAGCCGAAACGGCCCCGGAACGAGAAAGAGGTGGGTTGATGACCGTCGCAGTGGTCGCGGCCATGCGCAGCGAACTCCGGTACATCCCCGTTTCCTTCCGGGCGTCCGGCCGGGCCTGATCCCACACCGGTAAGGCCTCGTCGGCCGGAGCCCCCGTTCAAGGGTTCACGTTGACCGACAACACCACTTCCTCCGTTTCCATCAGTGCCTCCGAGGGCTTCGTCGCCGCCTTCATGGAGCTGCACCGCGGCCTGCCCCGGCAGTCCCCCGGTTCCGACGCCTCCACCCGACACCTGCTCTCCCTGTGCGGACCGCTGCCCGAGCGGCCGCGCGTCCTCGACCTGGGCTGCGGTCCGGGCCGCAGCGCCCTGCTGCTCGGCGCCGAGGCGGGCGGGGCGGGCCTCGCCGAGGTGACCGCCGTCGACCTCTACGAGCCCTTCCTCGACGAGCTGCGCACGGCCGCCGGAGCCCGCGGGCTGAGCGGCCGGGTCCGTGCCGTGCGCGCGGACATCGGCGCGCTCCCGTCCGAGGAGTTCGCGGACGGCTCCTTCGACCTCGTGTGGGCGGAGGGTTCTGCTTATGTCATCGGTTTCGACCGGGCGCTCACCGAGTGGAAGCGCCTGCTGGCGCCCGGCGGCCGGCTCGTGCTGAGCGAGTGCGAGTGGACGGCCGAGGAACCCTCGGCCGGGGCGCGGGCCTTCTGGGACCCGCAGTACCCGCTGCGCTCCACCGCCCGCAACCTCGCGGCCGTCCAGGCCGCCGGGTACCGGGTGCTGGGTACCCGGCTCCAGCCCGACTCCGACTGGGCCGAGTACTACGGTCCGCTCGGCGAGCGGGTCCGGGCGGCGTCGGCCGCCACCGCGTCGGAGGCGGCCGCGCTGGCCTCCGTACGCGAGGAGCTCGCCGTACGGGAGCGGCACGGGCACGAGTACGGGTACACGGGCTTCGTGCTGGCCCCGGTGACCGCCGGGGACGGGGGCCCCTGGCGGGCACGGCCGGAGACGGCGGCCGACGCGACGGCCGTGCGGGCCGTCAACCTGGCGGCCTTCGAGACCCCGCTGGAGGCTGATCTCGTGGACGCCCTGCGCGCCGACGGGTCCTGGCTGCCGGGGCTCTCGTACGTGGCCGAGGGCCCGGACGGGTCGGTGGCCGCGCACGCCCTGCTGACCCGGTGCGAGGTGGACGGCGTACCCGCGCTGGCCCTCGCGCCGGTGGCCGCCGCTCCGGCGGTGCAGCGCTCGGGCGCCGGCAGTGCCGTCGTACGGGCGCTGCTCGCGGCGGCGCGGGAGCGGGGGGAGGCGTTGGTGCTGGTCCTGGGGCATCCCGCCTACTACCCGCGCTTCGGGTTCGTGCCCGCTTCGCGCTTCGGGATCCGGGCGCCCTTCGAGGTGCCCGACGAGGCGATGATGGCCCTGGTGCTGGACGGTTCCCTTCCGGTGCCGGCGGGCACGATCAGGTATTCGGTCCCCTTCGGGATCTGATGCCGTAGCTGAACATCCGCCCCTCGCCGTTTTTACCCGGCTTATCACCCGGCTTATCACGCGGCGGGGGGCGGACATGCGCGGATGACCGAAGTGGGGACAAGCCTCTTTTGTACGGCAGACTGAAGGCCGAAGTCCGAAGCGAAGGATGGGTATGCCGACCACACCAGCCACCGACGCCACCAGCAGCGCGTCCGCCGGCACCGGAGCTCAAGAATCGATCATGCTCGAACTGGTCGACGAGTCCGGCAACACCATCGGCACGGCGGAGAAGCTCTCCGCACATCAGGCGCCCGGCCTGTTGCACCGGGCGTTCTCGGTGTTCCTCTTCGACGAGCAGGGCCGGCTGCTGATCCAGCAGCGCGCTCTCGGGAAGTACCACTCCCCCGGCGTCTGGTCGAACACCTGTTGCGGTCACCCCTACCCCGGGGAGTCGCCGTTCGCGGCGGCGGCCCGGCGCACCCATGAGGAGCTCGGGCTCTCGCCCTCGCTGCTCGCGGAGGCGGGGACGGTCCGCTACAACCACCCGGACCCCGCGTCCGGGCTGGTGGAGCAGGAGTACAACCACCTGTTCGTGGGACTGGCCCAGACCGCGCTGAAGCCGGATCCGGAGGAGGTCGGCGACACCGCCTACGTCACGCCCGAGGAACTGGCGAAGCGGCACGCGGAGGTGCCGTTCTCCGCCTGGTTCATGACGGTGCTGGACGCGGCCCGGCCCGCGATCCGCGAGCTGACCGGCGACGCGGCCGGCTGGTAGCCGGTACGCCGTTCAGGTGCGGGCGGGTGGTCACGGGCGGCGGGTGCTTCAGCCCCTCGGGGACGGGGCCGGGGCCGGGGCGGTGAGCGGGAGCGCCGCCCAGATCACCTTGCCGCCCGTCGAGGTGTGCTCGACGTCGCACACCCCGCCGGCCTCCAGGGTGATCTCCCGGACCAGCAGCAGGCCCCGGCCGCCGGTCTGGCCGAAGTCGGCCTCCAGGGCCTTGGGCCGGTACGGGTGGTTGTCCTCGACGGCCACCCGTACCCACTGCCGGCCCACCGCCACCTCGACGGCCACCTCCGGGGAGAGCAGCGCCGCGTGCCGGACCGAGTTCGTCACCAGTTCGGAGACGATCAGCAGCAGGGAGTACACCAGGTCCTGCTGGGCCGGCACCCCCTGGCGGCCGAGCAGGTCGCGGACCGCGCGGCGGGCCTGCGGAACGGATTCTTCTACCGCGGGCGCGGTGAAGCGCCACACGCCCTCGTAAGCGAGGGGGTCGGCCGGAGCCGGCACCTCACCTCCCCTGGCTGGCGGGACGCTCCCGCTGTCGTTCATCTTCCGGCCCCCGTCTTCGCGCTCGATCGTCTCCACGTTTCAAGAGTGGGGAACAGCCTGGTCCGGACCGCGCCGCTGACCAGAAGTCAGCGTCAATCGGACGCTTTCTGACCACTGGCGTATGACAGAGTCAGTTGTTGGTCTGTTCCTGATCCGGTGCGGTCCTCTTCTCGGCCGCCGTCGGCGCCCCGTCCGCCCCGTCCGCCGCGTCCGGACCGGCCGCCCCGTCATCCTCCCTGACCAGCCCGAGGATCCGCCGGGCACCCATGCCCAGGGCCACCAGGCTGAGCCCGTCGAACAGCAGGGCGAGCGAGAAGAAGGTTCCGATCACGTACAGGCTGCTGCCGGGCCAGCTGGAGAGGATCAGGATGCCCAGCAGGAGGCCGAAGGCGCCCTGGACCAGCGAGATCCCGAAGTTGGCGCCGCGCACCACCAGGGCGCCCGCGAGGCGGAACACCCCGCCGGTGAGGAACAGCAGGGCCGCGAACATGGTCAGGGCCTCGGCGCTCGCCTCGGGGCGCCGCAGGATCACGAAACCCGCGGCCAGGTTGACCGCGGCGACGATGACGGCCAGCCAGAAGTAGTTGCTCCCGCGCGACTGCACGGCCTGCGCGAGGCCGACCGCGCCGCCGATGAGCAGCAGCCAGCCGAAGAGGAACATCGAGGTCAGGGTGGCCACGCCCGTATAGACCAGGCCCACCAGCCCGGCCAGTACGAGGACCACCCCGAGCAGGGCCAGCAGCCCGAAGCTGCGGCTCAGCTTCTTCTTCTCCTGCTTGTGCGACTGCTGCTGCGACTGCTGCTGCGGCCGGGGGTCGCTGCGGTCGGCGCCCATGGACGTGCCACCTCCTCGCGGCCCCCCGGGGTCGGACTCCCCTTGATCATAGGATCGGCGGCCCGGGATAGCATCTGGCGCATGGACGCAGCCCTCCACCACACGGTCGCCGACGGGGTGGCCACCGTCGTCATCTCGCATCCCGCCAAGCGGAACGCCATGACCGCCTCGATGTGGCGGGCCCTGCCGGAACTGCTGGCGCTCCTCGCGGAGGATGCGGCCGTCCGGGTGCTGGTGCTGACCGGGGCCGGCCCGACCTTCTGCGCGGGGGCCGACATCTCCTCGCTCACCGGCAAGGAGGACCCGCAGGCCCTGGCGGTGGCGGCGGAGGAGGCCCTGGCGGCCTTCCCGAAGCCGACGGTGGCGGCGATCCGGGGTTTCTGCGTGGGCGGCGGCAGCCAGCTGGCGGCGGCGTGCGATCTGCGGTTCGCGGAGGAGGGCGCGTCCTTCGGGGTGACCCCGGCCAGGCTGGGCATCGTCTACCCGGCGTCCTCCACCCGGCGGCTGGCCTCGGTGGTCGGGCCGGCGTGGGCCAAGTACCTGCTGTTCTCCGCGGAGTTGATCGACGCGGACACGGCCCTGCGAGCCGGGTTCCTGAACGAGCTGCTGCCGGCGGGGCAACTGGAGGAGCGGGTGGCCCGGTTCACCCGGATCCTGACCACCCGCTCGCGGCTGACGCAGGCCGCCGCGAAGGAGTTCACGGACGGCCGCCTGGACCGGGACGCGTACTGGACGGCCGAGGCCGCCGCGAGCGGCGACACCGCGGAGGGTGTCGCCGCGTTCCTGGAGCGGCGGGCTCCGGCCTTCAGCTGGCCGTCAGCGGATTAGCGGCGCGCAGCCGGGCGACGATCTCGGCCGGGGCCTTGGCCGGCGAGCCGGCGTCGTAGGGCGGCTGGGGGTCGTACTCGCACATCAGCTGCACGGTCTGCGCGTACGTGTCCCCGGCGATCCGGCCGAGCAGGCCGAGCCCCATGTCGATGCCGGAGGACACCCCGGCGGCGGTGACGTACTTGCCGTCGAAGACCACCCGTTCGCCGGTGGGCTCGACGCCGAAGGGGCGCAGCCGGTCGAGGTAGAGCCAGTGGCTGGTCGCCCGCCGCCCGTCGAGCAGCCCGGCGGCGGCGAGCAGGAGCGAGCCGGTGCAGACGGAGGTGGTCCAGGTGGTCGTGGCGTCGACGGCGCGGAGCCAGTCGAGTACGGCGGGGTTCTCCATCTCCACCTCGGGGTACGGTCCGCCGGGCACGATGACGATGTCCGGGCGCGTCACGTCCTCGAGCCCCTTGTCTGCGACGAGCCCGAGCGCCCCGTTGTCGGTCCGCACGGGCCCGGGGCGCTCGGCCACGAAGAGGGTCTCGGCGTCAGGGAGGCGGCTGAGGGTCTCGTAGGGGCCGATGGCGTCGAGTGCGGTGAAACGGTCGTAGAGCAGTACGGCGATCTGCATGGCTCCTCCGGAGCGGTTGAGTGTCCTGGCCTGCCCGATGGCCGGGCGGCCCTGTCCGAGTGGTCTGATCTGGTCGGTCCGGGCATCCAGCCCCGCGGGCGTTCCGCTGCGCGGTGCTGTCCCCTACCCGCCCTTCCACCGTTCCCCGGGCGCTGCCCGGACCCCGCGCCTCAAACGCCGGCGAGGCTGGTTTTTCCGGCGCGGATCGCCCGCCTGCGGACCGCGTCCCGGGGGCCAGCCCCCGGACCCCCGCGCCTCAAACGCCGGCGAGGCTGAGTGTGGCTGCGCCCAGCGATAGCTGAGGAAGCTTGAGGCCCGGGCCCGAGGAGAGCCCGCACAACCCAGCCCCGCCTGGGGGCACCTCCCCAGCGGTAGCTGGGGGAGCTTGAGCCCCGCGTCCGGGCAACGCCCGCCCACCCCAGCCCCGCCGGCGTTTGAGGCGCGGGCGCGGAGCGCCGTCTCGTGAGCCCCGCCGGCGTTTGAGGCGCGGGTCCGGGCAGCGCCCGGGGAACGGTGGAAGGGTGGGTAGGGGACCTGCTCCGCGCAGCGGCCCACCACCCGCAGGCGACCGCCGGACCCCAGCCGAGGCGTGTGGCCCCGCCCGGCAGGCCGACGGACGGAGTCCGGCGCAGCGGGCCGAAGCCCGGGAGGCCCGCCAGGGCCGAGCGGTGCGAGGGCCGCGTCAGGAAGGTGGGCGGCCGAAGCGGCGACGGTATTCGGCCGGGGACTGGCCGAGGGTTTTGACGAAGGCCCGCCTCAGCGCCTCCGGCGTCCCGTAGCCGCACGCCTGCGAGATCTGCGCGACCCCCTCCCCGCTGTCCTCCAGCAGCCTGCGCGCGTGTTCCACCCGCACCCGCTCGACGTACCGCCCCGGCGTCACCCCCGTCTCCGCCTGGAAGGCCCGCGCGAAGTGCCGCGGCGACAGCGCGGCCCTCGCCGCGAGGGCTTCCACGCTCAGGTCCCCGCCCGGGTGCTCGGTGATCCACTGCTGTACGTCCCGCAGCGGCTCCCGCCGCGCGGTCTGCGCCGCCAGCTGGGCGCTGAACTGCGCCTGGTTCCCGGGTCTGCGCAGGAACACCACCAGGTGCCGGGCGACCAGCAGGGCCACGTCCCGCCCGAGGTCCTCCTCGACCAGCGCCAGCGCGAGGTCGATCCCGGCGGTGACCCCGGCCGAGGTGGCGACGGGGCCGTCCCGGACGTAGATGGGGTCCGGTTCCACCGACACCCGCGGGTAGTCCCGTGCCATCCGCCCGCACACGGACCAGTGCGTCGTCGCCCGCCGCCCGTCCAGCAGGCCCGCCTCGGCCAGCAGCAGTCCCCCGGTGCACACGGACACCAGCCGCCCCGCGCGTCCCCCGTACGCGCGCAGCCAGTCGGTGAGCCTCGGCTCGAAGTCCCCGGTGAACCGGCCCCCGGGCACCAGCAGGGTGGTCCGCGGGCCGGGCCGGACGCTCTCCAGGTCCCCGTCGGGCACCAGGGTCAGCCCGCTGCTGGTGCGGACCGGCGCGCCGCCCGGGGAGACGGTCCGGACCGCGTACCCGCCGTCCGTCCGGCAGCGCCCGGCGCCGTCGAACACCTCGACCGGGCCGGTCACGTCCAGGCTCTGCACCCCGTCGTAGAGGACGACGAGCACGTTTCGCAGTGACATGCCTCCATGGTGTGACCCGGCACCGATGGCCGCAATGACGGGCATCCCACCTATCCGGCCATGGCGCGCCGCCGGTGCTGCGATCGCGGTGCCCCCGCGCTGCGGCCACTCGGGCCGGAGGGCGCCGGGGCGCCGATAGGATCGGGGCATCATGACTGCAACCCTCGTCGCCAAGAACCTCACCGCCGCGCACGGTGAGCGCACGCTCTTCGCCGGTCTCGACCTCGTCGTCGCGCCCGGCGACGTCATCGGTCTCGTCGGCGTCAACGGCGCCGGGAAGTCGACCCTGCTGCGGCTGCTCGCCGGGCTCGACACGCCCGAGACCGGTGAGACGCGGCTCTCCCCGCCCGGCGCCGCCGTCGGCCACCTCCCCCAGGAGCCCGAGCGGCGCGACGGGGAGTCGGTGCGGGAGTTCCTCGCCCGCCGGACCGGCGTCGCCGCCGCGCAGGCGGCGCTGGACGAGGCCACCCAGGGGCTCGTGGACGGCACCCCGGGCGCCGACGACGCGTACGCGGACACCCTCGACCGCTGGCTGAACCTCGGCGGCGCCGATCTCGACGAGCGGGCCCAGGAGGTCGCGGACGAGCTGGGCCTGGCGGTGAGCCTGGACCTGCCGATGTCGGCCCTGTCCGGCGGCCAGGCCGCCCGGGCCGGGCTCGCCTCGCTGCTGCTGTCCCGGTACGACGTGTTCCTCCTCGACGAGCCCACCAACGACCTGGACCTCTCCGGCCTGGAGCGGCTGGAGCGGTTCGTGACGGGGCTGCGCGCGGGCACGGTGGTCATCAGCCACGACCGCGAGTTCCTGACCCGGACCGTCACCAAGGTCCTCGAGCTCGACCTGGCCCAGCAGCAGATCAACCTCTACGGCGGCGGCTACGAGTCCTACCTCCAGGAGCGCGAGCGGGCTCGCAGCCACGCCCGCGAGGAGTTCGAGGAGTACGCGGACAAGAAGTCCGCGCTCGAGGGCCGCGCGCAGATGCAGCGCAACTGGATGGACAAGGGCGTGCGCAACGCCCGCCGCAAGTCGAGCGACAACGACAAGATCGGCAAGAACCTGCGCGGCGAGTCCAGCGAGAAGCAGGCCGCCAAGGCCCGGCAGACGCAGCGCGCCATCGAGCGCCTGGACGTCGTCGACGAGCCCCGCAAGGAGTGGGAGCTGCGCATGGAGATCGCGGCAGCCCCCCGCTCCGGCTCGGTGGTCGCCACGCTGCGCGAGGCAACCGTCCAGCGCGGGGACTTCGGCTTCGGCCCGGCCAGCCTGCAGATCGACTGGGCGGACCGGGTCGCGATCACCGGGGCCAACGGCGCCGGCAAGTCCACCCTCCTCGCGGTCCTGCTGGGCCGGCTGGCACCGGACTCCGGTTCCGCCACCCTCGGCTCAGGCGTCCTGGTCGGCGAGGTCGACCAGGCGCGCGGCCTGTTCCTCGGCGAGGAGCCGCTGCTGGAGGCCTTCTGCGCGGCCGTCCCGGACACCGAGCCGGCGGAGGTCCGTACGCTGCTGGCCAAGTTCGGCCTGAAGGCGGCGCACGTGCTGCGCCCGGCGGCGACCCTCTCCCCCGGCGAGCGCACCCGGGCGGCCCTGGCGCTGCTCCAGGGCCGCGGGGTGAACCTGCTGGTGCTGGACGAGCCGACGAACCACCTGGACCTGCCGGCGATCGAGCAGCTGGAGGCGGCCCTGGACGCCTACGAGGGCACCCTGCTGCTGGTCACCCACGACCGCCGCATGCTGGACGCCGTCCACGTGACCCGCCGCCTGGAGGTCGCGGACGGCAAGGTCACCGAACTCTGACGTCCAGGACACCCCCTAGGCCGGGGGTGTCCGCTTGCGGGCCATCTTGCGGGCCACGAAGGCGCGCGGCAGATGGCGGGCCGCGAAGGCGTACGCCTGGTAGTGGCGGCCGGTGACGCTGACCGGGCGGCGGCGGGCGAGGTCGCGCAGGGCCTTGGCCACCACCGCCTCGGGCTCCAGCCACACCGCGTCGCGCAGGGCGCTGACGTCCATGCCGGCGCGTTCCTGGAACTCGGTGCGGGTGAAGCCCGGGACCACGGCCAGGACGCGGACCCCGTAGGGCTCCATGTCCACCCGGAGGGATTCGCTGAAGGCGGTGATCCAGGCCTTCGCCGCGCCGTACGTCCCGGTCGGGAGCAGTCCGGCGACCGAGGAGACGTTGAGCACCGCGCCCCGTCGGCGCTCCCGCAGGCCCGGCAGCAGTGCGTGGGTGAGCCGGAGCGGGACCTTCACGAGGAGGTCGAGCATCCGCTCCTCGTCCTCGACCGGGTTGTACGGGAAGGGCGCGGGCAGGCCGAATCCGGCGTTGTTGACCAGGATGTCCACGGGCCGTGCGGTGTCGGCGAGCCGGTCGGCGACGGCCGCGCACGCGGTGGCGTCGAGCAGGTCGGCGGGGAGCACCTCGCAGACCGTCCCGGTCTCCCGGGCGAGTTCCGCGGCCAGGGCCTCCAAGCGGTCCTTGTCCCGGGCGACGAGGACCAGGTCGCAGCCCTTGGCGGCGAAGGCCCGCGCGAAGGCGGCGCCGAGGCCGGCGCTGGCCCCGGTGATCAGTACGGTGGTGGTCACGTGAGCTTCGCTTCCTGGACGTTCAGGCGGTACGGGGGTCGGGGGTGAAGGCGCGGGCGGCGGGCGAGGCGTAGGCCCGGGCGACGTCCACCAGGAATCCGGCCTCGTCCGCCAGGTCGCCGCCCTCCGCGGAGGTCTGCATCGCGGCGGGCAGTTCCAGCGCGGGGCCCTGCGCCTGCTGCCCGGGCAGTCCGGCGAGCTTCGCCCGCCGCGCCTCCTTCAGTACGCAGGCCAGCGCGGCCGCCGTGCGCCGCTGCTCGGGGACGCCGCTGTCGGCGACGTGGCCGCGGGCGAGCTCCGGCACGCCGGGGGGCACGTACTCCCCCAGGATCAGGATCGCGTCGCGGGTCTCGATGACCTTGCGGTAGACCAGCATGCCGCGCGGCACCGGCGGCCAGAGCAGCTCCAGCACCCGTCCGGCCCGGGGCTCGGAGAGCACCACGTGCGGGACGGCCTGGACGAGGTCCCGCCACAGGGGCCACAGCCGCCAGGCGGTGACGGTGTCGGTGAGGGTGCGGCGCAGCGTGAACAGGGTCGGTACCAGGATCGCGGCGGCGCGCAGCAGGCCGTGCAGGTTCATCATCAGCGGCAGGGCGGGCATCGCCCAGGTGCTGCCGGCCAGGGCCTTGAGCAGGTACGCGAACCAGAACAGCCCGGCCAGCGCGGTGCCCAGGCCGAACAGCCGCAGCCCGGCGGCCAGTCCGCGACTCTCGCTGCGGCGGCCGTAGCGCCAGCAGACGAAGACGCAGATGGTGTTGGCGATCAGGTGGGCGGAGATCAGCACGAGCCAGTAGGCGAGGGAGGGTACGGGGTCCCCGGTGGGCGGGATGGTGTGCGTGCCGTGCCCGGGCGCGGCGGCGTCCAGGGCCACGAGGGTGGCGAGCCAGAGCACCGTGCCCGCCCAGGAGGCGAGTTGGAGCCTGCGCCCGCGGGTGGCGGCGGCCACGAAGTAGAGCACCGCGCCCGCCGACAGGACGCCGATGAGGTTGCGGACGAGGCCGACCGTGTGCGCGTACCCGGGCTCGCGGCTCATGGCGTACGTGACGACGGCGGGCAGGTTCAGGGTCATCGCGGCGGCGGCGGTGGCGACGGCGAGCCACAGTCCGCGCTGTTCCGGGGAGCGCAGGGCGCCGGGGGCCCGGAGCAGGACCGCGATCCACAGGCACACCACGCTGGGAACGGCGAGCCAGTCGCCGATGGCGGCGAGTTCAGCTGCCATCGCGGTGGCCCCGCTCGTAGCCCATGGCGGATTCGAGCCGCGCGAGGGCCCCGCGGGGGGCTGCGGTCCGGCGGGGGTGGCCGGCGGCGGAGGTGCGGATGCGGATCATGCTCGCGAGCATCTCCGCCTCCTGCTCCTGACGGGTGGTGTAGTTGGTGCGGCCGAGGACCACGGGGGCCCGGCCGTCGGCCTCCTCGCCCTCCAGGTGGTGGTGGCCGAAGAGGATGTGCCCGAGCTCGTGGAGCACGATGTGCTCCCGGTGCAGGGGGGTGGTGTGGGCCTCGTAGAAGACGTAGTCCACGCTCTCGGTGCCCACCCACAGTCCGCAGACGCCGGATTCGGCGGCCTCCCGGGGCAGCGGGTGCAGCCGGATGGGACGGCCGCGCTGGTCGGCGATGCGGGTGCACAGGCCGTCCAGGGAGAACGGGTGGGTCAGATCCAGGTGACCGAGAATCGTCTCGCACCGTTTGCGCAGGCTGAGATCCCGGTAGGGCATGTGTTCCCTCTTCGGACCCTTTCTCGGGCAGCGTCGGTAGGCGTGGGGGGTGGGCATCGGCATGGCGTCCTGTGCCTTGAGGCGGCCTCGGGAGGGCGGTCCCGGAGGGAAAAACGGGAACGCCCGTCCGCGCGAGCGAACGGGCGTTCCACCATCCCTACAGATCGTCCACGGCAGTTGGCAAGGCGGTTCCCCGTCCGGGGTGCCTATTCGGCCAGTTCTGCCGACCGTGGGCCTACGCCTGGTCCGACGCGCCGCTATCGCCGCTTGCGCTGTTCCTCCGGGCCGGTGAGGCCGGCGCGGCGCAGGGCGTCGGCCATGGCGCTGTTGGCGGGGGCCGGGGCGCCGGGGCGCTGCCCGCCGCCACTGCCGGCGCCCTGGCGGCGGCCGTCGCCGCCGCGCTGTCCCTGTCCCTGGCCCTGGCTCTGCGCCTGGCGCTGGCCCTGGCCCGGTGCCTGGCCGCGCTGCTGCGGGGGACGGCCGCCGCCCCGACGGTCCTCGCGGCGCTCCTCGCGCTGGCGGGGCGCACCGGCGCCGCGCTCCGCGCCCGCCTCGTCCTCCAGCCGCAGGGTCAGCGAGATCCGCTTGCGCGGGATGTCCACCTCCATGACCTTGACCCGGACGATGTCGCCCGGCTTCACCACGTCCCGGGGGTCCTTGACGAAGGTCTTCGACAGGGCCGACACGTGCGCGAGTCCGTCCTGGTGGACGCCGATGTCGATGAAGGCGCCGAAGGCGGCCACATTGGTGACCACCCCTTCCAGGATCATGCCGGGCGCCAGGTCGCCGATCTTCTCGACGCCCTCCTTGAAGGTGGCCGTCTTGAAGGCGGGACGCGGGTCGCGGCCCGGCTTCTCCAGCTCGCGCAGAATGTCGGTGACCGTGGGCAGGCCGAAGGCCTCGGTGACGAACTGCTCCGGCCGCAGGGAGCGCAGGACGGTGCTGTTGCCGATCAGGGCCGCCACCTCGGCGCCCGCCGTCTTGCCCATGGCCCGTACGACCGGGTAGGCCTCGGGGTGGACGCTGGAGAAGTCCAGCGGGTCGTCCCCGCCGCGGATCCGCAGGAAGCCCGCGCACTGCTCGTACGCCTTGGGGCCGAGCCTGGCCACGTCCTTGAGGCCCTTGCGGCTGCGGAAGGGGCCGTTGGCGTCGCGGTGGGACACGATGTTCTCGGCGAGGGTGCCGCTGATGCCCGAGACCCGTGAGAGCAGCGGGGCGGAGGCGGTGTTGACGTCCACACCGACGCCGTTCACGCAGTCCTCGACGACCGCGTCGAGCGAGCGGGACAGCTTCACCTCGGACAGGTCGTGCTGGTACTGGCCGACGCCGATCGACTTCGGGTCGATCTTGACCAGCTCGGCGAGCGGGTCCTGGAGGCGGCGGGCGATGGAGACCGCGCCGCGCAGGGACACGTCCATGTCCGGGAGTTCCTGCGAGGCGAAGGCCGAGGCGGAGTACACGGAGGCGCCCGCCTCCGAGACCATCACCTTGGTGAGCCCCAGCTCGGGGTGGCGGGTGATGAGGTCCCCGGCGAGCTTGTCGGTCTCGCGGGAGGCGGTGCCGTTGCCGATGGCGATCAGCTCGACCGCGTGCTCCTCGGCGAGGCGGGCGAGCTTGGCGAGGGACTCGTCCCACCTGTTGGCCGGAACGTGCGGGTGGATCACGTCCGTGGCCACGACCTTGCCGGTCGCGTCGACGACGGCCACCTTGACGCCGGTACGGAAGCCCGGGTCCAGGCCGAGGGTGGCGCGGGTGCCGGCGGGGGCGGCGAGCAGCAGGTCGCGCAGGTTGGCCGCGAAGACCCGTACGGCCTCGTCCTCGGCGGCGGCGCGCAGCCTGGTCCGCAGGTCGATGCCGAGGTGCACCTGGATCTTCGTGCGCCAGGCCCAGCGGACGGTGTCGGCGAGCCACTTGTCGCCGGGGCGGGCGCGGTCGGCGATGGCGAAGCGGCGGGCGATCAGCCCCTCGTAGGTGGAGGGGCCGGGAGCGTCGCCCGGCTCCTCGGGCTCCAGGTCGAGGGCGAGGACGTCCTCCTTCTCGCCGCGCAGCAGGGCGAGGACCCGGTGCGAGGGGAGGGCGGTGAAGGGCTCGGCGAAGTCGAAGTAGTCGGAGAACTTCGCGCCCGCCTCCTCCTTGCCCTCGCGGACCTTCGAGGCGAGCCGGCCGCGGCCCCACATGCGCTCGCGGAGGTCGCCGATCAGGTCGGCGTCCTCGGCGAACTTCTCGGTGAGGATGGCGCGGGCGCCCTCCAGGGCGGCGGCCGGGTCGGCGACGCCCTTGCCGGCGTCCACGAACGCGGCCGCGGCGGCGGCCGGTTCCACGGAGGGGTCGGCCAGCAGTCCCTCGGCCAGGGGCGCCAGGCCGGCCTCGCGGGCGATCTGCGCCTTGGTGCGGCGCTTGGGCTTGAAGGGGAGGTAGATGTCCTCCAGCCGGGCCTTGGTGTCGGCCGCGTTGATCCGGGCCTCCAGTTCGGCGTCGAGCTTGCCCTGCTCGCGTACGGAGTCGAGGATCGCGGCGCGGCGGTCCTCCAGCTCGCGCAGGTACCGCAGCCGCTCCTCGAGGGTGCGCAGCTGGGCGTCGTCGAGCATCTCGGTCGCTTCCTTGCGGTAGCGCGCGATGAACGGCACGGTGGAGCCGCCGTCGAGCAGCTCGACGGCGGCCTTGACCTGCCGTTCCCGTACGCCGAGCTCCTCGGCGATCCTGCCTTCGATGGACATCGTCACTGTGCGGTCCCGCCTGCCTTCGTGCGTTTGCGTGGAAGGCTGTCAATTGTGGCAGGTGCCGCCGACAGACGGCGGGAGGCCCTCAGCCCTTTCCGGTGAGGTCGCGGGGGAAGGCGCCCGCTCCGACGGCCTGCGCGACGATGGCGCCGCCCAGCTCGCCGAGCCGGGCGAGGCCGGCCACGCCGAGGTGTTCGTACGGGGCGGCGTCGAGGCGGTCGGTCTCGGTCTCCAGCCGCTCGCGGACCGCGTGGCCCTCCTCGGTGAGTTCGCCGTCGGCGTCGAGGATGCCCCGGGAGCGCAGCCGCTCGGCGGCGGCGTCGAGGTCGCTCTGCTCCCAGCCCCGGATGCTCTTGACCCACTTCGGGGTCATGCCGCGGCCGGTGGCGGTGTGGCTGACGAGCGCTTCGAGCGGGTCGAGGCCGGTGATGAGCAGCGCGGCGAGGTGGCCGTCGCCGCGGTGCTCGCGCAGCAGGGTGGTGGCGTGCCACAGGCGCAGGTGCGGCTCCTCGGGGACGGGGAGGTCGGCGTGGGCGGCGTAGAGGGTCCGGCCGTGCCGGGTGCAGGCCTCGGTCGCGCGCAGGGCGAGGTCGGCGGCCTCGGCGAGGGCGGCCGAGGCGATGGTCTCCGGGCCGAGGAGGCGGCTCAGGGTGGCGTCGACGGCGCGCAGCCGGGCGGCGAGGGCCTGCTCGGGCGAGACCGTGTCCCAGAGGGCGGGGAGGTGCGCGGCGACGAGGTCGTGGCGGTAGTTGTAGAAGGCGGCGGTCACCGCGCCGGGTCCGACGGGGCCCATGGCGGCGGACCGGTGGGCGAGGTTCACGGCGACGGGATGGGTGACGCCGAGGGCGGCGAACTCGGTGGCGAGGTCGGGGGAGAAGTAGACGGTGGCGTGCAGCGGGTTGATGGCGGTGTGCCAAACGCGGCGCGCGGCGTGCGGGGGAAGCGTCATGCACCGCAGGTTACCGACTGCTTAGTATGCCGGGAAGCCCGGGGCACAGGCGGGCGGGCGTCGGGTGGGCGTCGTAATCCGGCCACTCTGCCGCCCGGGCACGGTCCGGACATCTGCGCAGCTCCGGCCGCTCTCCCGGCCCGGGGCGGGCGGGTTGGGCCGGGTTCGTGACGTCCGAATGGCGATCGTGTGACAGCACGGGCCATGGACATGACGTAAGCGATCACGGGTGAATACGGTCGAACGACGAACGTCCAGCGTCGAACATCGAACCGAGTTGCCTCCCCTACCCCTTGGAGCTCTTCGTGCACCGCAAAGTCATCGCCCCGAGCGTCCTGGCCGCCTCCCTCCTGCTGGTGATCCCGGCGTCGGCGGCCAGCGCCGGTCCGGGCGCCCCGGGTATCGGCGACACCTACTACCCGGCCAGCGGGAACGGCGGATACGAGGTCTCCCACTACGACCTGCGCCTGAAGTACGAGCCGAAGACGGACCTCCTGGAGGGCACCGCCACCCTCCTCACCACCGCCAAGCAGGACCTGTCCCGCTTCAACCTCGACTTCGGCCTGAAGGTCAGCGAGATCCGGGTCAACGGCACCAAGGCGAAGTTCGCCACCTCGGGCGCGCACGAGCTCGAGGTGACCCCCGCCCAGCCGCTCCAGAAGGACAAGCCGGCCAGCGTCGTCGTCAAGTACGCCGGAAAGCCCTCGGAGTTCAAGATCGACGGCTGGTCGGCCTGGCAGCGGACCCCGGACGGCGGCGTGGCGGCGCAGGAGCCGGACGCGGCGGTGTGGTGGTTCCCGAGCAACGACCACCCCCTCGACAAGGCCACCTTCGACGTCTCGGTCAGCGTCCCGGACGGCACCCAGGCGATCAGCAACGGCGTGCTCCAGTCGCAGAGTTCGAGACTCGGCTGGACCCGCTACAACTGGCGCTCCAACAAGCCGCAGGCCACCTACCTGGCCACCCTCGCGATCGGCAAGTTCGACATCACCACCGACAAGACGGCGGGCGGCCTGCCGATCCTCAACGCGTACAGCAAGGACCTCGGCGACAACGCCGGCGCGGCGCGCGCGAGCGTGGAGCGGACCGGCGAGGTCGCGGAGTGGCTGGAGGGGGTCTTCGGCCCGTACCCCTTCAACGCGCTGGGCGGCTACGTCCCGAACGTGCCCACCGGTTTCGCCCTGGAGACCCAGACCCGGCCGTTCTACAGCCCGCGCCAGTTCGCCAACGGAGCCAACGTCTCCGTCGTCGTCCACGAGCTGGCCCACCAGTGGTACGGCGACAGCGTGTCCGTCGACAACTGGAAGGACATCTGGGTCAACGAGGGCTTCGCCCGCTACAGCCAGTGGCTCTGGTCGGAGAAGGAGGGCGAGGGCACCGCCCAGGAGCTCGCCGACTGGGCCTACGCCTCCCACCCGGCGGAGGACCCGTTCTGGCAGGTCAAGCCGGGTGACCCGGGTCCGGACAACCAGTTCCACCTGGCGGTCTACGACCGTGGCGCGATCGCGCTCCAGGCGCTGCGCAACGAGATCGGCGACGAGAAGTTCTTCCAGATCCTCAAGGGCTGGCCGACCGAGCGGGCCTACGGCAACGCCAAGGTCGGGGACTTCGTCCGGTACGCGGAGAAGGTCTCGAACAAGCCGCTCGCCCAGCTCTTCGAGACCTGGCTCTACACCCCGGCCAAGCCGGCCTTCGCCCCGCCGGCCGCCAAGACCGGCGCCCGCACCCTCCAGTCCCCGGCCAAGCCCGCCGCGGAGCCGAAGTCCTGGAAGAAGATCGCCGAGACGAACACGGTCCACGACCACTGATCCACGGCGGTACGCGGACCCGCGCGCCGGTGCCCCTCAGAGGGTGCCGGCGCGCCATCGCGCCCGTGCGGCCCGGGCCCTCGGGAGGTAGCGCAGCCGCTCGGGCAGCAGCGGTACGAGGATCCGTACGGCCGTGCTGAACCGCCGGAGCCGGCGCTCCTGGGCGGGGGTCCACTCCAGGCCGATGGCGGCCCGCGCGTCGGGCGGCATGTAGCCGACGGTGACGAAGGCCCGGAAGTGCAGGTACGCGGTGCGCAGGGCCGGCCAGGCGATCCGCAGCAGGAGCCGGACGGCCCGGGAGGCCGCCTCGGGCGGGGGCAGGTCCGCATCGGCGGCGATCAGCTCACGGGCGACCTTGGTCGGCTCGATCTCCTCGGCCAGCATCCGGTGGTAGTACGGCCAGAACTCCTCGACGGTCTGCGGCATGTCCCGGTCGTGGAGGCCGAGGATCCGGCCCACCTGGAGCCACTCCCGGTACAGCTGCCGCTCCTGGGCGGGGGTGATGCGGCGGAACAGGTAGCGCCCGGCGTGCAGGGCGACGGGGAAGCCGGTGGCGTGCACCCACGCGAAGCAGGCGGGGTCGAGGGAGTGGTAGCGCCGGCCCCGGGTGTCGGTGCCCTGGATCTCCTTGTGCAGGCGGCGTACCCGGCGGCCCTCCGCGGCGGCCTCGGCGCCGCCGTACACCCACAGCATCAGGGAGCGCAGCGAGCGCTCGCCGCGCCCCCAGGGGTCGGTGCGGAAGGCCGAGTACTGGTCGACCCCGGCCCCGACGGCGGGGTGGGCGACCTGGAGGGTGAACGCGGCGGGCAGCGTGAGCAGGGAGCGGATGTCCCCCGTGGTGCTCCACAGCATTCCGCCGGGAGCCGGAGGCTCCGGATCGGGGCGCGTGGCGGGCCTTGTGGGGGTGGAGAGCTCCTTGTGCTTCATGGGTTCAAGTATGCGAGCGGAAGAAGTCCTCGGCCCGGACAGAATTCCTTGTCCTGGGTGTTACCGGGAGGTAACCGCGGCTGCTTGGATAACGGCGTCGATCTTCCCCCGCAGGATTCGCAGGAATGATGGAGACCTTCATGCTGCACACCTCGCACCGCCGCACCCGGGCCGCCGCCACGGCCGTCGCGGCGATCGCCGCAGGAACCCTGGCCGTCACCTCCGCGCCCGCCGCCACGGCCGCCGAGAGCGCCGGGGCCCCGCGACTGAGCGTCCTGACGTACAACGCGTTCCTGATGAGCAAGAACCTCTACCCGAACTGGGGCCAGGACCACCGGGCCTCGGAGATCCCCAAGGCCTCCTTCTACCAGGGCCACGACGTGGTGGTGCTCCAGGAGGCCTTCGACAACGCCGCCTCGGACGCGCTGAAGGCGAACTCCTCCGCGCAGTACCCCTACCAGACCCCGGTCATGGGCCGCGGCAAGACCGGCTGGGACGCGACGGGCGGCGCCTACTCCACCACCACCCCGGAGGACGGCGGGGTCACGATCCTCAGCAAGTGGCCGATCCTGCGCAAGGAGCAGGTGGTCTACAAGGACGCCTGCGGCGCCGACTGGTGGTCCAACAAGGGCTTCGCGTACGCGGTGCTGAACGTCAACGGCACCAAGGTGCACGTGGTCGGCACCCACGCCCAGTCCACCGACCCGGGCTGCGGCGCGGGCGAGGCGGCGCAGATGCGCAGCCGGCAGTTCAAGAACATAGACGCCTTCCTCGACGCCAAGAACATCCCGGCGGACGAACAGGTCATCGTCGCGGGCGACATGAACGTGGACTCCCGCACCCCGGAGTACGCCTCGATGCTCGCGGACGCCGACCTGGCCGGCGCCGACTCGCGTACGGGCCACCCGTACTCCTTCGACACGGCGCTCAACTCGATCGCCAACTACCGCTACCCGACCGACCCGCGCGAGGACCTGGACTACGTCCTGTACCGCAAGGGCAACGCCCGCCCGGCGGGCTGGGAGAACAACGTGGTCAAGGAGCAGTCGGCGCCCTGGACCGTCTCCAGCTGGGGCACCTCCTACACCTACTCCAACCTCTCCGACCATTATCCTGTTGTGGGGTACGTGGCCCCGTAGTTCAGGCGGCTCAGCTCATACGGCTGTGGGCTTCGCGCCGGGCGGCGCTTCGTCCGCCGGAGCCCACACCGGCACCACCCGAACGGTCTTCTGCGCGCAGATCTCCACGCGCAGGATCATCGACGCCAGGATCGTGCGCTTCGACTGCACGCTGATCGTCGCCCACTCGTCCAACAGACCACGGACTACGCCGCGGAAGGGGACAGGACTCAGTGGCTGCTCTGCCTGTTCCTTCGGCAGAGCATCGGGCTTGCGTTGGACCTCGGCCCGCTCGGCAGTCAGCATGTCGCGCGTTCGCAGGTACGAGTCCCGCGGAATGTCTCCCATCACGTGCCCGGTGGTCGCACGATCGATGGCCGCCGAGAGTTTACTCAGCTGTACTTCCAGTGCGTTCCGGGCGCCGCCAACGTCCAAGCCTGGAGCAGCGGGTGGAGGCACTCGAGCGGGCCCGGTGGCCGCTCCCCTCAATCGCCGCTGTGACCGGCCTGGCCGGGCTCGGACTCACCCTGTACCAGCTCGTCTCCAAGTAGAACAACGCCCCCTCTCGCCTACGGGCGGGAGGGGGCCCTTTCTGCATTCCCGCGCACCATCGCGTCGACGTACGCTGACGCCATCGGCATTCGAGAAGGGGCACCACGTGGATATCCCCAGCACCCTCACCACCGGCGAGCGCATTCGGCTGCTCCGCGAATCGCGCGGGATGTCCCGTCCCGTGCTGGCCGGGCTGTGTGGCCGCGGCCCGGACTGGCTCAAGAAGATCGAAAGCGGCGAGCGCGACCTCCGCTCGCACTCCCTGCTGATGCGTCTCGCGGCAGCGCTCCAGCTCAGTGACCTCCAGCTCCTCACCGGCACCACGACCGAAGTCGCAACACCGGTCGTGGTGCCGCTCGTCGGCGCCGGCCGCCTTGCCCATCCCGGCATGCCCGCGATCTGGGAAGCGGTCATGACCCGCCCTCTGATCTGGGACCTGCCCGCATCACCGCCGGACCCGGCCGCCCTGCGGAGCCGAGTGGACGACGCCTGGCAGCTCTGGCACACCTCCGACCACAACCGCACGCAGGTCTGTGACCTACTGCCGGGCCTGATTCGGGATGCCGAGACTGCGGTGCGGGCGCTGGACGGCTCCCGACGCCGGTCGGCGTACGCTGCGCTGTCGGAGGTGTACCGGCTTACCCAGCAGGCCACCGCCTACATTGCGACTGCCGAGATGGCCTGGGTCGTCGTGGACCGCGCGATGGCCGCCGCGCAAGCCTCCGATGACCCGGCGGCCATCGCCGCAGCGGCCTGGAGCCTCGCCAACATCCTCCGCAGCACCGCCCACCCCGACGAGGCGCTCCAGCTCGTCCAAGATGCCGCGTCCTTGCTTCGCCCCCACCTGGACGGCGCCCCCGATGACTGGCGTGGGGTGTACGGCGCGCTTCAGCTTCAGGCGGCGATCACCGCAGCCCGCGCAGGACGGACCGGTGACGCGTGGCGCTACTGGGATGCGGGCGACCAAGTCGCCAAGTCGCTGCCAGTGGCCTACGTCCACGCGTCGACGATGTTCAGCCGCACGAACGTCGACTTCCACCAGATCGGCGTCGCAACCGACCTGTCGGCCGCCGGCCAGGCGCTCACCCTCGCTGACGAAGTGGACCCGGATGCGATGCCTTCGCTGGAGCGCCGATCGCGGCTCTGGATCGATGTGGCTCGTGGGCATCTTCACCGGGGGGAACGAACGGCCGCGCTGCACGTCATGAAGATCGCGCATGAGATCAATTCAGAGACCGTGGCTTACACCCCGGTCGCGCGTACCGCGGTCCTTGACCTGTGGCGGGAGGCCCCGCATGCACTTCGGGCTGAGGCCAGCGTTCTCGCCGAGGCGGTAGGAGTCACGACCGCGTAGGGAATAGGGACAACCTGGGGTAGGGGGACAATCTGTCCCCCTACCTCGCTTTGTGCGCCCATATGGTGACGGTATGTCATCACCAAGGAGGCGCAGGATGGTTCGAGGGTGGCATGCCTCGCTCGCGCGCAACACTGAGCTGAGCACCGATCAGGGAACCGGGGAGGTGCGCATCCCGCTTGCCCTGTTCGACGTCGACGCCCACCAGGGCGACGCCGAGCTGGTCCTCAACCGGCGCGAAGCCCGCTCGCTCCTGGAGCGCCTCGCTGTGGTGGCGTCGGCCGCGCCTGCGGCAACGGAGTCGGCATGACCGGCCCGATGCGCAGCTGCGCCCGCGACGTGCTCAGCATCGAAACCCCGGACGACCCCTTGGCGGGGGTCGCCGCGGTGGCCGAACCCAGCGCGGATCTGCTCGACCGGGCCCGCCGCGGCTGGGAGCGCTTCCTCGGCACCTGCTCGGAGGCGGCGGATGAGTGAGCAGTACGAGTACGTCCCCCACCGGCTGCTGCGTAAGCGGGTCCGTGACATCGCGTCCGGCACCGAGGGCGAGTTGATGGCCGTGATCAACGAGAACGTGTCGGGCTCGGTCGCCTGCGAGCGCTGGATGGAGCTGGCGTACATCCGGGGCCCGTCCGGCCGGGAGTTCACCACCGCCGTCGACAACGTCGAGCCGGTGGCTGGTCGATGACGGCGTCTCCGCCGGCCGGACTGCATTGGCACGCGTACGCCTACACCGGCCCCAGGGGCTACATCCCCGACCACGAGCAGGAGGCGCCGCTCGACTCGGCCATCTGGCCGATGCGCCCAGCGCGCGAGATCGTGGCGACGCTGGAGGAGCCCGAGGACGCCGAGGCGTGGATGCGGCAGCAGCTCCGCCTGAACCTCCCGGCTGAGGCGGAGCACGGGCACGCGTCCGCAGCGCTCTATCTCCGCCAGCAGCTCTACATCGAGCAGCATGAGGTGCCGTGGGCGACGTACATCGACCGGCACGGGCGGTATCCCTGGTCGGCCGCAGCGGAGTCGGCGCCGCTCGGCCGGCCGGGCTTCCCTGCGCGCTGGCTCATAGCTCCTGCCCCCAGCTGGGGCTGTGTCCCGGCCCGCAGGGCCTACCAGCTCCACCCGCGCTGCGCCGGCATCGACCCGAATTGCACGGCGTGCGGTGGGCTGCCGGACTAGGCCACCCGCACTCCTGACACCCGTCCGGCCGTGTATCTGCCAGGACCCACGGCCGGACCGGGCCTCGTACCTCCCGACTTCATCAAGGAGGCACCACCATGAGTACCACCACCTTGCCCGGCTCCAACCTCAAGTTCGCGTGGCTGGAGGTCACCGGCCGTTGCAACGAGCGCTGCACCCACTGCTACGCCGATTCCGGACCCGAGCGCGGCCACGGCACGATGACGGTCGCCGACTGGGTGCGCGTCATCGACGAGTTCGCGGCCATGGGCGGTGCCGACGTTCAGTACATCGGCGGTGAGCCCACCCTGTACCCGCACCTGCCCGAGCTGATCGCCCATGCCGCCGGCCGGGGCCTCGGGATCGAGATCTTCTCGAACATGACGCACATCAAGCCCGAGGTCTGGGAAGCCATCACCGCGCACGGCGCCAAGCTCGCCACCTCGTACTACAGCGACAACGCCGCCGAGCACGACGACATCACCAAGCTCCGGGGCGCGCATCGGAAGACCCGCGCCAACGTGCAGAAGGCCGTCGACCTCGGCATCCCGATCCGCGGCGGCGTCGTCACCCTCCGCGAGGGACAGCGCGCCATGGAGGCCGTCACCGACCTCAAGAGCATCGGCGTACAGCAGGTCGGCGGCGACCGGATCCGCGCGTTCGGCCGGGCCAGCGAGGGCGCGCGTCCGCAGATCAAGGATCTGTGCGGGCACTGCGCTCACGAGAAGTGCGCGATCGGCCCGGACGGCGCGGTTTGGCCGTGCGTGCTCGGGCGCTTCATCGATGTCGGCAACGTACGGGAGGAGCCGCTCGCGGACATCTGGACCGGCGACCGCCTCGCCCAGGCGCGCTCCGACATCGCCGCGGTTCACGGGCCCGGTGCCGCAGCGTGTACCCCGCCGCAGTTCCTGCCGATGTGCGGCCCCTGTGGGCCCTGTGTCCCGTCCGTGCAGCACTGTGACCCGGAGGAGGCCCCGCTCCAGGCCGCTACGATCGCCACCACCTGACCGCATCTGGAGGACACCTCATGGACCCGCACGGCGAGAGCTTCCTCGGCTGGCCTGCCCCGCCGGGGCAGGAGCGGAGCGAAGAGCAGTGGGCGGCCATCGCCGGGCAAATCCGGCACGCCGCGAACAAGCTCGGCGAGCCCCTGCCGGCCTGCCTGCCGGGTGAGCCCCGCCAGTGCGGAAGGTCCGCACAGCAGCACGCGTTGGCATGGGCGGCCGAATTGAAGGCCCGCTCGCACCACCTGATCGAGACATACGCACCGTCGGCGGAGGCTGCCACCTACGCCGCGGGGGCGCTGTATCGGGAGCGGCTAGCCGCGCTGCGGACGCCGTCCTCCTGAGAAGTAGCCCCGGCCGGGCCCCTTCCGGCCGGGGCTTCTCCCTTTCCGCCTCCGGTCAGTCGAGGGCCCGCTCCGCGACGCGGTCAGTAGCTTTTGGAGTTTCGCTCCAGCCAGCGCCCGTACCAGGCCATTAGCTGGAGCGTCGTCTTCAGCCCCAGCCGCTCGCGGGCACTCGCCAGTCCGTCGCTCACCCACCGGTCGCTCTTGCCTAGCTTCCTGCCCGCTCCATCTTGGGATTCGCCCGCATGCAGCTGCTCCAGGATGTCCATCTGCCGGTCGGTCAGCACAACCTCACCGGCGACCGCCACGGCCTGGGCCCAGGGGAGCGCGTTCTCCCAGTAGATCTTGAAAATTTGCCGGGCCCACATCACCGAGCTGCGGTCCGCAACGTGCCAGCCGCTGTGGTTTTCGGTGCGCGTGACGTGGTCCTCGATGAACAGCGACTTCTGGTCCACAACGATCATTCGCGGGAAGCGTCCAGCCACCGCCTTTACCTCCCCACCAGCCCCCATGAGCGCTGCCACGTAGGCCTGCGTGGCGGGGTCGGCGGCCGCCGTCGACCGGTACAGCAGCCGAAGCGCGCCGCTCCTGCGAGAGGCCGGCGGCGATGCGGGTCTCCCGGAGGCGCGCCCCGATGATCCAGCGGCGGGCGAGTACCCAGGCGGGCGGGCGCTCTTGTGGCGGCACGGTCCAACGCCGGCCGCTCCATGATCGTGAACCTTACGCTGACCATTTCGCTCGAGCGAACAACAGTACGCTTCCATGCTTGAAACTTGCACATTGCACGTGATTTCGTGAGCCCGCAGACCCCATAGAATCCCGCTCGAACCGGTCCGCAGCCGGCATGAGCGGGTGCCTGCCGCACCCACCCCACCCTGCGGCCAGGCGCAACGACGCCCCGACCCTTGTCTCCGCAAAGACCGGTCGGGGCGTCGTCGTGTTTGCTGGGTGCAGGCACATGTTTTTGGTTGGGAGATATCCGACCACTACCCGGTCATCGGCCGCTAGCCGCGGCAGCCGCAGGGCCGTTCGCGGGTGCCCGCCCTCCCGGGCACCCGCGGACACCGGTCAGGGAGCTTCGTACAGGGCCTCGATCAGCGGGCCGTACTTCTCCCGGACCACCCGGCGGCGCAGTTTCAGCGACGGGGTGAGTTCTCCCGTCCCGGGGCCCCACTCCTCGGCGAGCAGCCGGTAGCGCTTGATCTGCTCGGTGCGATTGAGCCGGGCGTTCGCGGCGGCGACCGCGCGGGCGGTCTCCTCCAGGACGGCCGGATGCTCGGCGAGTTCGGCGAGGGAGGCGGCCCGGATGCCCCGGGCGGCCGCCCAGGCCGGGGCCAGCTCGGGGTCCAGGACCAGCAGGGCGACCAGGTAGGAGCGGCCGTCCCCGTGCACCAGGGCCTGGCCGATCAGCGGGTGTTCCTTGACGGTGTTCTCCACCAGGGCCGGGGAGACGTTCTTGCCGTTCGAGGTGATGATCAGCTCCTTCTTGCGGTCGGTCAGCCAGAGGAAGCCGTCCTCGTCGAGCCGGCCGATGTCCCCGGTGGGGAACCAGCCCTCGGCGTCGGCCGCGCTCTCCACCGACCCGTCGGGCCGCAGGTACCCCTCGAAGACGGTCGCGCCACGGGTGAGGATCTCCCCGTCCGCGGCGAGCTTCAGCTCCAGCCCCTCGATCGGCCGGCCCACCGAGCCCAGCCGGAACCCGTCCGGGCTGTTGCTGTTGACGGTGCACACGCCGGAGGTCTCGGTCAGCCCCCAGGCGTCCATGATGGTGATCCCCCAGCCGGCCCAGAAGCGGACCACGTCGATCGGCATCGGCGCCGTGGCACTGCCCGTCCAGACGAGCCGGTCCAGCCCGGCCATGCGCAGCAGCGGGTCCAGCACCCGCTCCTTCGCCGCGGCGTACGAGGCTTCGAGCGCGGCCGGCACCTCCTCGCCGCGCTCCCGGTGGCCGGCCCGGGCCCGCGCCAGGTCCCCCGCCCCCTCGATGGCACCGCGCTGCTCCTCGGGCAGGCCCGCCAGGACCGCCCGTACGCCGGCGGCGAGCTTCTCCCAGACCCGGGGCACGCCGAAGAACTGCACGGGACGCAGCTCGCGGACCGCGGCCGCCACGGCGGTGGGGTCGGCGACCAGCCGGACGTGGGCGGCGCGCAGCAGGGGCAGGTAGATGCCGAGGATCCGTTCGGCGATGTGCGCGAAGGGGAGGTAGCAGACGTGCTCGGCGTGCTCGGGCAGCTGGACGTTGCGGTCGAGGCGGACGGACTGGAGCAGGATGTTGCGGTGGGTCAGCCGGACGCCCTTGGGGTCGCCGGTGGTGCCGGAGGTGTAGACGACCGTCAGGGGGTCTTCGGGGCGGGTCTCCCGCCAGGCCTTCTCGAAGGCGTCGGCCCGGTGCAGCCGGGCGCCGCTCGCGTACAGGGAGCCGTAGGTGGTGTGCGGGCCGGCTTCGGCGGCCTCGGCGACGACGAGCCGCTCGAGCGGGGTCCGCGGGTCGTCCAGCAGCGGCGCCCAGCGGTCCGTTTCGCGGGCGCCCTCGACGACGGCCAGCCTGGCCCTGCTGTGGCGGGCGATGTGGGCGATCTGCTCGGGCGCGGAGGTTCCGTAGACGGTGACGGGGACGGCGCCGAGGTGGACCAGGGCGAGGTCGCTGAGCCAGTGCTCGGGGCGGTTGCCCATCATCAGCAGGACGTGTTCGCCGCGCTCGACGCCGAGGGCGGCGTATCCGGCGGCCAGGACGGCCGTCTTGCGGCGGACCTCGTCCCAGGTGAGGGTCGTCCAGCCGTCCCCCTCGCGCCAGGACAGGGCGGGCAGGTCCGGGTGCTCGGCGGCGTTTCGGGCCAGCAGGGCGGGCAGGGTCAGTTCTTCGGGTCGTCCGGGCAGTCGCAGGTTCGTGGTCATGGGCAGCTCCTGGCCGTTTCACATCGTTGGTGCGACAGCAATACTGTTGAACCCAAGCTGTGGAGCAGAGAGCGAGGCGCAGACGATGGCCGACCAGGCGACCGAGCCGATGCTCACCGTGGACGAGCTGGCTTCCAAGGCCGGTGTCACCGTCCGCACCGTACGGTTCTACAGCACGCGCGGGCTTTTGCCCCCTCCCGTGATCGGACCCCGTCGGGTGGGGCACTACGGTCCGGAGCACCTGTCCCGGCTGGCGCTGATCGAGGAGCTCCAGCACCAGGGGATGACCCTGTCGGCGATCCAGCGCTACCTGGACGCGCTGCCCGACGACCTGAGCGCGCACGATCTGGCCATCCACCGGGCGCTGGTGGCGACCTGGGCGCCGGACGCGGCGCAGGAGGTGTCGCGGGCGGAGCTGGAGAAGCGGGCCGGGCGCGGCCTGTCGGACGGCGACCTGCGCCGGCTGGCCGCGATGAACGTGCTGTCGCCGTCCGGGGAGGGCTTCCGGGTGGACGTGGGCCTGCTGCGGCTGGGGGTCGCGCTGCTCGACGTACCGATCGCCCACGAGACGCTGCTGGTGGCGCGGCGGATCCTGCTGGAGCACGCGCGGACGGCGGCGCACCAGCTGACGGAGCTGTTCCGGGACGAGGTGTGGGGGCCGTTCACGCAGGACGAGGACGATCCGGAGCGGGTTGAGTCGATGAAGGCGCTGTCCGCGCACATGCAGCCGATGGTGGTCCAGGCCCTGGTGACGGCCTTCCAGCGGTCGCTGAAGGAGGAGTTGAAGGCTGCGTTCGCCCCGGAGGGCGGGTAGGTTCACCCGCATGGCTGTCATCCACCACACCACGCTGACCCCGACCAAGCTCGAACTCCTCACCGCTTGGCTCCCCTTGAGGTCCTGGTTCCAGGGCAAGGAGGACGCCGCCGACTTCGCCAAGGCGGGCGGGTTCCGGCTCGACGACCCCGAGGGCGAGGTGGGCATCGAGTTCATGGTGGTCACCGACACCTCCGGGGAGGAGCCGGTCGCCTACCTGGCCCCGCTCACCTACCGGGGCGCCCCGCTGGAGGGCGCGGAGGCGGGCCTGATCGGCACCCTCGAGCACGGGGTGCTGGGCACGCGCTGGGTCTACGACGGTGCCCACGACCCGGTCCTGGTCGAGCAGTTGCTCGCGCTGCTGGCCGGCCGGGCGGCGGCCCAGGCCCAGAGCGAGACCGACTCCCCCGACCCGACGGTCGAGGTCCGCCCCGAAGGGCGCGGCGTACCGGCGGGCCTGACCGGCCCGGGGAAGGTGACGGACACCGCCGGGGGCACCGAGATCGCGGTGGGCCCGGCGGGACGGGACACCCCGGCCCTGACGCTGGCCCTGACCCGGGTGCTGCGTCCCGGGACCGCCTCCGGGGAGGGCCTGCTCGGACAGGTGCTGGCCGGCTGGTCCGCCCCGGACGCCGCCGGGGAGCGCGGGGTGTTCGCGTTCCTGCGCGCCTAGGCCGACGCCGAGGGCGGTCGTCCGCGCCCACCGGCACGCCTCCGGAGCCCGCCAGAAGGGCCCGGTTTCAGGTCCCGGGCCCGTCTTCACGGGCCCGGGACTGGGGCGCTAGTCCGCGTACGTCTCGCCGCGCTCGGCCTTCGCCACCAGGGAGGCCGGCGGGGCGAAGCGCTCGCCGTAGGTGGCGGCCAGCTCACGGGCGCGGGCGACGAAGCCCGGCAGGCCGCCCTCGTAGCCGTTGATGTACTGGATCACGCCGCCGGTCCAGGCCGGGAAGCCGATGCCCATGATGGAGCCGATGTTGGCGTCGGCGATGGAGGTGAGCACGCCCTCGTCGAGGCAGCGGACGGTGTCCAGGGCCTCGGAGAAGAGCATCCGCTCCTTCATGTCGACAAAGGGGATCCCGGCGTCCGGCTTGGCGAAGTGCTCGCGCAGGCCCGGCCAGATGCGGGTGCGCTTGCCGGCCTCGTCGTACTCGTAGAAGCCGCCGCCTCCGCTGCGGCCCGGGCGGCCGAACTCGTCCACCATCCGGTCGATGACCCGGTCGGCGGGGTGCTCGGCCCACGCCCGGCCCTCGGCCTCGAAGGCCTTGCGGGTCTCGTTGCGGATCTTGCGCGGGAGGGTGAGCGTCAGCTCGTCCATCAGCGAGAGCACCTTGGCCGGGTACCCGGCCTGGGCGGCGGCCTGCTCGACGGAGGCGGGCTCGATGCCCTCGCCGACCATCGCCACGCCCTCGTTGATGAACTGGCCGATGACACGCGAGGTGAAGAAGCCGCGCGAGTCGTTGACCACGATCGGGGTCTTGTTGATCTGGCGGACCAGGTCGAAGGCGCGGGCGATGGCCTCGTCGCCGGTGCGCTCGCCCTTGATGATCTCCACCAGCGGCATCTTGTCGACGGGCGAGAAGAAGTGCAGGCCGATGAAGTCGGCGGGGCGCTTCACGCCCTCCGCGAGCCCGGAGATCGGCAGGGTGGAGGTGTTGGAGCAGAGCAGCGCGTCGGGCGCGATGACGTCCTGGATCTCCTGGAACACCTTGTGCTTGAGGGCGGTGTCCTCGAAGACCGCCTCGATGACGGCGTCGCAGCCGGCCAGGTCGGCGGCTTCGGCGGTCGGGGTGATCCGGGCCAGCAGCTCGGCCCGCTTGGCCTCGGTGGTGCGGCCCCGGGAGAGCGCCTTGTCGAGCAGCTTCTCGGAGTACGCCTTGCCCTTGGCGGCGGCCTCGGGGGTGACGTCCTTGAGGACGACCTCGATGCCCGCGCGGGCGCAGGAGTAGGCGATGCCCGCGCCCATCATGCCGGCGCCGAGGACGGCGACCTTGCGGACCCCCCGCGCCTCCACGCCCTGGGGGCGGCTGCGGCCGGCGTTGACGGCCTGGAGGTCGAAGAAGAACGCCTGGATCATGTTCTTGGCGGTCTGGCCGGTGACCAGCTCGGTGAAGTACCGGGCCTCGATGGTCAGGGCGGTCTCGAAGTCCACCTGGGAGCCCTCGACGGCGCAGGCCAGGATGTTGCGCGGCGCCGGGTACGGGGCGCCGTTCAGCTGCTTCTTGAGGTTCGCGGGGAAGGCCGGCAGGTTGGCGGCGAAGCGCGGGTTGGACGGCGTACCGCCGGGGATCTTGTAGCCGGGGACGTCCCAGGGCTGCTTCGACTCCGGGTTGGCGTCGATGAAGGCCCGGGCCTTGGCGAGCATCTCCTCGGGCGTGGCGGCCAGTTCGTGGACGAGCCCGTTGTCGAGGGCGCGCTGCGGGGTGTACTGGGTGCCCTGGAGCAGGACCTTGAGGAGGGCGTCGGCGATGCCCATCAGGCGCACGGTGCGGGTGACCCCGCCGCCGGCCGGGAGCAGGCCGAGGGTGACCTCGGGCAGGCCGATCTTGGAGCCGGGGGCGTCGAGGGCCACGCGGTGGTGGGAGGCGAGGCAGATCTCGTAACCGCCGCCGAGGGCGGCGCCGTTGATCGCGGCGACGACCGGCTTGCCGAGGGTCTCGATGCGGCGCAGCGAGCGCTTGATGGCGGTGCCGGTCTCGAAGGCGAGGCCGGCGTCCTCCGGGCGCAGCCGGATCATGTCCTTGAGGTCGCCGCCGGCGAAGAAGGTCTTCTTGGCGGAGGTGTAGATGATGCCGCGGATGGAGTCCTTCTCGGCCTCGGCGCGGTCGGCGATCGCCGCGATGGAGTCCTTGAAGGCCTGGTTCATCGTGTTGGCGGACTGGCCGGGGTCGTCGAGGACCAGGGTGACGACGCCGGTCTCGTCCTGTTCCCAGCGGATCGTGGTGGACTCGCTCATGTTCGCTACTTCCGTGTGAGGGGCGGGATCAGGGATCAGGACGGTTCAGACGCGTTCGACGATGGTGGCGACGCCCATGCCACCGCCGACGCAGAGGGTGACGAGCCCGTAGCGCTTGTCCTGGCGCTCCAGTTCGTCGACGACGGTGCCCAGCAGCATGGCGCCGGTGGCGCCGAGCGGGTGGCCGAGCGCGATGGCGCCGCCGTTGACGTTGACCTTGTCGAGGGAGACGCCCATGTCCTTGACGAAGCGCAGCACGACGCCCGCGAAGGCCTCGTTCATCTCGATCAGGTCGATGTCGTCGATGGTGAGGCCGGCCTTGGCGAGGGCCTTGCGGGTGGCCGGGGCGGGGCCGGTGAGCATGATGGTGGGCTCGGAGCCGGAGACGGCGGCCGAGACGATCCGCGCGCGGGGGCGCAGGCCGTTCCGCTCACCGGCCTCGCGGGTGCCGATGGCGACGAGGGAGGCGCCGTCGACGATGCCGGAGGAGTTGCCCGCGTGGTGGACGTGGTCGATCTTCTCCACCCAGTGGTACTTCTGCAGGGCGACGGCGTCGAAGCCGCCGAGGTCGCCGATGTCGGCGAAGGAGGGCTTCAGCTTGGCCAGGGTGTCGGCGGTGGTCCCCGGGCGGACGAACTCCTCGTGGTCCAGGACGACCAGGCCGTTGCGGTCGGTGACCGGGACCACGGACTTCGCGAAGCGGCCCTCCTTGATGGCCGTGGCGGCCCGCTCCTGGGAGAGGGCGGCGTACTCGTCCACGTCGCGCCGGGAGAATCCCTCGATGGTGGCGATCAGGTCGGCGCCGATGCCCTGCGGGACGAAACCGGTGTCCCAGTTGGTCATGGGGTCGGCGAACCAGGCGCCGCCGTCGGAGGCCATCGGGACGCGGGACATGGACTCCACGCCGCCCGCGAGGACCAGGTCCTCCCAGCCGGAGCGGACCTTGGCGGCGGCCAGGTTGACGGCTTCCAGGCCGGAGGCACAGAAGCGGTTCTCCTGTACGCCGGCCACCGTGTCGGGGAGGCCCGCGGCGATGGCCGCGATACGGGCGATGTCGGAGCCCTGGTCGCCGACCGGGCCGACGACGCCGAGCACGATGTCGTCGATGGTCGCCGGGTCCAGCCCGGGGTTGCGCTCGCGCAGGGCGTGGATGAGGCCGACGACCAGGTCGATCGGCTTCGTGCCGTGCAGGGCGCCGTTGGCCTTGCCGCGGCCGCGCGGGGTGCGGATCGCGTCGTATACGTAAGCTTCGGTGCTCACTGGTCAAGCCTTTCGGGGAGGTCTGGGTCTTGGCCCTGGGTCTTAGCCGAGGAGGGAGCGGCCGATGATCTCTTTCATGATCTCGGTCGTGCCGCCGTAGATGGTCTGGATACGGCCGTCGGTGAAGGCCCGCGCGACCCGGTATTCGGTCATGTACCCGTACCCGCCGTGCAGTTGCAGGCAGCGGTCGGCGACCCGCTTCTGGAGCTCGGTGGCCCACCACTTGGCCATCGAGGCGTGGACGTGGTCCAGTTCGCCGTTCGCGTGGTCGGTGATGCAGCGGTCGAGGAAGGTACGGGTGACCGCGCACTCGGTGGCCATCTCGGCGATCTCGAAGCGGATGTGCTGGAGCTTGGAGAGCGGGCGCCCGAAGGCCTCACGCTCCTTCACGTACTGCGTGGTGATCTCCAGCAGGTGTTCGGCGGCGGCGATGGCGGCCATCGCGATGCCCATCCGCTCCTGCGCGAGGTTGGTCATCAGGTGGACGAACGCGCCGTTCAGCTCGCCGAGCAGGTTCTCCTTGGGGACGCGTACGTCGTGGAAGAACAGCTCGGCGGTGTCCTGGGACTTCTGGCCGATCTTGTCGAGGTTGCGGCCGCGTTCGAAACCGGCCGTGCCGCGCTCGACGACCAGCAGCGAGAGCCCGTGCGCCCCGCCCTCGGGGGTGGTCTTCGCGACGACGATCACCAGGTCGGCGAGGATGCCGTTGGAGATGAAGGTCTTGGAGCCGTTGAGCACCCAGTGGTCGCCCCGGTCCTCGGCGCTGGTCCGGATCCCCTGGAGGTCGGATCCCGCGCCCGGCTCGGTCATCGCGATCGCGGTGATGGTCTCGCCGGAGCAGAAGCCGGGCAGCCAGCGGCGCTTCTGCTCCTCGGTGCCCAGCGAGGTGAGGTAGGGCCCGATGATGTCGTTGTGCAGGCCGATGGCGAGCCCCGGGGCGCCGGCCCGGGTGAACTCCTCCGCGATCACGGCCGCGTAGCGGAAGTCGGAGTTCCCGCCGCCTCCGTACTCCTCGGGAACGGCCAGGCCCAGCAGCCCCTGCCGGCCGGCGGCCCGCCAGGCCTCCCGGCTGACGATGCCGTCCTTCTCCCACTGCTCGTAGTGCGGCAGCACCTCCTTGTTCAGGAAGGTGCGTACGGTCTCGCGGAACGCCTCGTGGTCGGCGTCGAAGATGCGGCGTCGCATCGGATCCCCCTACAGCCAGCTCTTGACGGTTTCGATCAGCCGGGCGGGCTCGGGGCCGACCGGCGTGACGTTGAGCATGGTGACGCCGGCCTCCCGGAAGGCCGCGACGCGCTCGCGCACGTACCCCTCGGGCCCGCACAGGGTCATCAGCTCGCAGAACTCGTCCGGGACGGCCGCCGCCGCGTCGCGCTTGCGGCCGGAGAGGTAGAGCTCCTGGATCCTGCGGGCCGCGTCCCCGTACCCGTAGGCGACGGCGAGGTCGTTGTAGAAGTTCTTGCCGGGCGCGCCCATGCCGCCGACGTACAGGGCGATCTGGGGGCGCGCGAGGTCCCGCGCGGCGGCGGCGTCCTCGCCGATGGCCAGCAGGCCGCCCGCGACGGTCTGCAACGGGCCCAGCTCCGGCGCCCGTTCGGCCGCGCCCTCGGCCAGGGCGCTCCCCCACACGGCGTGGGCCTTCTCCGGGACGAAGAGGGTGGGCAGCCAGCCGTCGGCGATCTCGGCGGTCATCGCCACGTTGGCCGGGCCGAGCGAAGCGATGTAGACGGGGATCCGGTCGCGGACCGGGCGGGTCAGGATCTTCAGGGGCTTGCCGTGCCGGCCGCCCTTCTCGGGCGGCAGCGGCATGTCGGTGATGCCGTGGTGGTCGATCGTCTCGCGGCGCCAGATGCGCCGGCACAGCTCGACCGTCTCGCGGGTCCGGCCGAGCGGCCTGTCGTACGGCTTCCCGTGCCAGCCCTCGACCACCTGCGGGCCGGAGGCGCCGAGCCCGAGCAGGGCCCGGCCGCCCGACATCGCGTCCAGTCCGGCGGCGGTCTGGGCGATGAGGGCGGGGGTGCGGGAGTAGACGTTGACGATGGCCGAGCCGATCTTCATCCGCTCGGTGCGCGCAGCCAGATAGCCCATGATCGTCGGGGAGTCGAAGCCCCAGGCCTCCGCGACCCACACGGCGTCGAGGCCGGCCGACTCCAGCGCCGCCGCCTCGTCGGCGGCCCGGCGCGGATCGCCCGCGTAGTCGAGCAGCATGGACAGTTCCATCAGGCGCCCTTTCCGGCGAGGCCCGGCACGTCCCAGTCGCGGGCCACGGATGCGGTGTCGGCCCCCGGCTGCGCGGGCCCGCCGGTGATGACGGCGGGGGTCGCGGAGAAGCGGGGGGCGGGGGCGGGCTGGGTGATCCCGCCGAAGTCGGTGAAGGTGGCGCGGGCGGCGAGGTGCGGGTGGTGCGGGGCCTCGCGCAGCGAGAGCACCGGGGCCACGCAGGCGTCCGTCCCCTCGAAGACCTCCGTCCACTCGGCGCGCGTACGGCTCTTGAAGCGGGCGGCGACGGCCTCGCGCAGCTCGCCCCAGCGGGCCAGGTCCTTGCGGGCGGGCGCCTCGTCCTTGATGCCGAGCAGTTCGGTGAAGGTGTCGTAGAACTGCTGCTCCAGCGCGCCGACCGCCATGTACTGGCCGTCGGCGGTCTCGTAGGTGCCGTAGAAGGGGCAGCCGCCGTCGAGGAGGTTGGCCCCGCGCCGGTCCTGCCAGCCGCCGGCCGCGACCATGCCGTGGATCATGGCGGTGAGGTGGGCGGTGCCGTCGACGATCGCGGCGTCCACGACCTGGCCGGCGCCGCCGGGGGTGCGGGCGTGCTGGAGGGCGGCGAGGACGCCGATGACCAGGTAGAGCGAGCCGCCCGCGTAGTCCCCGACCAGGTTGGCGGGGACGGCCGGGGGCTCGCCCGGGTTGCCGATCATGCCGAGCGCCCCGGTGACGGCGATGTACGCGATGTCGTGCCCGGCGGTGTGGGCGAGCGGGCCCTCCTGGCCCCAGCCGGTCATCCGGCCGTAGACCAGCCGCGGGTTGCGGGCGAGGCACTCCTGGGGGCCGACGCCGAGCCGCTCGGCGACCCCGGGGCGGAAGCCCTCGATCAGTACGTCGGCCCGCTCGGCCAGCTCCAGCACCCGGGCGGGGCCCTCGGCGGACTTCAGGTCGACCAGGACGGAGCGCTTGTTGCGGTTGGTGATGTCGTACGCCGGGTCGATCGCGAGCCCGCCGCCGCCGGGCCGGTCCACGCGGACGACGTCGGCGCCGAGGTCGGCGAGCAGCATCGCGGCGAACGGGCCCGGGCCGATGCCCGCCAGTTCGACGACGCGTACTCCCGCGAGCGGGCCTGCTGTCACTGCCATCGAGCCCCCAGCATCCTGGTGTACGGGTGTGCAGGTGTGTGACACAACCGATGTAACACCAGTGATGCTAGGAACGCGCCCCACTCAGCACAAGAGCAAGCGCTTAGCCGGTTTCCCGTTTGGCCGGTTCCACGACCCGCGCGATCCGGGCGTCGAGGACCGCGACGTGCCGTTTGAGCGCGACGGTCCGGTAGCTCTCCTCCACCCACTCGCACAGCACCTCCACCGGCGGCGCCCCCTTCTCCCCCAGCGGCACGGAGACCCACCCCGCCCGGCCGAGCCCGTACCCGGTCGGCTCCGCCCCGGGGGCGGCCATGGCGTGCCCGTGCAGCGCCTCGTCCTTGAGCTTGACGGAGAGACCGGGCGACTGGGGGCCGTCGGCGTTCCCCAGGAAGACGAAGATCTTCTTGTTGACCTTCACCACACCGTCCTCGGGCCCCCACGGATGCTCCTCCACGGCCTCCGGCAGCCCCAGCGCGAACTCCCGCACCGCCTCCCACTTGCGCACCGCAGCCTTCATCGACGCCTCCCACTTACCGCAGGTCACACCTGCTCGCACGGACAGTCGACTCCCACGCTAGCCTCAGCCACCGACACCAGCTGGGAGGAGCGGTTCATGAACGAGCACGTCCACGGCAGCCGTCCGGGGCGGGACTTCGACCTCGTACTCTTCGGCGCCACCGGATTCGTCGGGGCGCTGACCGCCGAGTACCTCGCCGAGCACGCCCCCGCCGGCTGCCGGTGGGCCCTGGCCGGGCGGGACCCGGGCAGGCTGGAGCGGCTGCGCGAGCGGCTCGCCGCGCTCAACCCGGCCTGCGCGGACCTGCCGCTGCTGCGGGCGGACGCCTCCGACCGGCAGGCGATGCGCGAACTGGCCGCCGGCACACGGGTGCTGGCCACCACCGTGGGGCCGTACATCTGGTACGGGGCGGAGCTGGTCGCGGCCTGCGCCGAGGCGGGCACCGACTATGTGGACCTCACCGGCGAGCCGGAGTTCGTCGACCGGATGTACGTCGAGCACGACCTGCGGGCCCGTGAGACGGGGGCCCGGCTGGTGCACGCGTGCGGCTTCGACTCGATTCCGGCCGACCTCGGCGCGTACTTCACGGTGGGCCGGCTGCCCGAGGGGGTGCCGCTGCGGGTGGACGGGTTCCTGCGGTCCAACGCGATGGCCTCCGGCGGCACCCTGGCCTCCGCCCTCACCGCGCTGGGCCGGGGGCCGCAGACCCTGGCCGCCGCGCACGCCCGCCGGCTGCACGAGCCCCGGCTGCCGGGGCGCCGGGTACGCGGACCCGTGGGCGCCCCGCGGTTCAGCCGGGAGACCGGGACCTGGGCGCTGCCGCTGCCCACGCTGGACCCCCGGATCGTGGCCCGTTCGGCGGCCGCGCTGGAGCGGTACGGGCCGGACTTCCGCTACCGCCACTACGCCTCCGTACGCCACCTGCCGGTCGCGGTGGGCGCGACGGCGGCGGTGGGCGCCGCGGCGGCGCTGGCGCAGGTCCCGGCGGCCCGGCGGTGGCTGATGGGCCGCTGGGAACCGGGCCGCGGCCCGGACGCGGAGCGGCGTGCCCGCAGCTGGTTCACGGTCCGCTTCGTCGGCGAGGGCGGCGGCCGCCGCGTGCTCACCGAGGTGTCGGGCGGCGACCCGGGCTACGGGGAGACCGCGAAGATGCTGGCGCAGTCCGCGCTGTGCCTGGCCTACGACGCCCTCCCGGAGACCTCCGGCCAGGTCACCACGGCGGTGGCCATGGGCGACGCCCTGCTGGACCGCCTCCAGAAGGCGGGCATCCGCTTCCGCGTGGTGGCGGAGGACTAGGGGGTGTCCTGGGCGGTGTCCTGGGCGGTGTCCTGGGCGGTGTCCTGGGCGGTGTCCTGGGCGGTCGCCTCGCGCAGGGCGCGCCGGCAGAGCGAGTCGGCGTGGCGGGTGGTCTCGGGGATCCGGAAGCGGGGGCTCAGGGCCAGGGCGTGGGCGCAGGCGCCGTCCAGCGAGACCCGGTGGCCGACGGACACGTAGACCGGCTTGATCCCGTCCTGGGTGCGCAGCGCCCGGCCGACGACGGCTCCGTCGGGCGCGAGCAGCGGGGAGGCGTCGCCGCGCCGGGCGCCCGGCTCCTCGTACGTGAAGGTGAACGGGTTCTTCGCCACGCCCATGCTGGGGAGCCCGGTGACCACCCCGAGGTGGCAGGCCAGGCCGAAGCCGCGCGGGTGGGCGAGGCCGTAGCCGTCGCAGACGACGAGGCCGGGGGTGACCGGGAGGGCCTCGAGGGCGGCGAGCACGGTCGGCAGCTCGCGGAAGGCGAGGAGGCCGGGCACGTAGGGGAAGCTGACGTGCCCGACGGCGGTGGACTCGGCCACGACCTCGAGGGTGGCGGCGTCCAGGACCACGGCGGCGGCCGCGACCAGGTCGCGCTCGTCGTCGTAGGCCACGTCCACCCCGGCGACCAGCCCCTGGCCGGGCTGGGGGCCGGCCTCGTCGAGCACGACACGGCTGCGCAGTTCGTCCTGTATCGCCCGGGCCTCGGCCTCGTTGGCGGGGGTCTTCACACTCGTCATGATGGTGCGAGAGTAGCCTGACGATCATGTTCGTCATGGAGCTCTCCTACACCGCGCCCGTCGAATCCGTCGAAGAGGAGATGGACGCGCACATCGCCTGGCTGGACGGCTACTACGCGTCCGGCGTCTTCCTCGCGTCGGGCCGCAAGGTCCCGCGCGACGGCGGGATCATCCTGGCCGGCGGGGTCTCGCGCGCGGAGATCGAGAAGATCGCGGCCGAGGACCCCTTCACGCTGGCGGGCGTCTGCGCCTACCGCATCACGGAGTTCATCGCCGCCAGGACCTCGGCCGACCTCGCCCCGGTCCGCGAGAACCCCGCGGCCTGACCAGGAGGAACCATGCAGCCCCGCCCCGCACTCCCCGCCGACATCCCCGAGCTGATACGCCTGCGCGCCGTCGCCCTCGCCTCCCTCGGGGTGGACCCCGGCGCCGGTGACGCCCCCTGGCGGGACGTCGCCGACGGCTGGTTCCGCGAGCGGCTGACGGGGCGGCCGGACGTGCACTGCCTGGTCGTCGGCGGCGCCCCGGGGCAGCCGCTGCTGGCCACCGGGATGGCCTGGGTGACGTACCACCTGCCCAGCCCCCGCTGGACGGACGGCCGCCGCGGCTACCTCGACGCCATCGTCACCGACGAGGCCGCCCGCGGCCGGGGCCACGGCCGCCGGATCGTCGACGGGCTGGTCGCCTGGCTGAACGGGATCGGCATCCACTACGTCCAGCTGCACGCCAGCGCCGACGGCGAACCGGTGTACCGGGCCGCCGGGTTCACCACCGGCCTCTACCCGGGCATGGACCTCTTCACCGAGGCCGCCCCCTGATCAGCGCCGCTCCAGCCGGGCCACCCGCCCCTTCTCCCCCGCGGCCCAGCAGCCCCCGTCGGCGGCGCAGTCGACGGTGTCGAAGGAGCCCGTCTCCAGCGGCCGCCAGGTGCGCCCCGCGTCCGTGGTGACGTCCGTGCCGGTCGGGCCCACGGCCAGGGCCGTGGAGCGCCCGTACGGGTACCAGGCCGCACCCGAGCGGTAGGCGGGCGGCGGGGTCCCCGCCTGGCTCCAGCTCCCGCCCCCGTCGGCGGAGCGGGCCGCGGCGCTGGGCGAGGCCTGGCCCGTACGGTAGTCGCCGCCGACCGCGAGGCCCGTCGTACGGTCGCGGAAGGCCAGGGCGAACACCCCGCGCGCCGGGTCGCCGCCCGGGACGGTGGAGTCGGCGACCCGCCAGGTCAGGCCCCGGTCCGCGGAGTGCAGCACCCGCGCGGCCGGGCCCCCGCCCGTGGCCAGCCACACGTCCCGCGGCCCGGCGGCCGTCAGGCACTGGCCGCTCGCCGCGAACCCGGCCTCGCCGGGCAGCGCCTGCGGCATCCCGGCGTCCGGCAGCACCCGCCAGCTGCGCCCGCCGTCGTCGGTGGCCAGCAGGCGGAACTTCCCGTCCACCGGGTCGCTCACGGCCAGCCCGTGCCGGGAGTCGAAGAAGGTCAGGCAGTCGTAGAAGGCGCGCGGGTCGGGGTTGCGGAAGGCTTCGGTCCAGGTCGCGCCGCCGTCCTCGGTGCGCAGGACCCGCGAGGCCTCGCCCTCGCCGATGGACAGGGCCACGGCCCGCCGCGCGTCGAAGGCCTCGATGTCGCGCAGTTCCAGCCCCTCGGCCACCGCCCCGGGCGGGGACACGTCCCGCCAGCTGCGGCCGCCGTCCCCGGTGCGCAGCACCCGCCCCTTGGAACCGGCCACCCAGGCGGCCTGGCGGCTGACCACCGCCAGGCCGCGGAAGCGGACGTTCGCGGCCTCCTGCCCGGTCTCCTTGAGCGCCCAGCCGGCGTCCCGCAAGCCCGGCCCGGGCACCGCCGCGGCCGGGTCGCCGCCGCCGGTGTCCGCCTGAGCCGGTGCGGCCACCAGCCCGACCAGCAGAGCCGCCGCGCACATGCCAACTCCCAGAAGTCTCATGGCGCGGGAAGCTAACGCACCCCACCTGCCCCGTCCAGGGCGCCTCTCCGGCCCCGTCCGGGCCCTTCCGGCGCCGGATTACGCCTGTGGAGTGAGCGGTTACCGGCCTAGTTGCGATCACCTTGGTGGGTGTACCGCCGACGGTCGGTCCTTGACCCGTCCCTCCTCTCTGCTCACTCTGTGCGATCACACGGATGAGATCGCGCCAATCGGTGACACAGCTCACGTCATCCGCCATGCACGGATTTGCCGATTCCGGCGTCTATCCGGTTGCCGGGCTCCACCCCACAGCCCGACAGCAGATCCGCCGCAAGGGAGCGAGCCTTGATCACTGTCATCGAGCAGGCCGTGCAGGCCCGACTGGTCGCCACCGCACCGAAGGTCGAGACCGTCCCCGTCACCCTCTGCTACGACCGCTCGGATCCCTTCGCCGTCCGCATGGCCTTCCCCGCCCTGGCCACGCTGGAAGGCGTCGAGGTCTCGTGGACCTTCGCCCGGGAGCTGCTGATGTCCGGGGTCCGCCACCCGGCCGGCTGCGGTGACGTACGGGTGCGGCCGTACGACGGGGACCGGACCACCGTCGAGTTCCACGCACCCGAGGGCGTGGCGATCGTGCTGATGACCACCGCCGAGCTCCAGCGGTTCCTGGAACGCACCCGCGAACTCGTACCGCCGGGGCTGGAACACCGCTACCTCGACATGGACCACAGCCTCGACGAGCTGATGCGCGGATCCTGCTGACTTATTCGTTTGCGGGCGGCCCCGGGCCGCCCGTAGCTTCGTAGGCGCCCCACAGTCGCCGAAACGGAGTAGGACATTGATCTTCTGAGGTCCGAGACACCGGCCTTCACCGCAACCGCATCCTCGCGGTCCCGGTGGCAGTCGGCTGTTTCCCCGCGTTGCACGCACCATTCACGCAACCTGGAGGCCTCCATGAGTCATGCCCCTACTTTCGTCACCTGCTCCGCCCTGTCCTTCGGCTGGCCCGACGGCACCCCCGTCTTCGACGGGTTCCAGCTGGCCGTCGGGCCCGGCCGAACCGGCCTGATCGGGCTCAACGGCTGTGGGAAGTCGACCCTGTTGAAGCTCCTCGCCGGCGAACTGGCCCCGTCCGGGGGCCAGGTCTCCGTCGCCGGAACCATCGGCTACCTCCCGCAGAACGCCACCTTCGAGACGGCCCTGCGGGTGGACGAGGCGCTCGGCATCCGCACCGCCCGCACGGCCCTGCACGCCATCGAGGCGGGTGAGGCCACCGAGGCCAACTTCGCGGCCGTCGGCGACGACTGGGACGTGGAGGAGCGGGCCCTGGCCACCCTCGACCAGCTCGGCCTCGCCGGGATCGGCCTGGACCGCACCGTCGGCGAGCTGTCGGGCGGCGAGTGCGTCCTGCTGCGGCTGGCGGCGCTGCTGCTCGCCCGGCCGGACGTACTGCTGCTCGACGAGCCCACCAACAACCTGGACCTGCGGGCCCGGCGCCGCCTGTACGCGGCCGTCGAGTCCTGGTCCAAGGTGATGGTGCTGGTCAGCCACGACCGGGAGCTGCTGGAGCGGGTCGACCAGATCGCCGACCTCCGCGACGGCGAAGTCCACTGGTACGGCGGCAACTTCACGGACTACGAGCAGCTGCTGGCGGCCGAGCAGGAGTCGGCCGAGCGGATGGTCCGGGTCGCCGAGGCCGACGTACAGCGCCAGAAGCGCGAACTCGCCGAGGCCCAGGTCAAACTGGCCCGGCGCAAGCGGTACGGCCAGAAGATGAACGAGAACAAGCGCGAGCCGAAGATCGTCATGGGGGCCCGCAAGCGCGCCGCCCAGGAGTCGGCGGGCAAGCACCGCATCATGCACGCCGAGAAACTGGCGGACGCCCGGGAACGGCTGGACCAGGCGGCCCTCGCGGTCCGCGACGACGCCGAGATCCGGATCAAGCTGCCGGCCACTCAGGTCCCGCCGGGCCGACGGGTGCTGACCCTGAGCGATCTGCACCCGGCCCACGGGGCGCGGGCCGCGGGCGAGTGGGAGGTGCGCGGTCCGGAGCGGATCGCCCTGGTCGGCGCGAACGGCTCGGGCAAGACGACCCTGCTGCGGACGATCGCCGGGCTGCTGCCGCCCCTGTCCGGGGAGGCGGTGACCCATGTTCCCGCGCGCTTCCTGCCGCAGCGGCTCGACGTACTGGACGACGAACGCTCGGTGGTGGAGAACGTGGCGCGGTTCGCCCCGCACGCCACGAACAACGTGATCCGGGCGCGGCTCGCGCACTTCCTGTTCCGGGGCGCCGGGGCGGACCGGGCGGCCGGCACCCTCTCGGGGGGCGAGCGGTTCCGGGCGGCGCTCGCGGCGCTACTGCTGGCGGAGCCGGCTCCGCAGCTGCTGATGCTGGACGAGCCGACGAACAACCTGGACCTGGCGAGCGTACGGCAGCTCGGCGGGGCCCTGGAGTCCTACGAGGGCGCGCTGCTGGTCGCCAGCCACGACGTGCCGTTCCTGGAGTCGATCGGCATCACGCGGTGGCTGCTGCTCGACGGTACGCTCCGGCCCACCACGGCCGAGGAGGTCCGGGGCTCAACGGGGCAATAAGGCCCAGGACTTGGTCCCGCCGCGCGGGGTCAGGACCGGGGTGAGCCCCCAGTCGCCGCCGCCGGACTCCACGGCCCGGGCCAGCAGCCACATCGCGCGGCTGCGCCGGCGCCGGCACTCCTCGCCCGCCTCGGGCGAGGAGTGCGCGGGGCCGCGGAGGGTGCCCGTCATCGTGCTGCTCCGACTCTGAGGTGCGCGGTGTGATCGACATCGTGATCAAAACGTGGACGGACAAGGAGTGGCCGTACCGGGGCGAGGGGTCACCCCGTGTGAGACTTGCGCTACCGACCGTAGCGCAAGCGGGTGCGCAGCGCTGCTACTTGTACGACCAGATGATGTTTTCTCATGCCATTTCCGGACGGCCGCGCGGCTCACCCATGCCCGCCTCCGGAGGAGAGGGGCACCCGTGCCACCCAGGAGCACGCCGACCGCCCGCCAGCAGCGACTCGGCGCCGAGCTGCGCAAACTCCGCGAGGAGTCGGGCACGACGGTCCAGCAGGCGGCGGCTCTCCTGGGCGTCGACCGGACGCGGATCCCGAACATCGAATCCGGCCGGATCGGCATCACCGCCGAGCGCGTCCGCACCCTCGCCTTCAACTACGACTGCCCCGACACCGGACTGGTCGACGTGCTCGCGGCGATGGCCCAGGAACGGGAGAAGGGGTGGTGGGAACGGCACCGCCGGATGCTGCCGCCCGGCCTGCTCGACATCTGCGAGCTGGAACACCACTCGGTCGCCCTGCACACGGCCGTGACCACCCACATACCCGGCCTGCTCCAGACCGAGGCACACGCGCGGGCGGTCTTCGACACCGCGGACCCGCCGCTGCCGGAACCCGGCCTCCAGGCACGGCTGGCCCTGCGGATGAACCGCCAGCGGGTGTTCGCCCGCGAGCACCCGCCGCTGTACGAGGCGGTGGTGCACGAGGCCGCGCTGCGGATGCAGTTCGGCGGGCCGAAGGTGGCGCGGGCCCAGCTCGAGCACATCTTGGAGCAGTCCGAGAGGGCCCGTACGACGGTCCTGGTGATCCCCTTCACCGCCGGGGGCTTCCCGGGAGCCGGGCAGTCCTTCACGTACGCCGCCGCGGTGACCGGCCGGCTGGACACCGTGCAGCTCGACAGCTCGCACGGCTCGATGCTGCTGGATTCGCACATGAAGCTCCTGCGCTACCGCGGGCTGCTGGAACGGCTGCGCTCACTGGCGCTGCCGGCCGGCGCCTCGCGCGATTTCGTCCACGCCATCGCCCAGGGCCTCTGAGCGCCCGCCCCCGATCGTCGAGGAGACGAGAGACCCACATGAGCACGACGACCACGACCACCGCCACCGCGACCGCCACCCGCACCGCCACCCGCGCCGCCATCGCCTGGGACGAGGCCTTCTGCAGCGAGGGGGCGAACTGCTTCCGCTTCGGCCGCGACGCCGACGGCAGGGCGTACATCGGGACGACGGAGTCCGCCGACTACGTCACCGACTCGATCGATGCGCTCCGCGCGCTGATCTCGGCCGTCAAGGCAGGAGACGCGGACCACCTTCTGGCGTGATTCTCACCCCCGCGGAGCCGCTCCACACCCCCTCGAACTGCACAGATAACCGGATGTAGCCGGACAGAACGATGGCTGGGGCTTGGCGGTCCTTGATGTCGCGCTTAACCTACGACTCCGTAGGCTACGGAACCGTAGGTAATTCGCTTTGTCCCCCAGGAGCACCCGTGACGATCACCTCTCCCCACCTCGGCAGCTCGGAGGCGTGGACCGACGCCAAGCTGCTGTACGCGCTGGAAGAGGTGGTCGAGAAGGAACTCAACCGCCATCTGAAGGTCACCAAGGACTGGATGCCCCACGAGTACGTCCCGTGGAGCGACGGCCGGAACTTCCCCGGCTTCTTCGAGGACGGCGAAGCCTGGGACCCCCAGCAGTCCAAGGTCACTGACATCGGCAAGATCGCCCTCGTCGTGAACCTGCTGACCGAGGACAACCTCCCCAGCTACCACCACGAGATCGCGACCCTTTTCGGCCGCAACGGCGCGTGGGGCACCTGGGTGCACCGCTGGACCGCCGAGGAGGGCCGCCACGGCATCGTGATGCGCGACTACCTGCTGGCCTCGCGCGCCGTGGACCCGGACAAGCTGGAAGCCTTCCGGATGCAGCACATGTCGGAGGGCTTCGAGTCCGACAACAGCCACTCGATGCTGCACTCGGTCGCGTACGTCGCCTTCCAGGAGCTCGCGACCCGCATCTCGCACCGCAACACCGGCCACCAGTCCGGTGACCCGGTCTGCGACCGGATGCTGGCCCGCATCGCGCAGGACGAGAACCTGCACATGATCTTCTACCGCAACCTGCTGGGCGCGGCCTTCGAGATCGCCCCGGACCTGACCATGCAGGCCGTACGGGACGTCGTCGTCAACTTCCGGATGCCCGGCCACGGCATGCCCGGCTTCGAGCGGATGGCCGCGCAGATGGCGATCGGCGGGGTCTACAACCTGCGGATCCACCACGACGACGTGCTGAGCCCCGTGATCCGCTTCCTGAAGATCATGGACATCGACGGTCTGGGCCCGGACGGGCAGAAGGCCCAGGAGGAGCTCGGGCTCTTCATGAACGGCCTGGACAGCGAGGCCCGCAAGTTCGACGAGCGCCTGGCCGCGCGCGCCGCGCGGCTGGCCGCCCGCAAGGGCTGAGCCGGCCGCCCGGTCGGACGTCGACGCAGCCCCCCGGCAGAGCCATGCTCCGCCGGGGGCTGCGTCGTACGCGGCCGGGCGGGTGTCGGGCCCGGGCGTCAGCCGCGCGGACGCAGGGCGAGCCGCTCGGACTCCGAGAGGCCGCCCCAGACGCCGAAGCGCTCGTCGTTCGCCAGGGCGTACTCCAGGCACGCCGCCCTGCCCTCGCACGCCCCGCACAGCCGCTTCGCGGCCTGGTGCGAGGAGCCCGGCTCCGGGAAGAAGAAGCTCGGGCCCGTCTGGGCGCACAGGGCGAGGTCGTACCAAGCGGGGGCGGCAGTGGGGTTCATCGACATGCGCCGATCGTGGACCCATGGGATGGACGTCCGATCAACGCCTGATCAACACCAGGTCACGGCCCTCCCCCAGCATCGCACCCGGCACTGACAGCACCCTGCTCACACGTCCTCGTGCTTGGCGCGGCTCGGCTGGACGCGCTTGGGTTCGCCCGGCATCTTCGGGTAGTCCGGGGGGTAGGGCATGTCCCCCAGGCCGTGCTCGTGTTCGTCGCGGGCGGCCAGTTCCAGTACGGCGTCCAGGCTGAAGGCGTGCTCGTCCATGTCGGCGTGCAGATCGCCCAGCTCGGCGAAGCGCGCCGGCATCGTCACGATGTCGAAGTCGCGCGGCTCCGCGTCGTCCACCTCGTCCCAGCGCAGCGGCGCCGAGACCGGGGCGTGCGGGCGGGGGCGGACGGAGTAGGCCGAGGCGATGGTCCGGTCGCGCGCCGTCTGGTTGTAGTCGACGAAGATCCGCTCGCCGCGCTCCTCCTTCCACCAGGCCGTGGTGACCTTGCCCGGCATCCGCCGCTCCAGCTCCCGGCCCAGGGCGATCGCGCACCGGCGGACCTCGGTGAAGGTCCAGCGCGGCGCGATCGGCACGAACACGTGCAGGCCCCGGCCGCCCGAGGTCTTGGGCCAGCCGCGCAGCCCCAGCTCCTCCAGCAGGGCCCGCAGTTCGTGCGCGGCCGCCACCGCGTGGTGGTAGTCGGTGCCCGGCTGCGGGTCCAGGTCGATGCGCAGTTCGTCCGGCCGGTCGGTGTCCTCGCGGCGCACCGGCCAGGGGTGGAAGGTCAGGCAGCCCAGATTGGCGGCCCACAGGACGGCGGCCGGCTCGGTCGGGCAGATCTCGTCCGCCGTGCGGCCGCTGGGGAAGGCGATGTGCGCGGTCGGGATCCAGTCGGGCAGGTTCTTCGGGGCGCGCTTCTGGAAGAAGGACTCCCCCTCCACCCCGTCCGGGTACCGCTCCAGGGTGGTGGGGCGGTCGCGCAGGGCGCGGGTGATCCCGTCGGCGACGGCCAGGTAGTACTCGGCGACGTCCCGCTTGGTGAGGCCGCGCTCCGGGAAGTACACCTTGTCCGGGCTGGACAGCCGCACCGTCCGCCCGCCGGCCTCGAGCTCGATCGCACCACCCGCAGCACCCATGTGCGCCACGGTAGGCGTGCGCGCCCGGGCGCGCATACCGGGCGGGCCCGGACGTACCACCGCAGAATCCTGTGTATGGATCTGCCGGTCATGCCGCCCGTGAAACCGATGCTCGCCAAGTCCGTGGGCAAGATCCCGCCGGGCATGCAGTACGAGGCCAAGTGGGACGGTTTCCGGGCGATCGTGCACCGCGACGGCGACGAGGTGGAGATCGGAAGCCGCACCGGGAAGACCCTGACCAGGTACTTCCCCGAGCTGGTGGCGGCCCTGAAGGAGAATCTGCCGCCCCGCTGCGTGGTGGACGGGGAGATCGTGATCGTCCACGGCGGCCGGCTCGACTTCGACCGGCTGACCGAGCGGATCCACCCCGCCGCCTCCCGCGTGAAACTCCTCGCCGAGACCACTCCGGCGAGCTTCATCGCCTTCGATCTGCTCGCGCTCGGCGACGAGTCCCTCCTCGACACCCCGCTCGCCGACCGCCGTACCGCCCTGGTCCACGCCCTCTCCACCGCTCGGCCCCCCGTGCATCTCGCGCCCGCCACCACCGACCCCGCGCTCGCGCGGGAGTGGTTCGAACGGTTCGAAGGCGCCGGACTCGACGGGGTCGTCGCGAAACCCCTCGACCTCCCCTACCGGCCCGATGCCCGCCTCATGTTCAAGATCAAGCACGAGCGTACGGCCGATGTCGTCCTCGCCGGTTTCCGTTTCCACAAGAGCGGTCCGATTGTCGGATCGCTGCTCCTCGGCCTGTACGACGACCACGGCGCGCTCCAGCACGTGGGCGTCTGCGCCGCCTTCCCCATGAAGCGCCGCGCCGAACTGGTCGAGGAGCTCGAACCGCTGCGCATGGCGGATCCCGAAGGCCACCCCTGGGCCGCCTGGGCCGAGGAGTCGGCGCACGAGAGCGCCCGGCTCCCCGGCGCGCAGAGCCGCTGGACGGGCAAGAAGGACCTCTCCTGGGTACCCCTGCGCCCCGAACGCGTCTGCGAGGTGAAGTACGACCACCTGGAGGGCGACCGCTTCCGCCACACCGCCCAGTTCGCCCGCTGGCGCCCCGACCGGACCCCGGAAAGCTGTACGTACGCCCAGCTGGAGGAGGTCGTCGGCTATGAGCTGGCCGAGGTGCTGGGCAGCCCCGGGTGACTGCCGGGCCGGCCGGGCGGCGCGGTGAGCCGCTCCCACTGTTCGCGGTCCGGCCCCACCGCGTTCGGGGTGTAGCCGGGGTGGGCCGCGAGCCAGCGCGTGACCCTGGCCCGGACCGCGGGGTCCGCGTAGGCGCGCTCGGGCGGTTCGGCCAGGTGCCGGACCCTGGCCCGCGCCCGCATCACCTCCGGGTCCTCCAGGGCGCACTCGAAGAGCGCGGCCACCGCGCGCGCCGGGCCCGTACGCCCCGCCCGTGCGGCGAAGCGCTCCCCGATGGCCGTGTCGGCGACGACCTGGAAGTCGAACCACGGCTTGAGCGTGCGCAGCGCCCAGTCGTGGTACCCGGCGGCGAAGGCCGGGGCTCCGGGGGCCTGACGGGCCGTCCCCGCCACCCGCCGGGCGGCCCAGAGGGCGAGGGCGGTTCCCTGCCCCAGGGTGGGGTTGGTGTGGGTGAGGGCGTCCCCGACGGGGACCATTCCGCTCACCACCGGGCCCCGCCCGTCGGCCAGGGGGCTCCACCGGTTGTCGAGGCTCGCGGTGGCCAGTACCCCCGACAGCGGCGCCGCCCCCAGTTCCAGCCAGGCCGCGCCGGGCGGAAAGGCCCGGGCGGCGGCTTCGAAGACGGCCGGGTCGCGCAGGGCCGCGCGGGTGGGGTCGTCGGTGTGCACGAACAGGGTCACGGCGAAGACCCGGTTGTCGGCCGGGAAGACGGCGCAGCCGGCGAAGCCGCCGCCGGTCACCGTCCAGGGCCGGCGCGGCCCCTCCTCCATCCCGGCGGGCAGCCGGTACCAGCGGCAGAAGTACGCGAGGCCCGTGCGGTGCCGTTCGACGGCGCCCGGGCGGCAGCCGGCCGCGGCCAGCCAGCGCTCGGCGCCGCCGCGCCGGCCCCCCGCGTCCACGACGAGGTCGCCCTCGTACGCGCCCTCGCGCGTGCTCACCCCGACGACCCGGACGCCGGGCTCCGCCCCCGGCCCGGCCCCCGTGAGCGTGGTGAGCCCGGTGACCGGTTCCCCGTACCGCAGCACCACGCCCGGCTCCGCGCGCAGGGCAGTGGCCAGTGCGCTCTCCAGCACGATGCGGCGGGCCTGGAGCATGACCAGGTCCTCGTCGCCTGGCCGCGCGGGCGGCCGTACGTCGAACCAGTCCAGCTCGTGCCGTTCGCGGGCGCCGAGCCGCAGCATCTCGGCGTGGACGTCGGGCAGCTCGGTGCGCAGCAGGGTGCGGGCGGCCCCGAGCAGGGCGTGCGGCTGGGCGGCCTGCGGTACGGCCGGGCGGCGCCAGCCGAAGAAGTCGCGGTCGAGGGCGGTGCCGGGGGCGCGGGTGTCGCGTTCGAACAGTTCGGCGGTGTGTCCCCGGCGGGCGGCGAGGAGGGCGGTCGCCAGACCCGCGACCCCTCCGCCCATGACCAGCACATGTGCCATTGCGTCCCCCCGAGCCGACGTACGGTACGACGATCAGACCGCCCAGAGCCTGCGCCCGCGGACCCTGGCCGAAACTCGCACACGCGTCCGAGGGCGCCTGCGGCCCTGGACACCGCTTGACAGGCCTCGCCGCCGGACCGGCAAATGAACCCATGGCTACGGAACACGACATCGGACCTGGCACCGAACCCGTCCGGGTCGTCCCCCAGCCCCACGCCATCGTCGGCGTCGGGCTGATCGTGCTCGGCCCCGACGGCCGCGTGCTGCTGGGCCAGGCGCACGACGGCCGCTGGGAGCTGCCCGGCGGCAAGGTCGACCCCGGGGAGAACTTCGAGCAGGCCGCCGCCCGGGAGCTGGCCGAGGAGACGGACCTGCGGGCCGACCCCGGGGGCATCGAGGTGCTGGCGGTCCAGCTCTACGCGGGGCATGGCACGACCCGTCTGACGGCGGCCGCCCTCACCCGCTCGGCCGAGGGCAGCCCGGCCGTCACCGAGCCGCACAAGATCGCCCGCTGGCGGTGGTTCGCCCCGGACTCGATCCCCGACGCCCTCTACGCGCCCTCGGCGGCCGTCCTGCGCGCCTGGCGCCCCGACCTCACCTCCCTGCCACGCGTCCCCTCGCACGACTACCCCACCCCCCGCGAGACCCGCCAGACCCGCCAGACCCGCCAGACCCGCTAGGACCGCTAGGACCCCCGCAGCACCTGCCGCGGCGCGAAGTTGCCCTCGCCCAGGTCCTCCGCCAGCAGTCGCTTGGCGATCGCGTCCGCCGCCGCCCGCAGCTCCTCGCTGCGCGGCCGGCCGCGGTCCTGCTCCAGCCGGTCGCCCAGCCAGTCCGCCCAGGCCCGCGAGATCACCGCGGCCTCGCGCTCCCCCGCCGCGGTGTGCGCGAAGAAGCCGTTCTGCCGCGTCAGGAAGCCCTCCTCCACCATCCGGTCGAAGACCGGGAGCAGCACCTCCGGCGGCAGCGACAGCCGGGACGCGATCAGTCCCAGCCTGGCGTGCCCCACGGTCCGGGTCAGCAGGTCCACCTGCATCACCGCCCACGCGCCCGCCATGTCCAGGCGCGTGTCGGAGGCGTGGACGATGGCCCGTGCCGTGTCGGGCCCCATGTTCCGTACGAGCTTGCCCACCGCCAGCTCCAGGAGCTTGGCCGAGTCCCCCGAGGCCGTGGCGGGCGAGGCGAAGCCGTCGCCGATGTCGGTCGAGCCCGCCCGGGCGCTGTCGCGCAGCCGGACCTGCTTGAGGAAGAGCGCGACGACGAAGCCGACGACCGCCACCGGCACCGTCCACAGGAACACCGTGTGCAGGGCGTCGGCGTACGCGTCGATGACCGGGCCCGCCTCGGCCGGGTCGAGCCCGTGCACCCCCTGCGGGCTCTGCGCGGCGGCGCCGAGGCGCGCCGGGTCGGCGCCGGTGGCCCGGGCGGCCTCGGCGACTCCGGCGGCGAGTTCGGGCTTCAGGCTGTTGGCGTAGATCGTCCCGAAGACCGCGGCCCCGAAGGCGCTGCCGAGCGTACGGAAGAAGGTGACGCCGGAGGTCGCCGTGCCGAGGTCGGCGTAGTCCACGGTGTTCTGCACCGCGATGGTGAGCACCTGCATGCACAGGCCGATGCCGGCGCCGAGGACGAACATGTACAGCGATTCCAGCCAGCCGCCGGTGCCGCGCCCCATCAGCGAGAGCAGGTACAGTCCGGCGCCCATCACCGCGCAGCCGGCGATCGGGAAGATCCGGTAGCGGCCGGTCTTGCTGGTGACGTTGCCGCTGAAGACGGACGCGATCAGCAGGCCGATGACCAGCGGCAGTGTCCGTACGCCCGACAGGGTGGCCGAGTCCCCGTCCACGTACTGGAGGTAGGTCGGCAGGAAGGTCATCGCGCCGAGCATGGCGAAGCCGACGACGAAGCTGAGCACCGAGCACACCGTGAAGACGGGGTTGCGGAAGAGCCGCATGGGCAGCATGGGTTCGGCGGCCCGCGTCTCCGCCAGGCAGAACAGCGCGAGGGCCAGCGCGCCGGCCGCGAAGAGCCCGATGACCGTCGCCGAGCTCCAGGCGTACTCGTTGCCGCCCCAGCTCGTGGCCAGGATCAGCGCGCTCGAGCCGACGGCGACCAGGGCGATGCCCAGGTAGTCGATGGCGGGCCGGCCGGCGGCCCGTACCGAGGGGATCGTCCGGGCGGCCGCCGCGACCACCAGGACGGCGATGGGGACGTTGACGTAGAAGGCCCAGCGCCAGCTCAGGTGGTCGGTGAACAGTCCGCCCAGCAGCGGCCCGATGACGGTGGCGACGCCGAAGACGGCTCCGATGGCGCCCTGGTACTTGCCGCGTTCGCGCAGCGGCACCACGTCGGCGATCAGTGCCATGGAGGTGACCATCAGGCCGCCGGCCCCGATGCCCTGCACCCCGCGCCACAGGATGAGCAGGGTCATGTTGCCTGCGAGGCCGCACAGGAACGAGCCGGTGATGAAGATGACGGCGGAGATCTGGAAGATGACCTTCCGGCCGAAGAGGTCGCCGAACTTCCCCACCAGCACCGTCGCGACGGTCTCCGCGAGCAGGTACGAGGTCACCACCCAGGCCATGTGGGCCGCGCCGCCGAGATCCGCCACGATGGTGGGCAGGGCGGTGCCCACGATCGTCTGGTCGAGCGCGGCCAGCAGCACGCCCAGCATGATCGTTCCGAAGACGACGTTGCGCCGCCGCCGGTCGAGCACGGGTGGCGCCGCGGCGACGGCGGGGGCAGTGGTCACATCTCGCACTCTCACAGCGCCCCCACCGCGCCGCATGCCGCAAGCCGCCGTACGGGTGAAAGCCCGGGCGCCTCGCGAGCAGGAGGGGTTCAGCGCAGGTAGGCCAGGCCCGGATGCTCCGCCGCGTATCCCTCCAGCAGCCTGCGGGCCACCCCCACGGAGTCCACCAGCGGGTGCAGCGCGAAGGCCTTCACCGCGTCCGCCCGCGAGCCGCTCGCCGCGGCGGCCAGCACCTCCCGCTCCGCCGCCTTCACCGAGGTGACCAGCCCGACCGCGTGCAGGGGCAGCGGGGCCACGGCCACCGGGTGGGCGCCGTTCGCGTCGACCAGGCAGGGCACCTCGATGACCGCCTCCGCGTCGAGCACGGACAGGGTCGAGCCGTTGCGGACGTTGAGGATCAGCGTGGCCCGCTCGTCCCGGGCGATGGCCCGCATCAGCGCGAGGGCCACCTTCTCGTAGCCGCCGGACTCCAGGTCGCTCTCCTCGCGCTCCCCGACGCCCGCCACCTCGCGGTTCTCGGACATGTACGTGGCCTCGCGCTCCGCCCGGGTCCGGTCCCAGGCGGCCAGCGCCGCCCCGGGCGCCTGCCCGGGCCGGCCGGCCTCGGCGTAGAAGCCGCGCTGCTGGTCGCGCAGGAAGGCGCCGCGCGTCTGCTTGGCCTCCTGGTAGGCGCGTACCGTGTCACGGTTGAAGTAGTAGTAGTGCAGGTACTCGTTGGGGATCGCGCCGAGCGAGCGCAGCCATTCGGCGCCGAAGAGCCGTCCCTCCTCGAAGGACTCCAGCGCCCCGGTGTCGGCCAGCAGCCGGGGCAGCTCGTCGCGCCCGCCGACCCGCAGGCCCCGTACCCAGCCCAGGTGGTTGAGGCCGACGTAGTCGATCCAGGCCTCGCCGGGCCGGGCGCCGAGCAGCCGGGCGATCCGGCGGCCCAGCCCCACGGGCGAGTCGCAGATGCCGATGACCCGATCGCCCAGCTCCTCGGCCATCGCCTCGGTGACCACCCCGGCCGGGTTGGTGAAGTTGATGACCCAGGCCCCGGGGGCGACGCGGGCGATCCTGCGCGCGATCTCCCGGGCCACCGGCACCGTCCGCAGGCCGTACGCGACACCGCCCGCGCCGACCGTCTCCTGGCCCAGCACTCCCTCGGCCAGGGCGATCCGCTCGTCCGCCGCGCGCCCCTCCAGGCCGCCGACGCGGATGGCGGAGAAGACGAAGTCGGCCCCGCGCAGGGCCTCGTCCAGGTTTCCGGTGGCGGTGACGGCCGGGGCGTCCGCCGCTCCGGCGGCCGCGGCCTGGTCCGCGAGGACCCGGGCCATGGCGGTGAGCCGGGCGGGGTCCTCGTCGTAGAGCGTCACATGGGACACCCGGCCCTCGGCGTGGTCGCCGAGCAGTGCCCCGTAGACGAGCGGGACGCGGAATCCGCCCCCGCCGAGGATGGTCAACCGCATGCCCCTACCGCCCTTCGCCGTCGTGGCCGCGGCCACGGCCCGGGGCTGCCCCGGGCACGGGCGAAGCCACGACTCCGGCGCCACCGCGGGAACGCCACGATCCGTGGCATCCGCGCGGTGTCGCGGATCGTGGCATCCGCATGGACCGAACCAGGCAGTCGGTACGGTTTCGCGCCGCAGGACCGCGCTGACACGAGCCGTGGCACGCGCTTCAGGGCACCAGTGTCCCCCGGGGCGTCATTCCCCCAGCGACGGCACGGCCCGCAGGCGCGCGCCCTGCTGCTGCGGGAAGCCGGCGCCGCCCCGTACGGGACCGGTCGGCAGACCCTGCGGGGCCGACAGCACCAGGGTGATCCGGGTGAGGCCCATGCCCTCCAGCATGCGGCTGGATTCCGCCACCATCCGGCACCGCACCAGACCCCATCCGGGGTCGGGGTGGCGCACCGTCCGCACCGCGCCGTCCTGTTCGGCGGCCAGCTCCCCGTGGGTGGTCAGCCAGTGCGGAACGCCGTACCGGTAGGCCGCCTCCATGAACGGGTCACGGGCCACCTCCTGACGGATGCTCCGCAGGCCCTCGTCCTCCGGGGCCGCGGCCAGCGCGGTCGCGAACTGGGCCAGGAGCGGTACGCACCAGGCCGGTTCGTGGTCCTCCAGCACGGCCGCGGCGTCCGGGTGGAACAGCACGAAGCGCAGGAAGTTGTCGTCCGGCAGGGCCGTCGGATGCGGGCGGACCGACTGGAACAGCCGGTCGAAGGCCGAGTTGGTCAGGGCCACGTCCCACCGGTGGTCCACCAGGAAGCTCGGGTAGGGCACGGCCTCCATGAGGGCCGCGTAGTCGACCAGGTAGTCGCGCTGGGCCGGGTCCTGGGGCAGCCGGTTCTCCTCGGCCGCGCGCCAGGTGGGCGGCGGGTCCCGGTCGACCATGACCCGGAACAGCCAGAAGCACTGCCGCTCGCTCATCTCCAAGGCCTCGGCCAGGGCGAGGAGTTTGCGGTCCGTCCACTCCTTGACGAGCCCGCGCTCCCAGTTTCCGTACGCGCGCACGCTGATGCGCAGCCGCGACGCGACGTCCTCCTGGCTCAGGCCCAGTTCTTCGCGGCGCTGGCGCAAAATCTCCTTGCGCCGCTCCGACCGCACTGCGCCGCGGGCGGACTCCTCGCCCGCCAGGCGCTCCTCACCGGCTCGGACGAGGCCATCAGACGGGCCCACCGCTGCGAGATGTGGCACCGAGAGCTCCCCCTCCTCAACGGTCTGGATCTTCATTTCCGTGTGGCGATCCTGCTACCGACTTCATTCGAGTGTCAACTATTGTGGCAATTCCAGCCGAGCGACAGCTCATTCCCGCCACAGCTGTGGCAAGTTCTGGCTCTACCAAAACAAACCGGATAGATTCCCTGAGGCCGACCACGTGCCCACTGACCTCGCGCGATCTAGGAGAACCACTGGTGACAGACGGCTTCCCGGCTCCCGTCGCGGTGGCCAACGCGCCCCTGGCAGCGACCGTCACGCGGGTCGCTGAACTGGCGAACAAAATGGGCCGCGACCCGAACCAGGTCTTCGACCTCCGCCGGCTCTCGGAAGCCTCCGGGGTCCCCACGGACGTGATCAGGACCCTGCTCGACGGCCGGCGGGCGGGCGAACCCGATCTGCAGGCGCGCTTCCTCCAGCGCCTTGACCTGCTGCGACGGACCCGGGTCAAACCCAACGGCCGCCGCTACACGCAGCAGGAGATCGCCGACGGCGCCGGGATGTCCCGGCAGCAGGCGGGCGCCCTGATCAACGGCGACCGGCGGCCCACGATGGAACACTGCGACGCCATCCAGCGGTTCTTCGGGGTGCACGCGGGCTTCCTCACCGCCCATGACGCCGACGCCCTCACGGACGCCCTCCAGCGCACTGAGCAGCAGCTGCTCCAGGACTTCGCGGGGCGCGAGCGGCAGACCGTACCCGCCGAGGTGGCTTCGGCGGGCGATCCGCTGGCAAGACTCCTGCAGAACCACGGTGTACGGGGCATCGCCTGGCGCGCCGCCCAACTGCCCAGCGACAAGCACCGGGACAAGGTGACCGAATGGCTGGACATGCTTCTCGAAAGCGTCAAACCGAACGAATCATGACCCAGTCGAAAGTCTGGATCTGATCCTTGAGTCCTGATCCGGATCCGCGCCGACGGGGAGAACGGTGAGCATAGGCAGAGCGCAGCGGCGGTTGTGCGCGGAGCTGGTGGCCGGCATCAAGCTGGCCGCCCCCGTGGAACCCGTGGACCTCTACGCCGCCCTCTGCGAGGGCATGAGCAGACACCGCGGGCGCCCGGTGGAGTTCCGGATGGCCGCCTTCCCGCAGGGGACCGCCAGCGGCCTGTGGCTCGACATGGCCGACCGCGACCTGGTGGTCATCGAGGAGCGCACGGCCCCCGACCACCAGCTGGTCATCCTGGGCCACGAGCTGTGGCACATGAAGGCGGGCCACTGCAGCCACCACGTCGACGGGGCGGCCGTCGCCGCCCGTCTGCTGGCCGACGGGGCCGACCTCGGCGAGACGGTCCGCCGGGTCGCCGCCCGCACCCGCGCCGAGGTCCAGGAGGAGACGGAGGCCGAGAGCTTCGGCCTCCTGCTGGGCAGCCGGTGCCGCACCTGGCTGGCCGGCTCCAAGGGCCACCGCCCACCGGCCCAGCGGGACGAGCTGGCGGGCCGGATCGAGACCTCTCTCGGCTACCGGGGGCACAGGAACGACCGTTGAACGGACCGGACTACTACATCCCGGCAGTCGCCATGGGGGTCTCCCTCGTGTGCAAGGTGCCGGCGCTGCGCACCAACTGGCGCGATCCGCTCCTGCGGTCGGTCTGTGTCCTGCTCGTCCTCGCCGGCGCGGTCTTCACCTTCGCCGCCCCGCCCACCATCGAAGCCGTCAACGGGTGGACCGGCATCCCCAACGTCTCCGCCCCGCTGGTCTACTCCCTGATGACCGCCTTCAGCGCCTCCTGCCTCGTGCTGGTGTTCAACTGGCGCGGCGGCCCGGCGGAGGAGATCCGCCGCACCTCGCAGCGCTGGATCGCGGGCTACTTCGTGGTCGTCGTGGCGATCGTCGTCCTCTTCGCCCTCGGCGACGCCCCCGTCGAGCGGCTGCGCGACTTCGACACCTACTACGCGAACACCCCCTACATCCGGCTGATGATCGCCGCCTACCTGCTGGCGCACAACGCCGCCGTGCTGATGATGGTGTCGATGTGCTGGCGCTGGTCCCTGCGGGTCCGCGGCTGGCTCCGGACCGGCCTGGTGATCATCGTCGCGGGCTACACCATCAGCCTCGCCTACGACGCCGCGAAGATGTCCGCGGTAGCCGCGCGCTGGCTGGGCCACGACCTGGACTACCTGAGCACCTACCTCGCCCCGCCACTGGCCTCCGGCGCCGCGCTCGTCAGCTCCGTGGGCTTCGTACTGCCGCTGGTGTGCCAGCGCGTGTCGGACAGCTGGCACACCTGGAGCACCTACCGCCGCCTCGGCGCGCTGTGGCACGAGGTGCACAGCACCGCGCCCAGCGGCAGCCCCTGCGTGCGGATGTCCTGGTGGTCCCCGGCCGAGATCCGGGTGATCCAGCGGGAGTCCGACATCCACGACGGCTTCCTGCGGCTCGGCCCCTCCTTCGACCGCCGCCACCGCGACACCGCCTACGAGCGGGCCCGGGCGGCCGGAGCGGACGAGGAGACGGCCCGCGCCGTCGCGGACGCGGCGATGGTGGCGGCCGCCGTACGGGCCAGCGCCGCCGACCCGGAGGGCGCGGGGAGCGATGACGGGGAGCGGGTGCTCGTCCTGGCCGAGGGGCCGCGTGACCTCGTACGGATCTCCCACGCCCTGCGGCACTCGCCGCTGGTGGCCGCGGTCCGGCGGCAGACGGCCCCGGCGGGGGGCTGACCCGGCCGGGACCGCCCCCCGCGCACGCTCAGCGGGAGGCCGTCACCGACACGGCCGGGAACAGGTCCTGGAAGGGCCCGGCGGAGTCGTTGCCCTCCCGCCCGAAGGGGGCGTCGAAGCTCCACACCATGAACAGCAGGAACACGATCAGCGCGCTGAACAGCCCGGCCAGCAGCAGCTCCCGCCCCGAACGGCGGATCTGCAGGGTGAAGATCAGGCCGATCGTGACGATCCCGCCGACCACCAGCCCGAGCCAGACCACGCTGGGCAGGGTGGACTCGCCGCTCTGCGTGCGCGAGTGCCGGGCGTCGTCGGCGGTCGCGATGTGGTCGAGCAGCGGCTGGTAGGCCTGCGCCTGGAGTTCGTTGGCCGGGCTCTGGTGGGTGACGTCGCTGCGCAGCTTCCCGAGCAGCTGCCCGCCCTCGGCGGAGGCGTCCTGGCCCGAGACCAGCCGCGGCCAGTCCACGCTGACGGTGTGGGAGACGTACGCGTCCACCTCGCCGCGGATCCGGTCGCGGACGGGCGCCGGGTAGACGTCGGCCCGCTGGGTGACCTCGTACAGCGACTGGGCCTCGCGGCGCACGCTGTCCTCGGCGGCGCCGCGCGCCTCCCAGACCCCCGCGATGGCCAGGCCCAGGACGATCGCGTAGACCACGCCGACCATCATCGTCATGTACTCGATGACGTCGGGGGTTTCGCTGGTGTCCTCGTCGTCCGCGACCCGGCGGTGCCGGACCACGGTGATGGCGAGGACGAGGGCGCAGACGAGCGCCATGGCAATGGCCAGGACCAGCCATTCGGACACGAGGGATCTCCCGTTCGTGATGCGTGGGTGCGTGGATGCGTGGGTGCGTCGGTGCTTGCGTGAAGGGGGCGGCGGGCGTCAGCCGCGGCTCTTGGAGCGGGGGCGCAGCGCGGCGGCGGCCAGTACGGCCGGGGTGGTCACGACCACCATCAGCATCATGGTGCTCAGCCCGTCCGGGCCGCGCCGCTGCAGGGCCGCCGAGTGGTACGGGCGCACGTGGAAGCGCCTCGCCCCCGCGGCGGCCCTGGGCGCGGGCGGGGCGGAAGCCCCGGCGGGAGCCGGCTCCGGTTCCGCGGCGTCCGCCGGCGCGGGCGGCGGGGGCTGCGCCGGCCCGCCCGGCGCCGGGGCCCCGGGCCCGGGCACCGGCCCCGGCAGCCCCGGCGCGTCGCCGGGGTGGCGCACGGTCGGCCGTACGGCGCCGGGCAGCGTCACCCGTACGGCGGGCTGGGTGGCCGACGGAGTCGCGGGCGCGGGCGGGGTGGCGTGCGGCCGCGCCGCGGGCGGCTTCGGCGGCGCGCCCGGCACGCACACGTCGACCCGCGCCCCGCGCCCGTGGCCGTCGCCCGCGACCGCCACGTGGCCGTGGAGCGGGCAGAGCGCGGCCACCATCCCCGCCCCGGCGAAGTACTGCCAAGCCGTCACCGCGGTCCTCCCGATCCGGCAGCCGATATGAGGGTTACGGCTGAAGAAACGATCAAGGCCGGGCTTCGACACGCGCCAGACGAGTCAAGATCCTTGTACGAGGGCTCACTTCGAGCGGCCCGCGACGGGCCGGAGCCCGCGCGCCCGGTGTTGCGTACCAGCCGGGTCAGGTGGGCGGTCTCGCCGGCGCCGGCGGCCGGAAGGGGCGGTTCCCGCCGGTCAGCCGATGGAAAGGGCCGGACCGGTGACCATCAGCCCGAGGTCGTGGCCGGCGTAGGCGAAGAAGGCGAAGAGCAGGAGCGCCGCGCCGCCCAGCGCGGTGTCCTTCAGGAACTGCGTCCGCTCCATCATCTTGGCCTCCGGCTCGCTGTCCTTCCAGAAGCCGTGCATCAGCACGGCCGTCGGGAAGCAGAAGGCGGCGAGCGCCAGCGCGCCGAGGTCGGCCCACAGGCCCACGGCCACGCTGATCCCGCCGGCCAGGATCAGAAGTCCGCCGGCGACGGTGGCCGGGACGGCCATCGGCACCCCGCGGGAGGCGGCGTATCCGGCCATCGGCCCGGTCTTGGTCAGATGGGCGACGCCGGAGGAGAGGAACAGGCCGACGAAGAGCAGGCGGCCGATGAGCACCAGCACATCCATGACGACCTCCATGTTTGCGGCGGTTCACCCTGTATGACCATTCACCCCTCCGGCCTATTCCGCCACGCCACCCACCGCTCCCCCGGCCGATGATCGCAGGAGGGGATCCGCCGCTCGGCGGGGAGCCCGGAGGGACGGTGGCGCGTGAGTGCAGACGATGGGGGGTGCGGCCGACGTAGACGGGGGCGGGGAAGTCGGCGCGGCTGCTGTTGAGGTTGTAGGTGTGCCGGACGGTGACCTTGAGTCGTGGCGCTGCTGCCTTCAGGCCTTTCCTGTCGAGGAATTGCCGTGGTCGTAAACCCCGTTCATAGGGCTGACTACTCGCGTAGCGTGTCGTAGGGCAACCGATTAATAACGGGGGGTGACGGTCATGCAGGCTGCCCGGACGCAGCGGAAGTTCCGGGGCAAGAACAAGGCCCCGAAGTCCCGGGAGGCCCTGGAACGGTGCGCGTACAAGCACCTCGAAGACTCGGGGCACCTCAAGCATCACGTCTCCAAGGCCCTGGCCATGCACATGGCCGACGAGGTGTGGAACGGCGTCCAGCGGCACCTGTTCCCGGACGCCACAGGCAAGCGGCACGGCCGTCCGAAGACGGGCCGCTAGCACGACTTCACCCGCATCCCCGGCCGCGCCCGCTCCCACACCACCGAACGCAAGTGGGAGACCTTCCGCCTCGTCGGCAGCCTCCACGGTCACGTCATGGCCTACAGCGGCGGCGGGCGGCACACCGTCCAGCAGCCGCGCCGGATGCCAGTGCCGGCAGCGCCGTCCGGCACCGTGCCCACGGGCAAAACCAGCGCGTCGGGGAAGCCAGGCGCGCGGAAGGCAACTTGGTGGGACCACGCCGGACCGCTCGCCGTGGTGTTCGCGGGCGGCCCCGACGGGAGCCGGGGTGACCTAGTGCTGCCCGCGCGTGTCCCGCAGCAGCCCGGCCAGTGGGCACGCGTCGAACACTTCCTTTCCAATCCCGGCCGCTGGCACAAGGTCGACCTCGTACGCCGCCGCAAGGCGTCCGCGCCGGGCGGCTGGGTGTACGAGGCGCACCTGATGATCCTCGGCCCTGGCTACACCGCCCCCTCGGTGCGCGCCATGCGCGAGCAGGCCGCCACCCTGGACCGGATCGGCGGCGTGGACGGCAACGTCTCCAACGTCTGCGCCGTCTCCTTCCCCTCCAGCCTGGACCCCTCCGACGGCGCCCCGGCCTCCACCGAGATCACACTCAGCCCCGAGGAACAGGCGCTGCTGGAACGGGAAGCGAAGAAGCGGCGCGGCCGTGCGCGAGCTTTGGAGCGCTCCCGCCGCGCCACGAACACCGCGCAGTACGGTCTGTCGAAGAAGCAGGCCACACGCGCCGAGCGCCGAGAGGCCAAGGGGCTGGGGCCCAAGGCCGTCAGCGTGCCCGGTGGTGCCCGTGCTGCCCGTGATGCCCGCGTCGATGGGGCGCCGAAGCAGGCGTTCCGCCGCGACCGGCTGTCGGTGAACTATCGGGAGCAGCGCGCCCGCCAGGCCGAACGCGCCGCCTCGATGGCAGAGCACCGACGTCACCGCGCCCGCCAGGTCGCCCGCGAGATCATCGCCGCCCTTGCGCGTGAGTGCCAGGCCGCGGCCGGCCGTCTTGTCCGGGCCTCCACCTGGTCCACCGCCCTGTCTCAACACTGCCTGTGCGGAGAACGGGTCTCCAAAACCCTGCGGGACCGCGAGCACAGCTGCCCCGCCTGCGGCCTCGCCGGGAAGCGCGACCTCATATCCGCCGCGCTTGCCGCGTTCGTGCGCTTCGCCGACGTGGACGACCCCAAGACCGCGTACCTGGACACCACCTCGTCCCGGCACGCACAGATCGTTTTCGCACAAGGGCTGGAAGAAGCCCTGCGGGAGTCAACCGCACCGAGCCAGACCACCGTTCGCGGTGCTGGTCATGCGGCAGTCCCACGGCAACGCCGTGGAACCTCTGCTCCCCGAACCGCCGGACGGCGGTCCCGAGCGACCCCGGACGAGACACGCCCCAAGCGTGACCACGCGGGAAAGCCCGGACACCGCCCCGGCTGCAACCCACAACTCACCCTCTGGTGAATCACGGATCAAGTCTTAGGGTTGCCGTATGCCCGCTTCCTCCCCCGCCTCCCCCGTCCCACCCGTCACCGTCTGGCGGGCCATGCGGCGGCCCCTGCGGTTCCTGGTGTCGTGGTGGCCCTGGCGGTGCTGGGCGTACCTCGGGAGCGGGTTTCCGCTCGGGTACGGGGTGCTGCTCGCGGTGGTGCTGCTCGTCGGGCTCGGGGTGCTGCTCGCGGTGGCCGGGGTCGGACTGCTGCTGCTGGTCGCCGCCCTGGCGGGCGCGGTGCCGCTCGGGGAGCTGGAGCGGCGGCGGCTGCGCTGGGTGGAACCCGAGCCGGTACCGGACCCGCACACCTCCCTCGCCGGGGCCGGCCCGGCCGCCTGGCTGCGGACGCGGCTGCGGGAGCGGGCCACCTGGCGGGAGTTCGGGTACGCCGCCCTGCTCGGGGTGGTGTTCGGGGCGGCCGGGTTCGGGGTGATCGCGCTGCTGGCGTTCTCCCTGCTGCTGGTGGCGGCCCCCGTCATCGTGTGGGCCCTCGCCCCGGAGCCGGTGATGCTGATGCCCGGCGAGGTGGTCGCGGGCCCGCTGGAGGCGCTGGGCGGGACCGCCGTGGGGCTGGCCGGGATGGTGCTCGCCGCGTACGCGGGCGCGCTGATCGCCGGGGCGCAGGTGAAGACCGCCCGGCTGCTGCTCGGGCCCCGCGAGGAGGACGACCGGGTGCTGGAGCTGACCCGCTCGCGGGTCCGGCTGGTGGAGGCCTTCGAAGCCGAACGGCGGCGCATCGAGCGGGACCTGCACGACGGCGCCCAGCAGCAGCTGGTGGCCCTCAGCATGACCCTGGGCCTCGCCGAGCTGAAACTGCGGGGCGTCCCGGAGGCTGCGGACGCCGCCGCGCTGGTGAGCCGGGGGCGCGGGGAGGCCCAGCTGGCCCTCGCCCAACTGCGCGACCTCGTACGGGGCATCCACCCGCAGGTGCTGACCGACCACGGGCTGGCCGCGGCGGTGGCGGAGGTCGCGCTGCGCCATCCCGTACCGGTCTCGGTGGACCTGGAACTGCCCCGGCTGCCCGAACCGGTGGAGATCACGGCCTACTTCACCGTCGCCGAGGCGCTGGCGAACGCCGCCAAGCACAGCGGCGCCTCGCGGGTCGGCGTCGCCGGTAGGGTCGAGGGCGGCCGGCTCACCCTCACCATCACCGACGACGGCCGCGGCGGGGCGGATCCCGGCGCGGGGGCGGGCCTGGCGGGTCTCGCGGACAGGGTGGCGATGTTGCAGGGCAGGCTGACGGTGTCCAGTCCGCTGGGCGGGCCGACCGAACTGAGGGTGGAGGTCCCGTGCTCCGGGTGATCCTGGCCGAGGACTCCGTCCTGCTGCGGGCCGGGCTGACGGAACTGCTGACCCTCGGCGGCCACCGGGTCCTCGCCGCCGTCGGCGACGCCCCCGCCCTGCTGCGGGCGGTGGCGGCCGAGCGGCCGGACGTGGTCGTCACGGACGTGCGGATGCCGCCCGGGCTGCGCGACGAGGGACTGCGGGCCGCGCTCGAACTGCGCTCCCGGGACCCCGCGCTGCCGGTCCTGGTGCTCTCGCAGTACGTGGCCACCGCGTACGCGACCCAGCTGTTCACCGGCGGCTCGCCGGCCGGGCTGGGCTACCTGCTCAAGGACCGGGTCGGGGAGGTCGAGGAGTTCCTCGACGCGCTGCGGCGGGTCCACGAGGGCCAGACGGTCATCGACCCGGAGGTGATCCGCGTCCTGCTCGCGCCGAGGCCCGCGGGCGAGCCGCTGGCCCGCCTCACCCCGCGCGAGCGGGAGGTGCTGGCGCTGATGGCGGAGGGGCTCAACAACCAGGCCCTGGCGGCACGCCTCTTCATCACGGAGGCCTCCGTCGTCAAGCACGCGAGCAGCATCTTCACGAAGCTGGACCTGGACCCGACGGAGGGCAACCGCCGCGTCCTGGCCGTCCTGGCCCACCTCCGCGGCGCGGACATCCCCTAGGCCGTCACGCGGCCGGGGGTGGCGGAGCGGGCCACGATGCGGGAGGTGGTGGGGGACGGGGGCGGGGTCGTGGAGCGGGACCAGGCTACGAGCAGCAGCGGCAGGGCCAGGTAGCCGAAGCGGCCGGCGGGGGCCAGCAGGAAGGCCAGGGTGAGCCCGAGCGCGAGGCGGTCGGCCGCGGCCACCACCGTGCGCGGCGGACGGACCAGCAGGGAGAGCGCCACCCCCAGGCCGCCCAGCGCCAGCAGACCGACCGTCAGGTACCAGCCCCACGGCCCGAGTTCCGCCAGCAGGTGCCCGGGCAGGGGGCTGCTCGCCGGGGTCGGCACCGGCGCCCGCCCGGTCGGGAAGGCGAAGACCTGCCGCCACAGCTCCGCCGGCTGGAGCAGCAGCCCCGGCAGCACCAGGGCGGCCGTGCCCAGGGCCGTCACCAGCGCGCAGCGCAGGGCCGCCCGCCCGCCCCGGCAGGCCGCGAGGAGGGCCAGGACCACCGCCACCGCGGGCAGCGCGGTCCACTTGAGGGCGCACGCCGCGGCGAGGGCCGCCCCGGAGGCCGCCGGGCGGCCGGACGCGGCCGCCGCCAGGGCCAGGCAGCACAGCCCCGCCAGCGGCAGGTCCACCCCGCTCACCGCCAGCGGAAGTGCCACGACCGGCGAAGCCACCAGCACCGGGAGCAGCGGGGAGGGGGCAGCACCGAGGAGGCGCCGGCCGGCCCACATCCCGCCGAAGAGGGCGGCGGCGCACCAGATGCGGGCGTCGCCCAGCAGCCGTACCGCCCATCCGTGCCCGTCGGCGGAGCCTGCGCCGAGCAGGGCGCGGGGGATGCCGAGGAGTGCCATGCCGGGGAGGTAGGGGGTGTACTCCTCGACCCCGGCGGGCTGGTCCACGTACATCCTTCCGGTCTCGAGCAAGAGCCGCCCGGACCGTTCGATCACGCCGACCTCGGACTGCCCCTGTCCCGTCAGGACCAGGTACAGCAGCGGTACGGCGACGGCCCCCAGCAGGGCCGCCGCGAGCGCCTCCCGGCGCCGGCCGAGGGCGGTGGCAGCGGCGGCGGCGAGGTATCCGGCGGCCGCGCACCACCCCCACAGCCGGTGCGGGGCCAGCGCGGAGAACAGCGGGAAGGAGAGGGCCCACACGGCCGCGAGCAGCCAGCCGGCGGTCCACCGGGCGGTACGGGAAGGGGTCATGGACCCATTCCAGCCGCGCGGCCCCGGCCGGGTCTGCACACCCAGGTCGAGTCCTCGTGGTGGGGTTTCCCCTACCGTCCTGCCTCGCGCGGACACGCCGGAGGGGCGCGACCTCGACGAGGTCACGCCCCTCCGGCGTGTGCGGGGTCGGGAGCCGTCAGGCCTCCGGGGAACCGCCGAAGCGCTCGCGGTAGGACTCCAGGTCCTCCTCGGTGATCCTCGCGAAGAGCACCGGCGGCACGGTGAACGGCGTCCCCGCCGGGACCAGGTCCAGCGACCTGGCCTGCTCCGGGGTGATCCACGCCGCCGTGTCGTCGGCGAGCTCGAAGGCGGAGCGCATGACGCGCGCCGAGGCCGGGATGAAGGGCTCGGAGACCACCGAGTACAGGTGGATGAGGTTCATCGCGGTGCGCAGGGTGAGCGCCGCGCCCTCCAGGTCGGTCTTGACCTCCAGCCAGGGTGCCTTCTCGTCGAGGTAGGCGTTTCCGGCGGACCACAGGGCACGCAGCGCGGCCGCGGCCTTGCGGTACTGGAGCGCCTCCATGTGGCCCTCGTACTCGGCCAGCAGCTCGGCGATCTGCTCGCCCAGCTTGGCCTCGGACTCGCCGGCGGGGCTGCCGGCGGGGACCTCGTCGCCGAACTTCTTGCGGGAGAAGGTCAGTACGCGGTTGACGAAGTTGCCGAGGGTGCCGCCGAGGTCCTTGTTGACCGTGGTGGTGAAGTGCTCCCACGTGAAGGACGAGTCGTCGGACTCGGGCGCGTTGGCGATGAGGAAGTAGCGCCAGAAGTCGGCCGGCAGGATCTCCAGCGCCTGGTCGGTGAAGACGCCGCGCTTCTGCGAGGTGGAGAACTTGCCGCCGTAGTACGTCAGCCAGTTGAAGGCCTTGACGTAGTCGACCTTCTTCCACGGCTCGCGGGTGGCCAGCTCGGTGGCGGGGAACATCACCGTGTGGAACGGGACGTTGTCCTTGGCCATGAACTGGGTGTAGCGGACGTCCTCGGCCTCGTACCACCACGACTTGTAGTCGCGGTTGGCCGGGTCCAGGTCGGACCACTCCTTCGTCGAGCCGATGTACTCGATCGGCGCGTCGAACCAGACGTAGAAGACCTTGCCCTCGGCGGCCAGCTCCGGCCAGGTGTCGGCCGGGACCGGCACGCCCCATTCGAGGTCACGGGTGATGGCGCGGTCGTGCAGGCCCTCGGTCAGCCACTTGCGGGCGATGGAGGAGGCGAGCTGCGGCCACTCCGCCTCGTGCTCGGAGACCCAGGCCTCGACCTCGTGCTGGAGCTTGGACTGGAGCAGGAAGAGGTGCTTGGTCTCGCGGACCTCGAGCTCGGTGGAGCCGGAGATGGCCGAGCGGGGCTCGATCAGGTCCGTGGGGTCCAGGACGCGGGTGCAGTTCTCGCACTGGTCGCCGCGGGCCTTGTCGTAGCCGCAGTGCGGGCAGGTGCCCTCGACGTAGCGGTCCGGCAGGAAGCGGCCGTCGACCGGCGAGTAGACCTGCCGGATCGCGCGCTCCTCGATGAAGCCGTTCTCCTGGAGCCTGCGCGCGAAGTGCTGGGTGATCTCGCGGTTCTGCGCGGAGGAGCTGCGGCCGAAGTAGTCGAAGGACAGCTCGAAGCCGTCGTAGACCGCCTTCTGGGCGTCGTGGGCCTGCGCGCAGAACTCGGCGACCGAGATCCCGGCCTCCTTGGCGGCGAGTTCGGCGGGGGTGCCGTGCTCGTCGGTGGCGCAGATGTACAGGACGTCGTGGCCGCGCTGGCGGAGGTACCGGGAGTACACATCCGCCGGAAGCATCGACCCGACCATGTTGCCCAGGTGCTTGATCCCGTTGATGTAGGGAAGCGCGCTGGTGATCAGGTGTCGAGCCATCCTCGGATGCTCCATTCGTTTCATTTGTGCGGATCTACGCGTGACAACGCGCGGTTCATCGTATCGAACCGCCGAAAGGGCACGCGTCTGCATTTCTCGCGGTGGACGTAACGCAAAAGCGAGGACAGTGACCTCTCCGTCACGGCCCTCGCGATGGGCCCATGCTACAGGCGGACGGCTGGGGCCCCCGACCGGTGTCCGCGACCCGGACCCGGCCGGTGTCGGGGGCCAGGCATATGCCCCGGCCAGGGCCCGGCATATGCGTACGGGCTCGTCAGCGCCCCGCGCGGTCGGGATCAATCACCAACCGATCACCACCGGACGTAATCCCCTCAGCTTTCTCCTCCGCACCCTCCGGGCGCGCAACCGCTGCTCTCATGGACCCGCACAGGGGATGAGGTGGGGAACGGTGAACGATGGCGGACCGGAGGAGTCCGGCGGGGCCGTGGGACTGCCCAGCCGGCGGCGGCAGCCGACGCCCATGAACCAGTGGGATCCGACCGCGCGCCTGTCGTACTGGGCCTTCCACACGAACCGGCGGCCCGCGTACATGCGCTTCGCGTACCTTCAGCTCGGCTCCGACGCGGCCGCCGAGGACGCCGTCGACGCCGCATTCGACTCGATCATGAACGAGTGGCTCCGCATGCTCCACATGGACCGTCTCGACGCCTACGCCTGGACCGTGCTCAAGCAGCGGATCGTCGACTGGCAGCAGCGCCGCGACCCCCGCCTGCGCCGCCCCGAGCCGATGGACACCAGCGCCTTCGAGGCGGCCCTCAAGGAGGCCCATTCCGACCAGTACGAGGTGCTGACCGACACCATCCGCTTCTACTCGGCGGTCTCCCGCCTCGCCGAGCGGCAGCGGGACACCGTGATCCTGCGCTACGGGCTCCAGTGCACCCCCGGCGAGGCCGCCGCCGTGATGGGCGTCGACGAGGCCATGGTCCGCTCGCAGCTCGGCCAGGCCCACCGGCGCCTCGCCCGGCTGCTCGACACGTCCGCCGAATCATGAGGCCCGGCGAGGAATCCGGTTCCGGCGAAGGCCGCGGCGCGGCCCCGCGCACCCTGGAGGAGTTCCTGGCCCGGGCGGGCGTGCGCGACCGCTACCCGCACTACGACATCGGCGCGGCCGAGGCCCGCCTGCTGCGCGCCCCCCGCGCTCCGGGCGTCCCGGCCGCCGCCCCCTCCCGCAACCGGCGCCGGCCCTTCGGCTGGAGCGACCCCGCGCGGGACGTTCCGCTCGACTCCGAACGGGCCCGCCGGGACCTCAAGGCCGCCTGCCTCGCCGTGGTCGACGACCCGCGCGCCCGGGCCGACCTCGAGCGGTTCGTCGGGAGCCGGCACTGCGACCTGCCGGGGGCGGTCGTCTTCGGCTGCCTCCTGTACCTGGCGGGCCTGCGCGAGGGCTCCCGCTTCTGGTGGCAGTTCGCCGCCGGTTCCGGGAGCCCGCGCACCGCTCCGGCCGCGTACTGCCTCTTCCTCGACCACTCCCGGCGCGGCGAACACCACGACGCCCGGCTCTGGGCGCGGGAGCTGGGCCGCCGGGGCTTCCGGCCCGGCGGCCGTCGCGAGCTGCGCGAGGTCCGGCTGTGCGCCCAGGCGGCCGTCCTGCGGTACGTCGACCAGGTGATCGACCCCGATCTGGGCCCGGTACCGCTGCCCGGGCCGGAGCTGCCCGGGGTGCTGGCCGCGTTCCAGCCGCCGCCCCCGCTCCCGGCCCAGCGCCCACGCCCCGGCCCACGCCCCGGCCCACGCCCCGGCCCGGGCCCGCTGCGCCACCCCGCGCTGACGTCGGCCGCGCGGGGGACGGTGGTCCAGGCCGACACCGGCGAGGCCCTGGCGCAGGCGCGGCGCGCGCTGGCCGTCGTACGGGTCCTGGAGCGGCACCCGCTGGGCGTACGGGCCGCCCGGCTCGCACGGAAGTCGGGGCTCGCCGAGGGGGAGCTGCGGCCCCTCCTGTCGATGCTGCGCGAGGAGGAGTACGCGTACTGCCCGGGCTCGGGGGTGTACGCGCCGGGCCCGGCCCTGGACCGGCTCGCGGCCCCGGGCGGCGCCGGCCTGGCGGGGCAGCTCCAGCGCACCCTGGCGCTGGCCCGCGACAGCGCGGGCGCCGCCGTCTACCTCAGCCGGTACGCGGAGGGCGAGGTCCGGATCACGCAGACGGCGGACGGGCCGGGGACTCCGCCGGTGCGGGAGTGGGTGGACTTCCGGGCGGCCGCGCACGCCAGCGCGGTCGGGAAGTGCCTGCTGACCCAGCTCGACCACGACGGCCGGGCCGACCACGTGGCCCGCCACCGCCCGACCAGACTCACCCCGCGGACCATCACCGACAGCCGGGCCCTGTTCAGCGCCCTGGACGCGGTGGCACCGGGCTCCCCCGTCTTCGACCTGCGCGAGTACTCCCCCGGGGTCGTCTGCTCGGCGGTGCCCATCGCGACGGGCGACGCCGCCGGAAGCCTCGCGCTCTCCCTGCCGGCGGCCCACGCCCACCGGCTGCACTCCGCGACCGAGGCCCTGCGCCGCAAGGCGGTCCCGGTGCTGCTGGCGCTGCTGCTGTCCGGGGCCATCCCCCCGGACGCCCCGGCGGACACCCCGCCCCCCGCAGCCAACACCGCCGCCACCGCCGCCACCGCCCCGGAGACCCTGCGCCACCTGGGCCGGATCTTCCGCACCCCGCTGACCCGCGTCACGGCGTCCGCCACCGGCCCCCACCTGGTCAGCGACTCGGCGTCGGGGGCGGCGTACCTCTTCGACGCCCTCCCGGAGGACGGCCGGCCCCGCCTCTCACTCCCCCAGACCGTGGCCCCGCTCACCCCGGGCAGCCTCGCGACCCCGGACGGCCTGGTGGTCCTGGGCACCTGAGGCGGGGATCAGCCCCCGCAGCTCGCGAAGGCCTCGCCGGAGCCGCCGCCCCGGTCCATGGGCTCCCTCGGGGGGCGGGTCAGCAGGCCGCTCTCCTCGGTGAACCGGGGGAGCTGGGCGCGGAGCGCCGGGGCGCCGAACAGCGCGACGCTCATGAGCAGCTCGTCCGGCCGGTGCTCGGTCGCCCTGCGGGCTCCCTCGTGGTCTCGGCGCATCCGGGTGAGCAGCGCCGCGCCGCTCAGGGTGCGCCGGGGCCCTGCCCACAGGGTTACCGCGGCGGCGTCGGCGAGGAGGCCGAGCACCATCCACGCCGTCCGCCCACCCGCGGCGGCCGCGAGCGGAGCGGCGGCGAAGACCGGCAGCAGCAGGCCGCGTACGACCCACGCCCGCCTGCGGGACACCAGAAGCCCCGCCCGCTCCAGTTCCGCGGACATCCTCCGGATCGCATCGCGCACCCGCTCGATGCCTTGCAGGCGGCGCGGGTGCAGGGGCCCGTACAGCACGTGGTACTGGGCGCGGGCCACCTCGGAGCAGCCGCGCGGCAGCCGGGCCTCGCCGGGCCGGACGGTCTGCCGCCATCCGGCCCTGACCGAACCGGCCAGATACAGCTCGACCAGCCCGGTCTGCGCCGCACCCCGCGCGCCTGCGCGCAGGAGGCCCAGTGCGGCGGGAGAGAGCCGCCGGTCGAGCCGGCCGGGCGCCGGCTGCCCGCAGGGGCGGAGGCGCAGAGCCGCGGCGGTCAGCAACAGGAGCCACGCGGCTCCCGCCGACACCGCGTTGAACATGAGCACGGGCCACCCCTCCCTCTGTGCGACCAGAGTGACGCCAAATTCCTTGTTCCGCCAGCAGGTTGCCGTCACCCGCGACCGGGCGACGGTCCTAGCCGGCCGGGGCGAAGGAGTCCAGGGCCGCGTCGAAGTGGCTCCTCGCCTGCGCGAGGCGGCCGACGGGGGCCGATACCCAGACGTCGTACATCCGGCCGTTCTCGTCCCAGCAGAGGTCGAAGGTGTGCCGGGGGCCTTCCGCGGCCGTGAAGCCGTTCCAGGTGAACTCCCAGAGGGCGGCGGGCAGTCCGTTGTGCGTCGTGGAGACGATCGTGTTGTCGCGGTAACCGGGGTTGTTGTCCGGGCCGTTGGTGTCGGACTGCCGCATCGCGCCGAGCGGTCCGCCCGCCGACGCCGGCTTCACCTTGATGCCGATCCGGATCGCGCCGTCCGCGGAAACGTAGAAGACCCGCTGGTCGTCGGTGGTGCGCTGGAAGCCCTGGGGTACCGCGAGGGCGAAGCCCTGCGGGTCGGCCACGATCCGGTAGCCGGCGGGCGCGGGCTTGGCCGACACGGAGTGCGCGGGCGGGGGCGGGGGCGCCGGCGCGGTCACCGTGGCCGTCGCCGTGGCCGTCGCCCCTGGTGCCGCCGTCGGGGACTGGGCGGCCGGCGTGCTCGCGCCCGGGGACGGGGAAGGGGAAGGGGCGGCGGGGCGGTCGTCCTGCGCCGCCACTTGCCCCTTGCCCGCCGTCCGGTCGGCGAGCAGGGAGGTCACGGCCACGGCGCCGATGACGGCCGCCACGACGAGCGCCACGACCAGCCCGACGCGCAGGCCCGAGCGGGACTTCGCCGCCTCCGCGGGGCCGGCCGGCGCCGGAGCCGTGACGCGTTCGGTCGGCGAGTACCCGGCCGGGGCGGGGCCGGCCGGCCGGTGCGGGCCGGGGGCCCGGTCGTGGAGGGGGAGGCTGCCGGTGGTCACGTACGCGGACAGCAGACGCTGGGCCTCCACCACCCCGAGCCGGCGTGCGGTGTCGCGCTCCAGCAGGCCCCGGATCAGCGGGGTCAGCGGCCCGGCCTGCGCCGGCGGGCGGATCTCGTCGTAGACGACGGCGTGCAGGACCCCGCCGAGCGAGTCCCGGTGGAAGGGCGACTCGCCGGTCAGCGCGGCGCACAGCAGCGCGCCCAGGGACCACAGGTCGGACTCGGGGCCGGCGGCGGCTCCCTGCATCCGCTCGGGGGAGGTGTACTCGGGTGAGCCGACGAACGCGCCGGTCTCGCTGATGGTGGTGGAGCCCGCGAGGCGGGCGATGCCGAAGTCGGTGAGCACCACCCGCCCGGTGCCCGTCTCCATGAGGACGTTGGCGGGCTTGACGTCCCGGTGGAGCACCCCGCGGTCGTGCGCCGCGCTGAGGGCGCCGAGCAGGGCGAGCCCGATGCGGGCGGTCTCGCCGGGGTTCAGGGGCCCGTCGGCGGTGAGCCGGTCGGCGAGCGAGCCGCCCTCGACGAGTTCCATCACGATGTACGGACGGCCGTCGTGCTCGACGACGTCGTGTACGACGACGACGTGCGGATGCTTGATCTGCGCGACGGTGCGCGCCTCGCGCAGGGCTCCGGTGGCTTCCTTGCCCTCGCCGACGTGGAGTTCCTTCACGGCGACCGCGCGGCCGAGGAGTTCGTCGGAGGCCTGCCAGACGGTCCCCATGCCGCCCCGGCCCAGCCGCTTCCCCAAGCGGTACCGCCCGGCGATCACGAAGTCCCTGCGCGGTTCGTCCTGCGACACGTTGCCCCCCTTGACCCGGTCAGGCCCATGATGCCGCACCGACGGATCCGGCCTCCCCGTTCTCCGCCCTCGCGCCCCGCCTTCACCCCGTCTTCGCCCCGGAACGCAAAAAGAACCCCACCGGAGTGGGGTTCTTCGTGTGTGGTCAACCGACGGAATGCGCCTAGCTGCGGGTTCACGAGAGTGTTGGGGAGTCAGTTCCCAGGTGGATGAAGATCTCTTCCCGACCCGGTGGTCAGCGCCTGGTTACTCCGCGCTGGGGGGCTGCGATACGGAAGAGCAGATGGCGAGCCTTGCGACGAACAGCCTCAAGGCGACCGGCCACGACCAGTGTCTTGAGAGAGCGCCGCACCTCCGTCAGCGACGGGTGTGCGAATGCTGCCTGGATGTCCTTGGCTCGCCAGAGGCGGTGGGGCTCCTGGGCCATCAGGAGCAAGACCTTATCCGTGTCCAGCTCGACGGTGGGCTTGCCAGGGGCGGCGTCCGCCGGGGCTTCCTGTCGTGACGCCCGGATAGCGGGGTGCGTGATGGGCGGGGCGGCGAGCCCTTGCCACAGCTCGGCGATCTCCTCGATCTCGCGAGCGGAGTCCAGGAGAGTCTCGTAGTGGAGTGCCTCTGCGGTGGCGTGGGCGTGCCGGCGGCTCCACTCCGCCTTCAAGGATCCGAGATCGGAAATGGGGGGCGAGGTCGTTCCTTGGTCTGAAATTGCCACGCGCCCGACGCTAGCGCCACCGACCAGGCCGTCCAAGGTTGCGGCTGCGCAGTCCCTCTAATCGGTGATGCTCAGCCGCACCCGCGCCCACCACGGCGACGACCTCACCGCAGACATAAGGGACAGGAACGTAACCCAGCAATGGGACCCGTGCCCCGCCTAACACAGGTCCGCCCGGGAGACAGGCACCGGGAGGAACCGTGATCGCGGCAGCCGGCGCCGCGGGCTTGGCTGCCGTTGCCCACGCATCGGCACGGAAACGCTGCCTCTATTTCAAACGGAGTGGTCATCATGGAGGGCCACGAAGAGCCATTCGGGCCAGCCGCAGTGGCGGACTTCCCTCGGGGTCGATGCCGTGCAGGTCGGCCATGGCGAGCTGGGCAGTCAGCTCGGGGCATGGTGTCCTTCGCCTGGCGTGAGAACACGGTCGCGTCGAGTGCGAAGCTGCTGGACGTCAGCCGGAACGCGATCTACAAGTACGTTTCCGATTCGATGGGCATCGTGCAGTCGGCGTGTGGCTACGGGTGGGTATCGGCCATGGACTGCACGGTGCGGGCCCATTCCAAGTTTCGCCACGCACCGTCTCCAGGGTGGCGCGGGTGTCGCCGTGGTCGTCGGGGTCTGGGATGACGTTCTCGACGAAGCGGATGATGGTGTGGGCAGTGCCCAGCACGGCCGGGCTGTGGGCGTCGCGCGTCCAGTCCCGGAAGGAAGACAGCAGAATGCACCCGACCTCGTCCAAGGCAAAGGAGTCCGGGTGCGGGTCCCCGTCGCCCAGGAGTCCGGTGATGGGGAAGACGGTGTTCTCGGCGAGCGCCGCAGCAGCAGGAAGGCCAGCTCCGGAGTGGACTCCGTGCGGCTGGCGGCGTAGTTCCCGCCGCTCATCAGGTCGGCGGGCACCTCACCGGATGTGTTGGTCGCGTACTGACATGAAAGCGAGAGACCGCAGGCGGTTGTGAGGAAAACCGAGATGGCCTCGTATGGCTGTCGGTAGGGAAAGCCTGGGGCGGCGATCTCCTGGAGTGCCTTGCTGCCGACGCAGGATGGCGTCGGCAGCAAGGCGTCAGGCGGACGCGGTGGTGTCCGCTTCGTAGCAGTGTCAGTCGAGGACGTCGGGGATTGGGTCGGTGTTGCTGCGCTGGAGGGCGTTCTTGGAGCCGGCGACCGGGCCGAGGGCCCAGTCGGATAGGGCCATGGAGTCCATGTAGCGTTCTTCGTCGTTCAGCAGGACCCCGATGATGGTCTTGCCGTTGCGGGTGACGGAGAAGACGAGGCACTTGCCGGCAGGGGTGGTGGTGCCGGTCTTGATGCCGATCGCGCCCGGGTACGCATAGCCGGTCGGGCGCGGCTGGCCTCGGCGGGGGCTGTTCGGCTCCGCGCGAGGGGGTGCTGTCGCACCTCCTGCTGTTGCCCGTCGGGTCCGCCAGTACGTGCCCGCACGGGAATCAACGTGCACGAAATGTTGGCCGAAACACACCGTGTGGTAGCCGGCACCGGCCCAGCAGCCGGTGTCGCCCGACGGTTGGCAGCGAGTTCCAAGAGTCAAGGAAGCTGCTGCCCCACTCGATGAGGGGTTCGCACCTGCCCACAGGAAGGTGCCCGGAAGGCGCCAATGCTCTCGCCGGGCTCGCCCTCCAAGCGAGGAAGCGGACGTGGCCTTCCCATCGACGAGCTACGTGAGCAGCTGCCTTCGCCTCGCGACGCTGAATCACCACCCACCCGCACCGCCGCAACCTGAGCATCAACGACTGCCTGTCCCAGCTCCTCGACCATGCCGGACCTCAAGCGCACCCACGGCCTGGTTCGCCGGTTCGCCACCGTGGTGGACGACCGCGACATAACTGCCCACAGAGGGGCCCTTCCCGTTGACGCCTCGCCGAATCACTGCGCGAAGACCGGCATGCCGTCGCCCAGGGAATCGTCGCCCCTTACAAGTCCGGGGTTAACGAAGGTCGCATCAACGACATGCAACTAGAAAGCACCTAACCCACCGCGTTCCTGATCCTCCATCTACACCCCGCTACGCAGACCTGGGACCTGCATCACCGAGATAATCTGCGGCTACGAATGTCTTGCCAGAGTCACTCTCATGAGTGCACCGATACCTGTTTGAGGGATTCTGGCCTGAAACGAGAAATGATGCACGGAAAGCTTCACGCGGCAGGGGTGGCTGGAAATCCTCCGGTGGCTCATTTGCGGCGCCAGCTGACGCACAGCGTACTCCCCTATCTCTCCCCGATGGATTTCGAACAGCATCACTGCAACAGCTAAGCTCTCGCTCGCAGCATGAACCCCTGTGGCCAAGCTCCAGGGGTCACCTCATTGTTCGGACGTGTCCCCACGGGGGTGGGGCACAGTCTGCCGATTGCCAGGGGGTTGGGGATGGGTGCGGGTACGGAGCCGGACGGTTCCTCCAGGTCCGATAAGGAGTGGGAGCGGTTTCTGCGTGAGTCGGTGGCGGGTGCTGCCGACGCGCCCAAGGAGCCGTCCGCGCGGGCCCGCGAGGTGGCGAAGCGGCTGCGCGAGGAGCCCGACCGCGGCCTGGAGGGCTGGCGCAGCTACACGCCCGCGCAGCCCAAGCGGCGCAAGGTCTGGTACGTGGTCGGGCTGGTGGCCTCGCTGGTGGTGCTTGCGTTGGTGGCACTCGCGCCGGGGCGGGTAGCGGACCTGTTCGCCGACGAACAGTCGGAATCCGCGCCGCTGGCGGGCGAGACCACCCGCCCGACCCAGGGACCCCCGGCGGAGGCGGCCCAACGCCCCACCAAGGAGGAACCGTTCCGCGGCTCCCCGGCGGCGAGCTGGGCCAGCGGAGCAGCGGGTATCACCGTGCCGGAGGCCCGGGCAGTCGGCTGGATGGGCGCGGCCGAGGTCGAACGGGCCCTCGCCGGCAGCCGGGACTTCCTCGTCGCGTCCAGCCTGGACCGCGCGGTGCTACGGGGCGAGCGCCCCGAGAAGGCGATTGCACTGATCAACCCGCACCAGAAGGACGTCCGAGACCTTCTGGAAACCGCTTTCCGGACCCCGAGTGAGAAGAACGACCCCCTTCTCCTCTTCAGCCGCTTCGAGCCATCCCGAACGCAGCTGGTCGGCGACGTCGTGAAGACCCGGGGCCGGCTCACCTACCGGGAGGGCGAGCGCGGCGCGCTCCAGGTGACCGCCGACATCACCTTCGTCTACCCGGTCACCCGGGCGAACGCGGGCGGCGACGACGAGATCGTGCGTACGATCGTCCGGCGCGAGCTGGTCCTGAGCTGGGACGACCCCGCCAAGGTGATCACCAAGCCGGGCACGTTCTCCATTATCTCGTACAAATACAACATGACGAACGGCGGCTGCGACGCCGCCAAGGGGTACCTCACCCCGCCTTTCGGCAAGGACCGCCGGGCGGACGAGGCCGGCACGAAGATCGACCCGTACGACCGCAGCGCGCCGGTCGGGCGGGGCGAATCCTCTGGAGACGGATGCGGGAAGGCGACGCGGTCCTAATGCCCTGAGCCGGAGATTCGTCGGCTGTAGGCGGCTACGACGAAAATTTATATAGAGGAAATCCTGTGAATGAACTCGGCTACTCGTGTGCGATCTGCGCCCGTGATCTGAGCCGATCGGATGCGGAATTCATTCAGCTGACCGCGACGCGGCCGGACTGAATTCAAATGCAGCAGTTCTACGTTCATGCCTCTTGCTTGGCATCGAAACTCGATCCGAGCGTGCCCCTCGGGGAGCTGTTCGAGACCTGAGGCTTACGCGAGCGGATGCCGATTCCGGTCCCGGCACGCTCCGCGTCCCCTGCGCGTACCAGCCAGGGGGCGGCGGTACTGATCGCACCATGCGCATCCTGGACGCGTTCGAGGCAGGCGACCGCACCGTGCAGGACGGGCGCATCATCGAAGAGCGGTCCTACCTAGACTGCACCACCTTCCCCTACTTCAAGGACGCCCAGAAGCGAGATGGGCGATCCCGGCGCCCCGTTCCACACAGGCCTGAGACGTGTTCGCCGATGCCATCGACAGCGCGTCAGCGTTGCCGGTGCCCTGGGCGGGGCCGACGCCGGGCGGTGACGGGTGCCCACATGGCTGGCGGATGGCGTACGTGACGCCGACCTGGACACCAGGAACCCCGCGCAGTAGGCAAGTTCGGGGCCGGGGGTGATCCAACCGTCCGGGATCCAGCCGTTCACGTATCCCTCCAGGAACGCGGCGAGCTCACCGGTTTCCGAATGTCCGACGGCTTCGGCGGCCTCTTCGTACGGCAGCCAACCCGTCACCGCACCCGTAAGCGTCAGCGGCGCTCTTGCGGCGTCGGCGTGTGCGGTGAAGAGCCGGGCTGCGGGCCGTGCCGTGCAGTCTCCGCCCCGATGTGAAGTGCGTCCGGTCCGGGCGGTGACCGCTCCGAACCGCAGGCATCCGGGCGGGGCGATTGCGACCGCGAGGCGCACGGCCGCGTGTGTGCAGGGCTCACCTTGGTCGCGGCGCTCGGCGGCGCCCCCGAACACGCACCCGACGGGCATACTGACCGGTACCTGCCCGCCCTCGTCCTGGCCTTCACCGTCCACAAACCCGGCCACGACCCCGCAGGCAACGCCGTCACCGCTCTCCGCGATGTTCACCGCCGCGGCTACAAGGCGGGCTGGCTGGCCGCAGACCGCGCCTATAACGCGGCCCTGCCCGAAACCTTCCAGGCCCCCGTCCGCGACCTGGGATACCGCCCCGTCTGGGACTACCGCATCGACCAGCTCGGCATCCAGGGCAGCCACGCCGGCGCACTCCTCGTCGACGGCACCTGGTACTGCCCCAACCTGCCGCAGGCCCTCATCGCCGTCACCTCGGACCTCCTCGAGAAGAAGATCGACAAAGTCACCTGGCGGTCCCGCGTCAACGCCCGCGCCGCCTTCCGCCTACGGCCCAAGGCCGCCCCCGACCACCGCGGCGCACGCCGGATGCTCTGCCCCGCCGCAGGCACCCACCCCACCGTCGCCTGCCCCATCAAACGCCGCAGCCTCGGCCGAGACGCCCGGCTTCCCGTCATCGACGTCATGCCCACCCCAACGGGCCCGCCCGAGGTCTGCCGACGGGAGTCGCTCACCTTCGCCCGCAACATCGGCATCCGCTACTGGCAAGAACTCGACCACGGCCTCGCCCCCTGGACTCACCACTACGTCCGCTTGCGCAACCGCGTCGAGCACTTCAACGGTTACGCCAAGGACCACGAAGCCATCGAACGAAGCCGCACCCGCCGCATGCGCGGCATTGCCTCGCAGTCCCTCCTCCTCGCCTTCCAGATCGCCCACGCCAACCAGCGCAAACTTGCCAGCTGGCTCGCCCCCCGACGACGGCCAGCCAGCCCGCCGCCGCCCCTCCAACCGCCACAAGCGCAAGAACCCCAGCAACTGGACCCCCAAGGGCTACCTCCCCGAGACGACCCCGACACCTGATCCGCCCCACCCCCTGCACCCCACCTGACCAGCACAAAAACATCTGGCCCCCTGCGAACCGCAGGGGGCCAGAACACGTTCACACACAACAACAGAGCCGGTCAAAGCGACATACTGTCGCTTTGACCGGCTCCATTTGGTCGGTTGACCTCTGTGTCCGAGGGGGGACTTGAACCCCCACGCCCGATAAAGGGCACTAGCACCTCAAGCTAGCGCGTCTGCCATTCCGCCACCCGGACCAGGTGGTCGGCCCCGGTTTCCCGCGGCGACATGGACAACAATAGCAAAGGATCGACGGGGTTCCGACCACATATCCGAGCGGCCGCCGGCCCGCCACGCCGCGCTGACCTGCGGGCATGCGCGGGCCTCGGGGCGGCCGGGGTCCGCTACGGGCAGCGGATGACCTGGCCGGCGTAGGAGAGGTTGCCGCCGAATCCGAACAGGAGGACCGGGGCGCCGGAGGGGATCTCGCCGCGTTCGACCAGCTTGGAGAGGGCCATCGGGATGCTGGCGGCCGAGGTGTTCCCGGAATCGACGACATCGCGGGCGACGACGGCGTTGACGGCGCCGATCTTGGCGGCGAGCGGCTCGATGATCCGCAGGTTCGCCTGGTGGAGGACGACGGCCGCCAGTTCCTCGGGGGCGACCCCGGCCTTCTCGCAGACCTTGCGGGCGAGCGGCGGGAGCTGGCTGGTGGTCCAGCGGTAGACGGACTGGCCCTCCTGGGCGAAGACCGGGGGCGAGCCCTCGATCCGCACCGCGTGGCCCATCTCCGGGACCGAGCCCCACAGGACGGGGCCGATGCCGGGCTCCGCGCAGGCCTCGACCACGGCCGCGCCCGCGCCGTCGCCGGTCAGCACGCAGGTGGTGCGGTCGGTCCAGTCGGTGATCTCGGTCATCTTGTCGGCGCCGATGACCAGCGCGCGGGTGGCGGAGCCGGCCCGGATCGCGTGGTCGGCGGTGGCCAGGGCGTGGGTGAAGCCCGAGCAGACGACGTTGAGGTCCATCACGGCGGGCGCGCCGCCCATGCCCAGCTTGGCGGCGACCCGCGCGGCCATGTTGGGGGAACGGTCGATGGCGGTGGAGGTGGCCACCAGGACCAGGTCGATGTCGTCGGGGCTCAGACCGGCGTGGGCGAGGGCCTTTCCGGCGGCCTGGTAGGCGAGCTCGTCGACCGGCTCCTCGGGGCCCGCGACATGGCGGGTACGGATGCCGACGCGGGAGCGGATCCACTCGTCATTGGTCTCGACCATGGCCGCGAGGTCCTCGTTGGTGAGCACTTTCGCGGGCTGGTAGTGCCCTAGCGCCACCACGCGTGAACCGGTCATGGGCGGGGTCCCCCTCTGTACGACTGTCAGGATCACCCAGCTTTGCCTGCTACCGGTGGGTACGTGTGCGCGTGACCCGACAGGATTCCGCCACCGGATTTTGGAGAATTCCGAGCAACTTCCTGCCGGGGACGTGCTCGGCCGCAGATCCGCGAGAATGTCCTCGTCAGGTGCACACGAGGACGGAACAGGTGGGCTGATCACGATGGGACGGGTCACCGAGCGGCGCCGCGTCATACGGATCCGGGGCGGGGCGGCCGGGGTCCGGCCCGACACCCTGGTAGCCGAGGAGCCGCTGGAGATCCGGCTGAACGGCAAGCCGCTGGCCATCACGATGCGCACCCCGGGTGACGATTTCGCGCTGGCGGCGGGCTTCCTGGCCAGCGAGGGCGTGATCGCGCACGCCTCGGACATCCAGGCCGTGACCTACTGCGAGGGGGCCACGGAGGACGGTTCCAACACGTACAACGTGGTCAACGTACAGCTGGCCCCCTCGGTGCCCGTTCCGGACATCACGCTGGAGCGGAACGTCTACACCACCTCCTCCTGCGGGCTGTGCGGCAAGGCCAGCCTGGACGCGGTCCGTACGGCGACCCGTTTCCCGGGGCTCGCCGCCGATCCGGTACGGATCCCCGCGGATCTCCTCAGCGAGCTGCCCGGCCGGCTGCGCGCCGCGCAGAAGGTCTTCGACCGCACGGGCGGGCTGCACGCGGCCGGGCTGTTCTCGGCGCAGGGCGAGCTGCTCGACGTACGGGAGGACGTGGGGCGGCACAACGCCGTGGACAAGATCGTCGGGCGGGCGCTGCAAGCGGGGCGGCTGCCGCTGGCCGGGTCGGTGCTGCTGGTGTCGGGCCGGGCGTCCTTCGAGCTGGCGCAGAAGGCGGTCATGGCCGGGATCCCGGTGCTGGCGGCGGTCTCGGCGCCGTCCTCGCTGGCGGTGGACCTGGCCCTGGAGTCGGGGCTGACGCTGGTCGGCTTCCTCCGGGGCCCGGACATGAACATCTACGCGGGCGAGCAGCGCATCGGCCTGCCCGGCGCGGGCGGCACCCCCTAGTGCTGCGGCCGGAAAGGTTTGCCGGGTCGCGGTGTCCGGTGCGGTGCATCGCAAGGCGGAGGACCGCGGCTCGTACTGGACGTACTTGCGCGGTCCGACAACGCTGCGAGGTGCCGTGCCGGGCGCCGTGACCCGGTGAACCTTGCCGGTCACAGCACTAGCGGCGGCGGCCTAGCGGCGGCGGCCCCGGCGGGGGGTGGGGGCCGGCTTCGGCTCCGGGGGGTCGATGCGGTGGAGGTCGAGGGTGGCCGGGAGCGGGGTGCTGCCCGGGCCGCCGGACTCGGCCCAGGCGATGATCTCGTCCGTCGCGGTGTCGTCCAGGGCCCAGCCGAACCAGACGGCCCGGGCGCCCCTGCGACGGGCCTCGGTGGTGGGCTGGACCACGATCACGTTGGCCTGCGCGCAAGGCCCGAGGCACTCGCTCGTACGGACCGCCAGCCGCCCCTCGGACGCGGCCGCGGCCTCGCGCAGCCGGGCGAGCTGCCCGGCGTGGTCGGAGCCGGGGTTCTTGCGGGGGTCCCCGCAGCAGCAGCCCCGGCAGACCACGAGGGTGCAGGGGCGCGGGGCATGGGCGGCGAGCGGGCGTATCCAGGTCACCGCCGCACGTTACCGGCCCTGTGGGGCGGGGTGTTGGACCGTGGGCGAGACCTCCGCCACATGCCCGTCCGGGAGTTCGGGGTCCTGGGCGCGGCGGCGGGCCAGGACCGCGCAGACCATCAGCTGCATCTGGTGGAACAGCATCAGCGGCAGCACCGCCAGGGAGGCCTGCGCCCCGAACAGGACGCTGGCCATGGGCAGTCCGGCGGCGAGGCTCTTCTTCGACCCGGCGAACTGGATGGCGACGCGGTCCTCGCGGCCGAAGCCGAGGCGCGCGGCCCCGTACCAGGTGGCGAGGAGCATGACGGCGAGGAGTACGGCCTCCACCGCCATCAGGGCGCCCAGGCGCGGGAGGCTGACCTGGTGCCAGACCCCGGCGGCCATGCCCGCGCTGAAGGCCGCGTAGACGACGAGCAGGATCGAGCCCCGGTCGACGTATCCGAGCACCTTCTTGTTGCGGACCAGGAAGCCGCCGACCCAGCGGCGCAGGCCCTGGCCGAGGAGGAAGGGCAGCAGCAGCTGGACGACGATCCTGCCGAGGGAGTCGAGGGAGAAGCCGCCGGCGTCGTTGCCGAGGAGGGCCGCGGCGAGCAGCGGGGTGAGGAGGATCCCGGCGAGGCTCGAGAAGGAGCCGGCGCAGATCGCGGCGGGGACGTTGCCCCGGGCGATGGAGGTGAAGGCGATGGAGGACTGGATGGTCGAGGGGACCAGGCACAGGAAGAGCAGCCCGCTGTAGAGGGGCTGGGTGAGGAGGCCCGGCACGAGGCCGCGGGCGGCCAGGCCCAGCAGCGGGAAGAGGAGGAAGGTGCAGGCCAGCACGGTGAGGTGGAGCCGCCAGTGGCGCAGGCCGTCGAGGGCCTCACGGGTGGAGAGCCTGGCTCCGTAGAGGAAGAACAGCAGGGCCACAGCGGCGGCCGAGGCACCCTCGGCGACGGTGGCGGCGGCGCCCCGGGCGGGGAGCAGCGCGGCCAGCCCCACGGTGGCGAGCAGGGCCAGTACGTACGGGTCCAGGGGCAGCCGGGCGGGAAGGCGGGGGCGTCGCATGGGGGTGCTCACTTGCTGTCGTACGAGGAGGAAGGGGGTAGGGGCTACGGCCCATGGTCGCGGGTCGGCGGTCATCGGGAAACACGCACACCGCACTGACTGCCATCGCGGAACGCAATAGGCTGGTCCCGTGTACGACCCGGTCCAGCTGCGCACCTTCCTCACCGTGGCCCAGACGCTCAGCTTCACGCAGGCCGCGGCCCGGCTCGGGGTGCGGCAGTCCACGGTCAGCCAGCACGTGCGGCGGCTGGAGGAGGCCACGGGGCGCCCGCTCTTCGTCCGGGACACGCACAGCGTCGCCCTGACGGAGGACGGTGAGGCGCTGCTGGGCTTCGCGCGGACCATCCTGGAGGCGCACGAGCGGGCCGCGGCCTTCTTCACGGGGACCCGGCTGCGGGGGCGGCTGCGGTTCGGGGCGTCGGAGGACTTCGTACTGACGCGGCTGCCGGAGATCCTGGAGGGGTTCCGGCACGAGCACCCCGAGGTGGACCTGGAGCTGTCGGTGGAGCTGTCGGGGACGCTGCACGAGCGGCTGGACGCGGGGCGCCTCGATCTGGTGCTGGCCAAGCGGCGCGGGCCGGGGGACGAGCGGGGGCGCCTCGTCTGGCGGGACCGGATGGTGTGGATCGGGGCGGAGGGGCTGCGGGTGGACCCGGAGCGTCCGGTGCCGCTGATCGTGTTCCCGCCGCCGGGGATCACCCGGGCGCGGGCGCTGGAGGTGCTGGAGCGGGACGGGCGGGCCTGGCGGATCGCCTGTACGAGCGGCAGCCTCAGCGGTCTGATCGCGGCGGCCCGGGCCGGGCTCGGGGTGATGGCGCACACCCGGGGGCTGATCCCGCCGGGGCTGGTCCGGGTGGGCGGGCTGCCGGAGCTGGGGCCGGTGGAGTTCGCCCTGCTCCAGGGCCGCCGCCCGACGCCCGCCGCCGAGGCGCTGGCGGCCGCCGTCCTGGCGGGCGGCGACCGCCTGAGCCGGCCGGCGTAGGTACCTCCGGGGTGATCCGGGGAGCCCCTCGTGGGCCTGGGCGCCCGGACGCCCGGGGGCGGGGCCGGAGGGCCGGTCGGCTCACACGTCCGGGCGCCGTCCGTGTGTCCGCGTCGCAGGTCGCGGGGCATGCGGGGCCGGGGGGATCTTGTGGAGGTTTCCGCAAGGGTGCCGGGCACGGGTGCGGTTGGGGTAGCGTCGCGGCGCCCTGCACGCAGAGGAGCGGAATTTGCGCGAGTTCACCGTGCCACCCGTGGTCACCGGCGCGTCGGCCGGCGGCCTGGCCGACACCGTCTTCCAGCGCGCCGGGCAGGAGCCGGACCGGGTGGTGCTGGGGCGCAAGGCGGCCGGGGTCTGGCGGGACGTGACCGCCCGGGAGCTGGCCCAGGAGGTGCTCGCGCTCGCCAAGGGGCTGCTGGCGCAGGGGGTCCGCTTCGGGGACCGGGTCGCCGTGATGTCCCGTACCCGCTACGAGTGGACGCTGTTCGACTTCGCGCTGTGGGCGATCGGGGCGCAGCCCGTCCCCGTCTACCCGTCGTCCTCGGCGGAGCAGGTGCACTGGATCCTCCACGACTCCGCCTGCACGGGGTGCGTGGTGGAGGACGAGGACCAGGCGATGACGGTGGGCTCGGTGATCGAGCGGCTGCCGGGGCTGCGCCTGCTGTGGCAGCTGGACGCGGGGGCGGTGGCGGAGCTGCTGGCGGCCGGGCGGGGGGTGGACGAGGACGTCGTGCACCGCCACCGCCGGGCCGTGACCCCGGACGCCGTCGCCACCGTCATCTACACCTCGGGGACCACGGGCCGGCCCAAGGGCTGTGTGCTCACCCACGCGAACTTCATGTACGAGGCCGACACCCTGGTGGCCCGCTGGGAGGCGGTGTTCCGGGCGGGGCCGGGCGAGCAGCCGTCCACCCTGCTGTTCCTGCCGCTGGCGCACGTGTTCGGGCGGATGGTGGAGGTGGCGGCCGTACGGGCCGGGGTCAAGCTGGGGCACCAGCCGGCGGTCGCCGCCGCCGAGCTGCTGCCGGACCTGGCCGCCTTCCGGCCGACGTTCGTGCTGGGGGTGCCGTACGTCTTCGAGAAGATCTTCGCGGCGGCCCGGCGCAAGGCGGAGGCGGAGGGGCGTACGGGTCCCTTCGACCGGGCGGTGGAGACGGCCGTACGGTACGCCGAGGCGCGCGAACAGAAGGCGTTCGGGGCCGGGCCGGGCCCCTCGGCGGGGCTGCGGATGGAACACCAGCTCTTCGAGAAGCTGGTGTACGGGAAGGTCCGCGAGGCCCTGGGGGGCAGGGTGCGGTACGCGATGTCGGGCGGTTCGGCGATGGCGCGGCGGCTGGGGCTGTTCTTCGACGGGGCCGGGATCACGGTGTTCGAGGGGTACGGGCTGACGGAGTCCTGCGCGGCCGCCACCGCGAACCCGCCGGGGGCGGTCAAGTACGGGACGGTGGGGCCGCCGATCCCGGGCAGCACGGTCCACATCGCCGAGGACGGGGAGGTGTGGCTGCACGGCGGCCACGTCTTCTCCGGGTACCTGGGGGATGCGCGGGCCACGGAGGAGGTGCTGCGCGGGGGCTGGCTGGCGACCGGGGACCTGGGGCGGCTGGACGGGGACGGGTACCTGACCATCACGGGGCGCAAGAAGGAGATCCTGGTGACCTCCAACGGCAAGAGCGTGGCCCCGGCGGCCCTGGAGGAGCGGGTGCGTTCGCATCCGCTGGTGTCGCAGTGCGTACTGGTGGGCAACGACCGGCCGTTCGTGGCCGCGCTGGTGACGCTGGACATGGAGGGGGTCGCGCACTGGCTCTCCATGCGCAAGCTGCCGCAGCGGACGGCCGAGCAGGTCGCCGGGGACCCGGATCTGACGGCGGAGGTGCGGCGGGCGGTGGTGGCCGCCAACACCCTGGTCTCGCAGGCCGAGGCGATCCGCGCCTTCCGGGTGCTGGCCGAGCAGTTCACGGAGGAGCGCGGGCTGCTGACCCCCTCGCTGAAGCTGAAGCGGCGGGCCATCGAGACGGCGTACGCGCGGGAGGTCGCGGGCCTGTACCCGTCGTGAACCTCATCTGACGGACCGTCATTCCATCCCGCCATAAATATTGACGGTGCGTCAGGTCACGCACAGAATGCGGGGATTCCTACCGGAGGGGATCCACCCATGCCGCGACCCATCCGCGCCCTGGCCGCCTCGGCGGCCGTACTCGCGCTCGTCTCCGCCTGCAACTCCGCCTCCACCTCGAACCAGACGATGCCGGGGAAGCCGGGGGACGCGCCCGGGAACACGCGCGGGGTCACCGACAAGACCATCAAGGTCGGCGGGATCGTCTCGATGACCAGCGCCAGCGGCTACAGCAAGAAGGACACCGACCTCGGCGCCAAGGCGCGCTACCTCAGGGCCAATGCCGAGGGCGGGGTCCACGGGCGCAGGATCGACTACACCGGCGCGGAGGACGACGGCCAGGATCCGGGGAAGAACCTGGCGGCCGCGCGCAAACTCGTCCAGCAGGACAAGGTCTTCGCCGTCGCCCCCATGAGCTCGGTCACCTTCTCCGGCGCCGACTTCCTGGAGCAGGAGAAGGTCCCCACCTTCGGCTGGGGCACCCTGCCGTCCTTCTGCGGCCCCCAGCACATCTACGGGTTCAACGGCTGCCTGGTCCCCTCCCCCGGCGGCACCCTCAACCAGACCTGGCCCGAAGGCATCGCCAAGGTCCTCGGCGGGGCCAGGGGCAAGTCGGTCGCGGTCATCGCCAACGACAGCGACGCCGGGAAGTTCGGCATCCGCACCTTCCAGCAGGGCTTCGCCGGCGCCGGGTTCACCGTCTCCTACGCCAAGGCCTCGGTCCCCGCGACGGCCGTCCCCAGCGACTGGAGCGCCTACGTCAAGGAGATCATGGAGAGCGGCGGAGGCAAGGCACCCGACGCCGTCATCTCGGTCATGCAGACGCCCAACAACATCGGCCTCTTCACCGCCCTCAAGCGCGCCGGCTACAAGGGGCTGCTCTCCGACCCGACCGACTACGACCCCGGGCTGCTCGCCAAGGACGCCACCCGACAGGCCCTCGACGGGGTCCACGTACTGCTCCAGTTCGAGCCCTTCGAGTCGGACAGCCCGAAGATGGCGCAGTTCAAGGCCGACATCAAGGCCGCTTCCGGCGGGCAGGACGTTCCGCTGAACATGCACATGCTGACCGGGTACATGTCGGCCGACCTCTTCCTGGCCATCGCCCAGAAGGCCGGCAGGGACCTCACCGTCACGCACTTCCAGAACGCCGCCCAGAGCTTCTCCGACACCGGCACCCTCGTCGGAGACCGGACCGAACCCAAGGGACAGAAGGACAGCTTCGGCTGCGGGGCGCTCGTACAGCTGAAGAACGGACGGTACGAGGTCTCCGTGCCGTTCGCGTGCCACGAGCCGATCCCCTTCAAGTAGGGGCGGCGGCATGGGAGATCTGCTCGTCCTCGTGCTGAGCGGTCTGGTCTCCGGCGCCCTGTACGCACTGCTCGCCACCGGGCTGGTGCTGTCGTACTCGGCGTCCGGGCTGTTCAACTTCGCGCACGGGGCCACCGCCTACCTGTGCGCGCTCACCTTCTACGAGCTGCACTCCGGGCTGGGCTGGCCGGCCGTCCCGGCCGCCCTGCTGGTGGTCTGCGTACTCGCACCCGGGCTCGGGTGGGGCCTGGACCGGCTGATGTTCCGCCGGCTCGCGCGGGTCGGGGAGACCGCGCAGATCGTGGCGACCATCGGCCTGCTGGTGGCGCTGCCGGCGGCCGGGCTGTGGGCGGTCGAGCTGCTGACGGAGGCGGGCGTGGCGCTCAGGCCCGCCGAGAACCAGTTCGGGCTGCCGGGGGTCGGGCCGAGCCCCGCGCGGTCCTGGCAGCTCGCGGACGGGGTCGGCGTGGACTCCGACCAGCTGATCACCTGGGTGGTGACGGCGGTGGTGGCGGCGGCCCTGTGGGTGCTGCTGCGCCGCACCCGGCTGGGGCTGCGGCTGCGGGCCGCCGTCGACAACCGGACGCTGACCGAGCTGCGCGGGATCAGCGCCGACCGGCTGTCGTCGGTGGCGTGGATGATCGCCTCGGGGCTGGCCGGGCTCGCCGGGGTGCTGGCGACCCCGCTGCTGGGGCTGTCGGCGCACGACTTCACCCTGTTCCTGTTCGTGTCGGCGACGGCCGCCGTGATCGGCCGGTTCACCTCCGTACCGCTGGCCTTCGCGGGCGGGCTCGGGCTCGGGGTGGTGCAGAACCTGGTCGCCGGGTACGCGTCCTTCGCCGAGGGGATCACCGGCTTCCGGACGGCGGTGCCGTTCCTGATCCTGTTCGGCGGCCTGCTGGTGCTGACCCGGCGGGCCCGGACGGCCGGGGTCACGGCCGTGGAACCACCGCCGCCCGACCATCTGGCGGGGGCCTCGTGGGGGCGGCGGTGGGGGGTGTGGGCCGTGGGGGCCGCACTGCTGTGCACGGCCTTCTACACCGTCACCACCCCGTTCTGGAGCGGGCTGCTGGCGCAGGGGCTGGCCGTCGGGCTCGTGTTCATGTCCTTCACCGTGGTGACCGGGCTCGGCGCGATGGTCTCGCTGGCGCAGGCCACCTTCGTCACCGGGGCCGCGCTCGTGGCGGGGCTGCTGATGAGCCGGGGCTGGCCCTTCGCGGTGGCGCTGGCGGCGGGGACCTGCGTGGCCGCCGCGCTGGGGGCGCTGGTCGCGCTGCCGGCGCTGCGCCTCGGGGGACGCTCGCTGGCCCTGGCCACCCTGGCCCTGGCGTTCCTCGCCGACCAGGTGCTGTTCCAGATGCGGTGGCTGCGCGGCGGGGACGCCGGGTGGCCGGTGCCGAGGCCGGTGATCGGCCCGCTGGACCTGTCCGACGACCGGGCGCTGGGGGTGGCGCTGGTGGTACTGGTCGCGCTGGTGGCGGCCGGTCTGGGCGCGCTGCGCAACTCCCCGTCGGGGCGGGCGATGCTGGCGGTGCGGTCGGCTCCGGCGGCGGCGATGGCCTCCGGGGTGTCCGTCCTGCGGACGAAGCTGCTGCTGTTCACCCTGTCGGCGGGGCTGGCCGGGTTCGGGGGCGTGCTGTACGCCTCGTACAACACCCGGATCACGGCGACGGACTTCACCGCCATGACGGGGCTGGTGTGGCTGGCGGTGGTGGTCGCGGCCGGGGTCCGGCGGGCGCCGTACGCGGTGGTGGCGGGGCTGGTGTTCGCCGTGGCCCCGCGGGTGCTGGCGGATTACGTGACGGCGTCGGCCCACTTGCCGGTGATCCTCTTCGGCCTGGCCGGCCTGGCCCTCGCCAATGATCCGGACGGGTACTGCGCGGCGATCCCGGTGCGGTTGGCCAAGCGGCGATCCGGGGCCGGGGGCCCTGCGGGGCCTTCCCCCACCCCGCCCCTTCCCGAAACCCGGGGCTCCGCCCCGAGCGCCCGTTCCCGGGGCTCCGCCCCGAACCGGGCGGGGGCTCCGCCCCCGGCTACCGCTGGGGATACCCCCAGCGTCTCGAACGCCGGCGAGGCCGAGATCCAGCCTGCCCGGCGCTTGAGGGCCGGGGTCCGGGGCGGAGCCCCCACGCGGCGGAGCCGCAGATTCGGTACGCCGGGAAGGGGCGGGGTGGGGGAAAGCCCCGCAGGGCCCGGTCCCGCCGCGCGTCCCGACCCAGCGGGGCCCGCCCTGGAACTGTGCGGCGTCACGGCCGGGTACGACGGCGGGCTCGTCCTGCACGGGGTCGATCTCGCCGTGCGCAAGGGGGAGATCCTCGCCGTCCTCGGGCCCAACGGGGCCGGGAAGAGCACCGCCTGCCGGGTCGCCGCCGGGCTGCTGCCGCTCACCGGCGGGACGGTCCGCGTGGCCGGGCGGGACGCCACCCGGGACGGGGCCGTACGGCGGGCGCGGGCCGGGGTGCTGCTCGCCCCCGAGGGGCGGGGGATCTTCCCCGCGCTCACCATCGAGGAGAACCTGGCGCTGTACCTGGAGGACCCCGGCGAGCGGGACGCCGTCTACGGGCGCTTCCCGCGCCTGCGGGAGCGGCGCGGCGTCGCCGCCGGCTCCCTGTCGGGCGGGGAGCAGCAGCTGCTCGCGCTCGCCCCGCTGTTGCAGCGCCCGCCGCGGGTGCTGATCGCGGACGAGCCCTCGCTCGGGCTCGCGCCGCGCGTGGTGGACGAGGTGTACGCGCTGCTGACCGAGCTCCGCGACGCCGGCACCGCGCTGCTGCTGGTGGAGGAGAAGGCCGCCGAGATCCTCGGGATCGCCGACACGGTGGCCTACCTCGCCCAGGGCCGGGTCTCCTGGTGCGGCCCCCGGGCCGAGGTGGAGGCGGACCGGCTCACCGAGGCCTACCTGGGGATGGGGACATGAGCGGTACGGGCGGGTACGTGCTCCGGGCGAGCGGGATCAGTGTGCGCTTCGGCGGGGTCAGGGCGCTGAGCGGCGTGGACCTGGGGATCCGGGCCGGCGAGGTGTGCGGGCTGATCGGGCCCAACGGGGCCGGGAAGACCACCCTGTTCGACGTGGTGTCGGGGATCCGGCGCCCCGACCGGGGGCGGATGCTGCTCGACGGGGTGGACATCACCCGCCGCTCCCCCGTGTGGCGGGCCCGGCACGGGATGCGCCGGACCTTCCAGCGGCAGCAGCTGTTCGGGCAGCTGAGCGTGGCCGACAACGTGCTCGTCGCCCAGGAGTGGCGGGGCGGCGGGGGCGGGCCGGCCGCCGACCTGCTCGCCCTCCCCGCGCGGCGGGCCCGGGAGCGGGCCCGGCGGGAGCGGGGGGAGCGGGTGCTGGCGGACTGCGGGATCGGCGCGCTCGGGTCCTCGTACGCCGGCGGGCTGCCGGTGGGGCAGGCCCGGATGGTGGAACTGGCCCGCGCGGTGGCCGATCCGCCGCGGGTGCTGCTGCTCGACGAGCCCGCGTCGGGGATGTCGGCCCCGGAGCGGGAGCAGCTGGCGCGGGTGGTGCGGCGGCTGGCCGGGGAGGAGGGCTGCGCGGTGCTGCTGGTCGAGCACAACGTGGCCTTCGTGATGGACCTCTGCGCGCGGGTCGTCGTCCTGGACCTGGGCGCCGTCCTCGCCGAGGGCACCCCGGCCGAGGTCCGGGCGGACCCCCGCGTCCGGGAGGCGTACCTGGGCACGGCGGCGTAGGCCGTCCCTTCCCCGGCGGCGCGGCGGGGGCGGCCGTCCGGGTGGTGGGGCGGGGTGGGGGGCTGGTGGCGGGAATAGGGTGGGCGGCAGGCCGGTTGCCGCCCCGCGTACGCCGTGGCGCGGCGCGGCCACACCGCACCACCGAACCCGAGGGAACGAACGAGACGTGAACCAGGTGCCCGCCGTCCGGCTCAACAACGGCACGTCCATGCCCCAGCTCGGCTTCGGCGTCTGGCAGGTGCCGGACTCCGAGGCGAAGAAGACCGTCGCGACCGCACTGGAGGCCGGCTACCGCAGCATCGACACGGCGGCGGCCTACGGCAACGAGCGGGGCACCGGCAAGGCCCTGGCGGCCTCCGGGGTGCCGCGCGGGGAACTGTTCGTCACCACCAAGCTGTGGAACAGCCCGAAGCACCGCTGGGGCCGGGACGAGGTGCTGCGCGCCTTCGACGACTCGCTCGGCAAGCTGCGCCTGGACTACCTCGACCTGTACCTGATCCACTGGCCGCGCCCGATGCGGGACGACTTCCTGACGATCTGGCAGACCTTCGAGGAGATCGCGGCGAGCGGCCGGGCCCGGGCGGTCGGCGTGTCGAACTTCCGTCCGGAGGACCTGGAGCGGCTGCGTACCGTGAGCCCGCTGGTCCCGGCCGTGAACCAGATCGAGCTGCACCCGCTGTTCCCGCAGGCCGAACTGCGGGCCCTGCACGCCTCCCTCGGCATCGCCACCGAGGCCTGGTCCCCGCTCGGCCAGGGCAAGGAGCTGCTGGCCCTGCCGGCGGTGGCCTCGGTGGCCGCCAAGCACGGCCGCAGCCCCGCGCAGGTGGTGCTGCGCTGGCACCTGCGGCTGGGCAACATCGTGATCCCGAAGTCGGTGACCCCGTCCCGGATCCGCGAGAACCTGGACGTCTTCGGCTTCGAGCTGGACGCGGACGACCTGGCGGCGCTGGACGCGCTGGGCGCGGGCGGCCACCGGATCGGGCCGGACCCGGCCGTCTTCGACAACTGAGGCAACCGAGTCAACTGAGGAACACGTGATACTCCCTGACGGGATCTACCGGATCCGCAACGTGGACAGTGGGCTGGTGCTCCAGCTGGAGGGCGCCTCCCGGGTGCGGGTGGGCCCCGACGGGCCGCCCGCTCCGGCCGCCGCCCGCCGGTGGCGGATCTCTCCGGTGCACAGCGGCGGCGGGATCTTCCACGTGGTGAGCGAGGACAACGGCCGGCGCCTGGACGTCGCGAACGCCTCGACCGACAGCGGTGCGCGGGTGCAGGTGTGGCGGGCCAACGCCTTCGGCGCGCAGGAGTGGCTCGTGGAGGAGCACCTGGACGATCCGGGGGTGGTGTCCCTGGTCGCGTGCATCAGCGGGCTGCTGCTGGAGGCCGACGGCGAGGGACGGGCCCGGCAGGGCGAGGACACCGACTCGCCCTCCCAGTGGTGGCGGCTGGAACCGGCCTGACCCCGTTCGGAGGCGTCAGCTCGCTCCGTGGGCGGGGGCGAGGGCTTCGACGCGTTCGGCGAGGGCGAAGTCCTGCTCGGTGACGACACCGCCCGCGTCGTGGCTGTTCACCGAGAGGCGGACGGTGTTGTAGCCGAGGGTGAGGTCCGAGTGGTGGTTCAGCTCGTCCTGGACCACGGCGATGTGGGCGACCAGGGCGCTCGCGGCCCGGTGCGTGCCCACCCGGTACGTGCGCCGGATCCGGTCGTCCTCGAAGGCCCAGCCGGGAAGTTCCCGGAGCCGGTCCTCGATCTCCTTCTGCGAAAGCGGTTCGCTCGGCATCCGCTGTCTCCTTCCCCGTGATGTGCAGTCAGCTTTCCACAGCGCACGCCGTGGTGAACCTTTCCCGCCATAGTGCGCCCGAGTGCTTCGCAGCGCTTCCGGGCCCTTGCCGCTCCCCCTATGCTCCTGCGCCGGACCAAGCATTACCACCGGTAACAAGGAGGCGGGGCATGACCGGCACGAGCGGTACGGGCAGTTCGAGGCGTGCGTTCATCGCGGGTGCGGCGGCCGCCGCCGGCGCCCTCCCGGCCCTGGGGGCCGGCGCGGCACCGGCCGCGGCGGCGGCCGGCCCACCGCCCCCGAACGGGCGCCGCGTCGCCGTGCTCGGCGGCGGGGTGGCCGGGCTGACCGCCGCGCACGAACTCGCCGAACGCGGCTACGCCGTCACGGTGTACGAGCGCCGGGCGCTCGGCGGCAAGGCCCGCAGCATGGACGTGCCCGGCAGCGCCCGGGGCGGCCGCAGACCCCTGCCGGCCGAACACGGGTTCCGCTTCATCCCCGGCATCTACCACAACCTGCCGGACACGATGCGGCGCATCCCCTTCCCCGGCAACGCGGGCGGCGTGTGGGACAACCTCGTGGCCCCGCGCGAGATGATGTTCGCCCGGGCGGCCGGCCGCGAGGACCTGCGCGCACCCATCCCCTGGCCCGGCCACTCCCCCGCCGAGCTGACGCCCGACGAGCTGCGGCGCGCCCTGACCGGCATCCTGCAGTCCCTGGTCCGGCTCCCCGCGCACGAGACGGCGTACTTCGTCAACCGCGTGCTGGTCTTCCTCACCAGCTGCGACGAGCGCCGCGACGAGGTGTGGGAGCACACACCGTGGTGGGAGTTCACCCGGGCCGCGCAGATGTCGGCCGAATACCAGCGCATCCTGGCCGTGGGCATCACCCGCAACATCGTGGCCACCAAGGCCGAGGAGGCCTCGACCCGTACGGTCGGCACCCTCGGGGAGGCCTTCGTCTGCAACGCGCTGGGCCGGGGCGCGGACGGCCCGCCGGACCGGATCCTCAACCTGCCGACGAACGAGGCCTGGATCGACCCCTGGGAGCACCACCTGCGCTCCCTCGGCGTGGAGTTCAGGATCGGCTGGACGGTCCAGGAGGTGCGGTACGCGGACGGCCGCGTGAGCGGGGTCGGAGCCCTGGACCCGGACGGGGCACGGCAGACCGTCACCGCCGACCACTACGTCAGCGCTCTGCCCGTGGAACACGCCCGCCGCACCTGGAGCGCGGGGCTGCGGGCCGCCGACCCGATGCTGGGGCGCTGCGACCTGCTGCGCACCGACTGGATGACCGGCATCCAGTTCTATCTGACCGAGCGCGCCCCGCTGGTGCACGGACACCTCAACTGCATCGACTCGCCCTGGTCGTTGACGGCGATCCAGCAGGCCGAGCACTGGCCGGCCCGGGACTTCCCGGCCGACTACGGCGACGGCGCGGCCGTGGACTGCCTGTCGGTGGACATCTCGGAGTGGGACAAGCCCGGGATCCTCTACGGGAAGACGGCCAAGCAGTGCACCCGGGAGGAGGTGGCGCGCGAGGTGTGGGCGCAGCTGAAGGCCTCCCTCAACGACACCGGGAAGACCCCGCTGGCCGACCGCGTCCTGCACTCCTGGTTCCTGGACCCGGGGGTGGACGGGCTGGGCACTCCGCGGCCCACCAACCAGGACGAGCTGCTGATCCACCCGACCGGCACCTTCCACAACCGGCCGAGCGCGGGCACCCGCATCCCCAACTTCTTCCTCAGCGGGGACTACGTGGCCGTCGACATCGACCTGGCGACGATGGAGGGCGCGAACGCCTCGGCCCGCGCGGCCGTCAACGCCCTGCTGGACCGGGAGGGTTCGGCGGCGGCGAGGTGCGCGGTGATCCCGCGCTTCCGGCCCCCGGAGCTGGAGTCCGCCAAGCGGCACGACCTGTGGCGCTACCGTCTCGGCCTGCGGAACGTCTTCGACCTCGGCTGAGCCCGGCCGGCCCCGCTCGGCTACCGTCGTGGGCATGACCACCACGACGCCCACGGTCGGTGCCCTGCTCCGCGCATGGCGGGAGCGGCGCGGGATCAGCCAGCTGGAGCTGGCGGGCCGCGCCGACTCCTCGTCGCGGCACATCAGCTTCATCGAGACGGGGCGGTCCCGGCCGAGCGAGGAGATGGTGCTGCGGCTGGCCGACCGGCTCGACGTGCCGGTCCGGGAGCGCAACGCGCTGCTGCTGGCTGCGGGTTACGCCCCGCACTACGCGCAGACGGCGCTGGACGACCCGTCGATGGAGACACTGCGCGAGGGCATACAGCGGCTGCTGACGGGATACGAGCCCTATCCCGCGCTGGTCGTGGACGCCACGTACGACGTCGTCGCCGCCAACCGGGGCATCCTGATGCTGCTGGACGGACTGCCGCAGCACCTGCTGACCCCGCCGCTGAACGCCATGCGGATCACCCTGCACCCCGAAGGCCTGGCCCCGAAGATCCGCAACCTCGAGGAGTGGCGCGGGCACCTGCTGGCCCAGATGGAGCGCCAGATCGCGCTGGCCCGGTCCGAGCCGCTCCGTGCGCTGTACGAGGAGGTGTCGGCGTATCCGGTCGCCGAGCGTCCGGGCGACCGCGAACCGGACGAGCCCGTCCCGTACATCGCGCTGCCGCTGGTCATCGAGCACGACGGCCACCTGCTGTCCTTCGTGTCGTCCATCGCGACCTTCAACACGCCGATGGACGTGACCGTCGCCGAGCTGGCCATCGAGACGATGCTCCCGGCCGACCCGGCGACGGTGAAGTACCTGCGCTCACTCGGAGACTGAGGGGACTGAGCGCAGGGCGAGCTGCTGGAGCAGGGCGAACGAGGCGACGGTGAGGGCCTGCGCCGGGATCCACACGGTCCCGGCGGCGGTCGGCGAGAACCACACCACGAGGGCGACCAGACTCAGCGCGGCCCAGGCGTAGTTGGTCTCGACGACGGCCTTCACGGCGAGTGCCGGGGGCTGGCTGCGCGAGGCCAGCCAGCCGACCGCGGCGCCGTACAGCACCAACAGGACGCCGAGCTCCAGCAACAGCCCCTGCCCGACCCCGAGCAGCCGCCCCAGCGGGGCGGAGAAGGCGACGTACGCGAGCCCGTTGCCGGTGGTGACCACGGAGTCGAGGGCGAGGAAGCGGCGCAGCACGGTCTGCGGAACGGTGGTGCGGGCGATGCTGCCGAGCAGGGTTGCGGACACGGTGGATCAGCCTCCGTCGAGGTCGAACGGCCAGGTGGGAGACGGGCCCCGGAGCCGAGTGCGCGGCCCCGGAACCCGATGACCCCACTGTGCCGCCGGGCCCCCCGCGCGGTCGATTACCTCCGGGGTCATGGCGGCGGACGGGCCGCCCCCGCGCGGGCCGCGGGGGCCGGTGGCGGGAAGTCTGGGGGATGCGGTGGTTAGGGGCGGGACCGGCGGTTAGGCTTCACCGCACCGAGCCACCGAACGTCCTGCCGACATACGGAGAACCTTCCGGTGCGAGCCACCGCCCGAACCGACCCCACCGCGGCGGCCGGGCGCCGCCGCGTCGTGGCGCCGGCGGACGTGGCAGGCCTGACCGGGCGACAGCCGCGGACCGCCCGACCCGGGGCCGGGAAGCCGGCGCCCACGGACCCGTACTACCGCCGAGGGGGAAGCGCCATGAGGACCACACGGACCATGCGGAGGCTCGGCGCCGAGCTGCTGGCGGACGCGCGGCTCACCCGCCCGGCCGGGGCCGCCGAGATCATCGGGGCGCTGTGCGCGGCCTTCGGGCGCCGCAGCGGCCGGCCGGTGGACTACCACTTCGCCCCCTTCCCGCCGGAGACCGCCAGCGGACTGTGGCTCCAGCTCGAAGATCGCGACCTGGTCGTCGTCGAGGCCCGCACCCGGCCCGAGCACCAGCTGGTCATCGCCTGCCACGAGCTGTGGCACATCGAGGAGGGCGCCTGCGACGGCCACGGCCTGACGGTGGCCGCACGCCTGACGGGACCCCGCGGCAGCCTCGCGGAGCTGCTGCGCCCGGACTCCGCGCTGGAGTGCGTGATCCGGCAGGCGGCCGCCCGCGCCGACCACGAGGACCCGGCCGAGATCCGGGCCGAGACCTTCGGCCTGCACCTCGGCAAGATCCTCAAGGCCTTCCTGCCCCCACCCCGGCAGGAGCCCTTCTCGGAGGAGATCGAACGGATCAAGTCCTCGCTCGGCTGGAGCCGTTGAGCGCGTCCCGCCCGACGCCCGCTCCCACCCGCGCCGCCCCTCCGCCCCCTCCCCCGCCGCCGCCTGCGCCCACCTCCTCCGCCCGCCACCTCCTCCGCCCGCCGCCTTCACCCGCCCGCGCCGCCGCCCGGGGCCGCGCGGTCCGACAGAGAGCACCACGCGATGCACCAGTCCTCCCCGCAGCGCCATGCCGTCGTCATCGGCGGCAGCATGGCGGGCCTGCTCGCGGCCGCCGTCCTCGCCGAGCACGCGACGGTCACGATCATCGACGCCGACACCCTGCCCGAAGGCCCCGTGCCCCGGCGCGGGCTCCCGCAGGCCCGGCACGTGCACGTCATGTGGTCGGCCGGAGCCCGCGCCATCGAGGAGATCCTGCCCGGCATCACCGACGACTGGACGGCGGCCGGCGCGCTGCGCCGCAGCCTGCCCACCGACCTGGTGTCGATGACCGCCCGGGGCTGGCTCCCCCGTGGCGGCGAGACCCAGTTCAACATCTCCTGCGGCCGCGACCTGCTCGACTCGGTGGTCCGCCGCCGGGTGACCGCCCTCCCGGGGGTCACCACCCTCCAGCGGAGCCGGGTGCGGTCCCTGGAGGGCACGGCCGCCCGGATCACCGGCGTCCGCGCCGACACCCCCGAGGAGCAGGGCCGGCTGCTCCCGGCCGACCTCGTCGTCGACGCCGGCGGGCGCGGGTCCCGGGCCCGCGCCTGGCTGGAGGCGCTCGGGGTGCGCGGTATCCGGCAGGCCGAGGTCGACTCCGGCCTGGTCTACGCCACCCGCGTCTTCGAGGCGCCCGCCGAAGCCCACGAGCTGGGCTTCCCCATCGTCAACGTCCAGTCCGACCCCCGGGTGCCCGTGCCGGGCCGGACCGCGACGATCGTCCCGATCGAGAACGGCCAGTGGCAGGCCACCCTGTCCGGCACCCGCGGCGGCCGGCCCACCGACGACCCCGACGCCTTCGTCCCCTTCGCCAGGAGCGTCCGGGACCCCGTCGTCGGCCGGCTGCTGGAGGGGAGGAAGCCGCTCACCGGCGTCGCCGTCACCCAGAGCACCGCGAACCGCCGCATCCACTTCGAGCAGGCGGACCTGCCCGACGGCTTCTTCGCCGTCGGGGACTCCGTCGCCACCTTCAACCCGGTCTACGGGCAGGGCATGACCGTCGCCGCGCAGGGCCTGCTCGCCGTCCGCGCCCTGCTGCGCGCCGGGGACCCGGCCCGGCCCGGCTTCGGCAGGGCCGCACAGCGCGCCCTCACCCCGCAGGTGGCCGCCGCCTGGGAGCTGGCCACCTCGCAGGACATCCGCTACCCCGGAGCCACCGGCACGAAGCCGAAGCCGGGGGCGGGGCTGCTCGACGCCTACGTCGGCCGGCTGGTGGCGGGGGCGAGCACCGAGGAGCGGCTCACCGGCGCCTTCTTCGAGGTCATCACCATGTCCAGCCCGCCCACCGCCTGGTTCCGGCCGGAGGTGGTCTGGCGGGTGCTGCGCACCTCCGGCAGGGACGCCCCGACGGCTCCGCCGCTGACGGCGGCCGAGCGGGCGGTCGCGGGCCTCGACGGAGCCGGCACCTCTGGCCGGTCCCGGTGGTGAAGGACGGCCTGACCCTCTACCTGGCGGGCTCCGTGATGGTGCTGGCCCTGCTGATCAAGGCCCCGGCGCTGCGCCGGGGCTGGGACCAGCCGCTGATGCGGGCCGTCTGCGCGCTGCTGGCGGTCGGCTGCCTGCTCACCTTCCTGGCGGCCCCGCCGTCCCTCGCGGCGGTCAACGACCTCACCGGTGTCGTCAACTTCGCCGCCCCGCTGGTGTACGGCGTCCTGACCGCCTTCTCGGGGGCCTCGATCGTGCTGATCCTGCACTGGGCGGGAGGTCCGGCGGCGGTCCTGCGGCGGGCGACCTGGCTGACGGTGGGGGTGTTCGGCGCGGTCACCGTGCTGATCGTGGTGCTGTTCGTGATCGGTGACGCGCCGGTGGAGCGGCTGCGGGACCTGGACACGTACTACGCCAACACGCCGTGGCTGCGCGAGATGATCGTCTGCTACCTGCTGGCGCACACCGCGGGCAGCGCCGCGCTGAGCCTGCTCTGCCTGAAGTGGATGCTACGGGTCGACCCCGCGCTGCGGCTGCTGCGGACCGGGCTGGCGCTGCTCATGCTGGGCGGGGTGATGGACCTCGGGTACCTCGTCGCGAAGTGGGCGGCGGTGGGTGCCCGCTGGGCGGGCCACGACTGGGACGCCCTGTCCACGTACGTGGCCCCGCCGCTGGCCTCGGCGGCGGCGCTGCTGGTGGGCTCCGGGTTCATCGTCCCGATGGTCGGCGGCTCGGCGACCTGGCGGGACTTCAGCCAGTACCGGCGGCTGCGCCCGCTGTGGAAGGCGCTGCGCGGGTTCGCGAGCCGCAATGTGGCGACGGTTCCGCTGACCTGGTGGTCGCCGGTCGGGATCCGGCTGATCCACCGCGAGTCGGTGATCGACGACGGGCTGCTGGCCCTCGCGGGCTGGTTCGACCCCGCCGTACGGTCGGCCGCGTACGAGGCCGCGCGCCGCCAGGGCCTGGCGGAGGCGGGTGCCTCCGTGGTGGCGGACGCGGCCATGCTCGCCGCCGCCTGCCGGGCGCGGGCCGCCGCCGAGCGGGCGGGGGACCCGGGTCCCGGGCCCGCGGACCCGGCCCCGTACCGCCTCGACAGCCAGCCGATGGCCGCACTCGCCCGCGCCTTCCGCAGCTCGCCCATCGTGGCGGCGGCCCGCCAGGGGGTCCCGGCGGGCCGCTCGTAGGGGGTGGCCTTGTGGGTCAGAGCTCGTCGAGGTCCAGCCCGGCCTGGGCGGCGGCGGCCTGCACGGTCTGCTCCAGCAGGACCGCGATGGTCATCGGGCCGACACCGCCGGGCACCGGGGTGATCAGGGAGGCGCGGGCGGCGGCCGACTCGAAGTGGACGTCGCCGACGTTGCCCTCGTTGTACCCGGCGTCCAGGACGACCGCGCCGGGCTTGATGTCCTCGCCCCGGATGAACTCGGCCTTGCCGACGGCGGCGACCAGGACGTCAGCCTGGCGCACGATCGAGGGCAGGTCCTGGGTGCGGGAGTGGCAGTAGGTGACGGTGGCGTTCTGCTCCAGCAGCAGCATCCCGGCGGGCTTGCCCAGGATCGCGCTGCGGCCGACCACGACGGCGTGCTTGCCGGTGAGGTCCACCTCGTACTCGGCGAGCAGGCGCATGATGCCGCCGGGGGTGCAGGAGACGAAGCCGGGCAGGCCGAAGCCCATGGCGGCGAAGGAGTGCATGGTCACACCGTCGACGTCCTTGCCGGGGGCGATGGCCTCGAAGGCGGCGCGCTCGTCGATGTGGTGCGGGACGGGGTGCTGGAGCAGGATGCCGCTGATCTCCGGGTCCTCGGAGAGGGCCGTGAGGGCGGCGACGAGCTCCTCGGTGGTGGTCTCGGCCGGCAGCTCCACGTGGCGGGAGGTGATCCCGGCCTTGGCGCAACGGTTCTGCTTCATCCGTACGTAGGTGACGGACGCGGGGTCCTCGCCCACCAGGACGGTGGCCAGACAGGGGGCGGTGCCGGTGCGCTCGGTGATCTTCGCCGCCAGGGCGGCGGTCCGCTCCGAGACACGGCGGGCGAGGCCGGTGCCGTCCATGAGCTGGGCGGTGGCGGTGGGGGCAGTCGTCACGGGGTCTCCTGAACGTCGCTGCGGATCGCGGTTCGCCCAGGCGCGCGGCAGACGACGTACAGAGGTACGCCGGGCCGCTCCCCGGTGGTGATCCACCCGAACGCCAGTCACGGCCCGGTCCCACTGTAGTCGAGATATCGGGTGGTTGACCGGGGCCCGGGCTGGGACGATCGAGACATGACGCGCACTTTCGACCATCTCGTCGCCGAGGCCGAGTCCGTCTCCGTGGACGGCTGGGACTTCTCCTGGCTCGACGGCCGGGCCACCGAGCAGCGGCCTTCCTGGGGCTACCAGCGGCTGCTGGGCGAGCGCCTGGCCCGGGTCCGCTCCGCCCTGGACATCCAGACCGGCGGGGGCGAGGTGCTCGCCGGGGCGGGCCCCCTGCCCCCGCTGATGGCGGCCACGGAGTCCTGGCCGCCGAACATCGAACGGGCCACCCGGCTGCTGCACCCGCTGGGCGCGGTCGTGGTCGCGGACACCGACGAGCCGCCGCTGCCCTTCGGCGACGAGGCCTTCGAGCTGGTCACCAGCCGGCACCCGGTGACCATCTGGTGGGACGAGATCGCCCGGGTGCTGACACCGGGCGGCGCCTACCTCTCGCAGCAGGTGGGTCCGGCCAGCGTCTTCGAGCTCGTCGAGTACTTCCTCGGCCCGCAGCCGGAGGAGGTCCGGCGCGGCCGCCACCCCGACGACGCGGTCGCCGACGCCACCGGCGCCGGCCTGGAGATCGTCGACCTGCGCTCCGAACGGCTGCGTACGGAGTTCCACGACATCGGAGCCGTGATCTACTTTCTCCGGAAGGTGATCTGGATGGTGCCCGGCTTCACGGTCGGGCAGTACCGGGACCGGCTGCGGGAGCTCCACGAACGGATCGAACGCGAAGGTCCGTTCGTCGCGCACACCGCCCGTTTCCTCATCGAGGCCCGCAAAAAGGGCTGACGAAGAGGGCGGACGGATCCACGCCGGATCGGTTGCGCGGCCACAGCGTGGCGCAGGTCACTCAATTCAGCGCGTAACGAATCGACTCGGGCATGCGATGAACCGACAGGTGTCCTCGCGCGGCCCCGGAATACAGACCCCCCTCGGGTCTGTTTCCCGAGTTCGCGCGATGATGTCCCGCCCACCCCTTATCTGTTCGCAACGAGAGGCTCCTTGTGTCGCTCAGCCCGTCCCGTACGTTCCCTCCGGAGATCGCCGAATCCGAGGCCCTGGTAGCGCTCGTCGAGCGCGGCCGCGAGCAGGGTCACATCAACGGTGACGATGTCCGCCAGGCCTTCGAGGCCGGCCGCATCCCGGTGGACCAGTGGAAGCGGGTCCTGCGCAGCCTGAACCAGGTCCTGGACGAGGAGGGTGTCGCCCTCCACGTCAGCGCCGCCCCCGCCACCAAGGCTGCTGCCAAGAAGCCCCGCAAGGCAGCCGCCGCCCCCGCCCGCACCGTGACGAAGAAGGCCGCCGCGCCGCGCCCCATCGGCGCGCGCAAGGCCTCGGCCACCGCTCCGGCCGCCGCCGCGGCGATATCCGCTCCGTCGGCCGCCGCCGGGGAGGAGGTGTCGGCCGAGGCCGGCGCCGAGCCCAAGAAGCGCGTGGTCAAGAAGACCGCGGCCAAGAAGGCCACGGCCACCAAGAAGACCGCCGCCACGAAGAAGGGCGCCAAGGACGCCGACGACGGCGAGACCCCGGCCGCCGAGGGCGAGGACTGGGCCGTCGAGGACCTCGCCGACGAGGCCGAGGAAGAGGCCCCCAAGGCGAGCGGCACCCAGGGCTTCGTGCTGTCCGACGACGACGAGGACGACGCCCCGGCGCAGACGGTCATGGTGGCCGGCGCCACCGCCGACCCCGTCAAGGACTACCTGAAGCTGATCGGCAAGGTGCCGCTCCTCAACGCCGAGCAGGAGGTCGAGCTCGCCAAGCGCATCGAGGCGGGCCTGTTCTCCGAGTACAAGCTCGAAGAGGAGGAGGACCACAAGCCCGCCTTCAAGCGCGAGCTGGAGATCCTGGTCGAGGACGGCCGCCGCGCCAAGAACCACCTGCTGGAGGCCAACCTCCGCCTCGTGGTCTCGCTGGCCAAGCGCTACACCGGCCGCGGCATGCTCTTCCTGGACCTGATCCAGGAGGGCAACGTCGGTCTGATCCGCGCCGTGGAGAAGTTCGACTACACCAAGGGCTTCAAGTTCTCCACGTATGCGACCTGGTGGATCCGGCAGGCGATCACGCGTGCCATGGCCGACCAGTCGCGCACCATCCGCATCCCCGTGCACATGGTCGAGATCATCAACAAGCTCGCCCGTGTGCAGCGCCAGATGCTCCAGGACCTGGGCCGCGAGCCCACCCCGGAGGAGCTGGGCAAGGAACTCGACATGACCCCCGAGAAGGTCATCGAGGTCCAGAAGTACGGCCGTGAGCCGATCTCCCTGCACACCCCGCTGGGTGAGGAGGGCGACAGCGAGTTCGGTGACCTCATCGAGGACTCCGAGGCGGTCGTGCCGGCCGACGCCGTGTCCTTCACCTTCCTCCAGGAGCAGCTGCAGTCGATCCTGGGCACGCTCTCCGAGCGTGAGGCGGGCGTGGTCTCCATGCGCTACGGCCTGAACGACGGCCAGCCGAAGACCCTGGACGAGATCGGCCGCGTGTACGGGGTCACCCGTGAGCGCATCCGCCAGATCGAGTCCAAGACCATGTCGAAGCTGCGCCACCCGTCGCGTTCGCAGGTCCTGCGCGACTACCTGGACTGATCCCGCCGCAGCACGAAGGAGGCCCGCGCCGTACGGCGCGGGCCTCCGCGTTTCCACGTCCCGGTCTTTTCCGGTTCAGTGCTCGAGCAGGTGCTTGAGCTTCTCCTCGCTGCGGGGCATCTCCTTGCGGATCCTGGGCTTCACCACGAGGGGGACGAGGCCCCTGCCCAGGCCGTGGCCCTCGAAGTCGACGGAGAGGGTGACGCGCGAGCGGGTCCCGTTGTCGAGGGGTTCGATCCTGCCCTGTACGTCCGGCCTGACCGGTCCGTCGACGCCGTGGATGTGCCAGCTCCTCGGCGGGTCGAGTTCCGTGAACTCCACGGTCGTGGGGATCCTCCGCTTGCCGAACTGGCGGGTGATGGCGACCCTCGAACCGACGTGGACGGGGAGGTCGCCCATGGGAACGACCGATACGGCGCTGTCCTGCCACTCCGGCAGGTGCCTGGGGTCCGTCACGTAGGCGTAGACGTCCTCGGGCCTGCGGTCGATCTCGATGCTGTTGCTGATCGCGGACATGGCGACCCCTTAGAGCCCCCCTGGCTGGCCCCTCCTTCCAAATTACCCCGCGGGCGAAACGGCCGCTCGGCGCTTGCGGGCGGACATCAGCGCGTACACCAGGACGCCCGCGAAGAGGAACAGCACGCCCTGGTAGACGGCCGCGTAGCCGGATCCGGCGACCAGCCACATCGAGAAGGCGAAGGCCAGGCCGGCGAGGGCAGCGTCACGGACCAGCTGCCCGCGCCGGACCCGCTCGGACTGGCCCGAGGCCAGGAAGTACAGCTGCGCGGCGGTGGAGAGCAGGTAGGGCACGGTCGCGGTGAAGGTGGTGACCAGGACCAGGACCTCGAAGACCCCCGCGGAGCCGGCCGTGTAGTTGTAGACCGTGAGCGAGGAGGCCAGGACAGCCGTGACCAGGACGCCGACCACCGGGACGCCGCGCTTCTTCTTCTCGAAGACCTTCGGGAAGAGCCCGTCCTTGGCGGCCGCGTACGGGGTCTGCGCGCTGAGCAGGGTCCAGCCGTTGAGCGCGCCGACCATCGAGACCACGGCGGCGCCGGCGACGAGGGTGCCGCCCCAGCTGCCACCGAAGATCTCGTTGACGGCGTCGGTGAAGGGGGCCTGGGAGGAGACGAGCTTCTCGTGGGCGACCAGGCCGAAGACGGACAGGGTGCCCAGCAGGTAGACGGTGGCGGCGCCGACGGTGCCGAGGATGGTGGCCCGGCCGACGTTGCGCGCCGGGTCGCGGACCTCGCCCGCGCTGACGGCGGCGGACTCGACGCCCAGGTAGCTGAAGAGCAGGATCGCGGCGGCGGCGGAGACCGCCCCGACCGGGCTCTGGCCGGTGGCCTGGAAGGGGCCGAGGTTCGCCGGGTCGAAGAAGAACAGTCCGCCCACGGCCACCAGCAGCAGCGGGACCAGCTTCAGGACGGTCGCGACCAGCTGGACCGCGCCGACGTACCGGGTGCCTGCCAGGTTGGCGAGGGCGGGCAGCCACTGCACGGCCAGGGCGGCCAGGCACATGGACCAGCGGTGGGCGCCCACCGCCGGGAAGAGCACCGCGAGGTAGCCGACGGAGGCCACGGCGAGGGCGGCGTTCGAGACCCAGGTGGTGATCCAGTAGCTGTACGCGGCGAGGAAGCCCGCGAAGTCGCCGAAGGCGGCGCGTACGTAGACGTAGGGGCCGCCGGTCTGCGGGTGGCGTTCGGCGAGGCGGCCGAAGACGAGGGCGAGGGCGATCGCGCCGAGGGTCAGGACGCCGAAGGCCAGGAGGCTGATGGTGCCGAAGGGGGCCACCGAGGCGGGGAGCAGGAAGATCCCGCCGCCGATGATGTTGCCCATGACGAGGCAGATGGCGACCGGGAGGCCGAAGCGGCGGGCGTGGCGGTCGTCCTGGCTGGCGGCTGCCCGGGGTGCCGCGGCGGCCCCGGGGGCGGTGCTGTCCTCGGTGGGCGGGGCTGCGGTGCTGGTCATCGGTGGTGCGCCTCTGGGTGTCTCACATGGTGGGCAGGTCAACACATGGTTGACCACGGTGAAGTGCGCACCAAATCACCGGGTTTCGTCCGGCGCGGGGACCCCTGCGGAAGGAAGGGTTCCACCCGGGGGGCCCTCCGGCCGGTGATCCTCCCGCGGGTCGTCCCGCCGCTGGTCGGCCAGGGGGACCTGGGGGCCGTCCGCCTCGCGCAGCCAGCGGCGCAGCACGGTGTGCAGGGCCTCGGCGCCCACCAGCTCCGGGCCCGGCTCCGACAGGTCGGTCGGCCACATCAGGAAGGGGTGCGCCTGCTCCCCGCCCAGCCCGCCGTGCGAGCCGATCTGCTCCTCGAAGGCGTGCACGGCTCCGGTCAGCGGGTCGTACGCCGAGTTGACCATGATGTCGGCCACGTGCGGGAAGGAGTCCGTCCGGCGGACCGCCCGGGCCGCCCCGGGGCCGAAGGCGGCCAGCAGCTCCTCGGCCTCCCCCGGTACGTCCAGCCGCGCGGCCGTCCCGTCCGGGCCCAGCACCTCCCCGTCCACCAGCAGGAAGCCCACGCCGGGGTGGTTGGCCAGGGTGGGCAGCAGGGCGGGGTGCGCCCGCTCGATCCGCGCCCGGGAGGCCCGCCCCGGCAGGTCGGGGAAGGAGATCAGCCCGAGGTTGCCGGAGGCCAGCACCACCGGGTCGGGGCCGGGCGGCGGGTGGGCCTCCTCCCCCGCCTCCTCCACCGGCCGGTGCAGGGCGGCCAGCACCGCCGCGCGGGCCTCGGCCCCGCTGCGGGTGCGGCCGGCCCGGCGGGAGACGGGCAGCCCGCAGCCCGCCCGGACCAGGTCCTTCAGGCTGAGCCCGTAGCGGCCGAGGAAGGTCTCCCCGGGACTCTGGCCGTGGTCCGACAGCAGGACGAAGCGGTACGCGCGCGGGGCGTGCTCGGCGACCCGGGCGATCAGTGCGAGGCTCCGGTCGAGGCGGGCCAGCACCCGGTCGGTGTCCCCGCCGCGCGGGCCCGAGTGGTGCGCGACCTCGTCGTAGGCGACCAGGTCGGCGTAGACCGCGGCGCGGCCGGCGAGCACGTCCCCGATCACCGCGGCGACCACCACGTCCCGCTCGACCACCGTCGCGAAGGCCCTGATCAGCGGGTAGAGCCCGCCGCGCGGCACCCGGGGGCGCTGCCCCCGGAGCCGTGAGCGCAGCGACTGGCCGATCTCGCGGCCCACCTCGGCGACGAAGGACAGCGCGGTGCGCACGGCGTTGGCCGGGTCGGAGAAGTACGCGAAGTACCCGGCGCGGGAGCGGTTGGCGCGGCCCCGCCGGGCCGAGACCGAGAGCACCAGCGCCAGCTGGTCGGCGCCCCCGCTGAACAGGTTGCCCCGGCTGGCGCCGTCCAGGCTGAGCAGCCCGCCGTCGCGGGTCCGCACGACGGCGCGGCGCTGGAGTTCGGCGGCGCTGGTGGGCCGGTTGCAGACCATCACCTCGCCGGTGTCCTTCTCGTACCAGCGGAAGGCCGGGACGTCGAAGTTGGAGCCGTGCAGGATGCCGAGCTGGCTGGCGCCGGTCTGGCTGGACCAGTCGGTGTGCCAGGGCATGACGCGGTGGCTGTGCTCCAGCCAGGCGGCCGTCGTCGGCATCAGCCCGTCGGCCAGCGCCCGGCGCAGCGCCTCGTACCCGACCCCGTCGAGCTGGAGGAAGACCAGCCCGGGGCTGCCGCCCGGGGGCGCCCCGAACCGGCGGCGGCGCCGGTCGGCGAGCCGGTACAGCCGGCGCCGGTACGCCTCGTCGTCGCGCACCGCGAGCGCGGTGGAGGTGGCCGAGGCCACGGCGGACATCACCGCGGCGACGACCACCGCCGTCTCGGGTGCCGCGGCCGCGCCCCGCCCGTCGGGGATCAGGCTGAGGGCCATCAGCAGCAGGGAGCCGTTGAGGAAGAAGACGAGCAGCCCGAGCACCAGCGCGGGCACCAGCAGCAGGGCCCGTACGAGCACCGGCCACACCAGCGCGCTCAGCAGGCCGAAGGCCCCGGCGCCCCAGGCCGCGGTCAGCCCGGTCCGGGTGACGCTGTCACCGTCGGCGGACTGGAGGCGGAAGTCCGGCAGGATCCCGGCGAGCACGAGCATGGTCAGGGTGGACACCGCCCAGACGAGCACCACCCGTATCAGGGCCCCGCCCACGGCCCGCCACCGCAACCGCCCTCGCCACACGCCGCACCCGCCTCGCTCCCCGGTCCGCGCCCGGCCCCGCGTCCCCTCCGCCAGCGTCGCACAGGGCGGCGGGGGCGGCCGGTCGACACGGGTGGCGCACGGAGGTACGGGACGCGGCGGCCCGGCGGCGCTCAGGTGCCGTCGTAGCCGGCGGTCGGCATGGACAGCCTGCGGTGCACCTCGGCCTTCATGGCGGAGGTGTACGTCGGTTCGTCGAGCCCGGCGGTCTCCAGCCGTACGCCGCGCCGCTCGCACTCGGCGGTGAACTCCTCGACGGAGCGCAGCGCGCGGGCCAGGACCCGCCGGTTGGGGGCGACGAACAGGTCGACCTGCCCGGCGTCCACGTCGCACCAGAGCCCGCAGTGGTCGGCCCGCAGCCCGTAGAAGAGCAGGTGGCGGGTGACCACGTAGCCCTGCTCGGCGGCCCAGCGCGCGCACATCGCGTGCTGGCCGCGGGTGTCCACGGCGAAGGGGTCGGCATCGAGTTCCTCGAGCGGGGCCAGGCTGGCGATCGCGGCCACGCGCAGCGCATCCATGGCGCCCGACCCTACTCCGATCCGGGCTCCGGGAGGAGGGGGCCGCCGTGTTCCGCTTCTGCGCGGGCGGGTGGGGGAAGGCCTAGGCTCGGTGTGTCGAGGGAAGGGGTGCGGGGGTGCCGGTCGAGATCACCTGGTGGGGTCATGCCACGTGCGGGGTACGGGACTCGGGGGTGCGGGTGCTGACCGATCCGCTGTTCGCCCGGCGGCTGGCGCATCTGCGGCGGCGGCGCGGGGCGGTGCCTCCGCCGGAGGCGGCGGAGGCGGACGTGGTGCTGGTCTCGCACCTGCACGCCGACCATCTGCACCTGCCCTCGCTGGCCCTGCTGGCGCCCGGGACCCGGCTCGTGGTGCCCCGCGGCGCGCGCCGGGCGGTGCCGGGGCTGGCGAGGCTCGCGGGGACGCGGGGGCTGGTGGTGACGGAGGTGGTCCCGGGCGAGGAGATCGGCGTACAGGGGGGCGTACGGGTGCGGGCGGTGAGCGCGCGGCACGACGGGCGGCGGCTGCCGTTCGGGCCGCAGCGGGCGCCGGCGCTCGGGTACGTGGTCCAGGGCGCGGCGCGCACGTACTTCGCCGGGGACACCGGGCTGTTCGACGCGATGGCCGAGGAGGTCGGTCCGGTGGACGTGGCCCTGCTGCCGGTCGGCGGCTGGGGGCCGTACCTGGGTCCGGGTCACCTGGACGCGGAGCGCGCGGCGCGGGCGCTGGCCCGGCTGGCGCCGGCGGCGGCTGTGCCGGTGCACTACGGGACGTACTGGCCGATCGGCATGGACGCGGTGCGGCCGCACGAGTTCCACGCGCCGGGCGAGGAGTTCGCCCGGCGCGCGGGGCTGCTCGCGCCGAAGGTGGCGGTACGGGTCCCCGCGCACGGGGAACGGGTGCGGCTGCCGTGACGCCGTGGCGGGCGGCGGCGGACGTCGCGAGCAGGGTGCCGCCGGAGACCACCCAGCAGGCGGTCGGCTACCCGGCGTTGTTCGTTCTGGTGGCGGTGGGGGCACTGGTGCCGGTGATCCCGACGGGGGCGCTGGTGAGTTCGGCCGCGGTGGTGGCGTTCCATCAGCAGTCGCTGCCCTTGGGGGTGCTGCTGGTGATCGTGGTGGCCGCGCTGGCCGCCTTCACCGGGGACGTCGCGCTGTACTGGCTGGGCTCGCGCGGGGTGCGTTCGCGGGGCGGCTCGCGCTGGCTGGAGTCGCTGCGCGGGCGGGCCACGCCGGAGCGGCTGGAGCGGGCGCGGACGAAGCTGGACGAGCACGGGGTCCTGGTGCTGGTGCTCTCCCGGCTGGTCCCGGCGGGCCGGATCCCGGTGATGCTGGCCTGCCTGCTGGGCGGGGTGCCGCTGCGCCGGTTCGCCCGGGGGGACGCCCCGGCCTGCCTCGCGTGGGCGGCGACGTACGGGCTGATCGGGATCCTGGGCGGCTCGCTCTTCTCCGAGCCGTGGAAGGGCGTGGTGCTGGCGGTCGGCCTGACCCTGCTGATCAGCGTGGCCCCGGCGGTGTGGCGGCGGGTGCGGCCGGGCAGGGTCCGACCGTGAACTCCGCCTCCTGGGACACCATCCGCGCCCTCGCCGCCCGCTTCGACGCGTCCGCCGCCGCGCGCGGGGTGCATCCTCCGCAGAGCCATGTCCTCCAGGTCCTGAAGATCGGCGAGGAGTTCGGCGAGGCCGCCCAGGCGGTGATCGGCGCCACCGGGAGCAATCCGCGCAAGGGGCACTCGCACAGCTGGGACGACGTGCACGACGAGGTGTGCGACGTCATCATCACCGGCATGGTGGCGCTGGCCCGGATGCGGCCCGACGCGGCGGCCTACTTCGCGGAGCAACTCGCGCTGAAGTCGGCCCGCTTCCTGCCGGAGCAGGCCCCTTAGGGGGTGTCCGGCCCGGGGTCAGGCCGGCTCCCGCGCGAGGTCCGGTACCCGGCCGGTCCACGGCCGGACGGCTTCGAGCTGGGCGGCGACCTGTACGACGGTCGTGTCCTGGTGCCGGCGCCCCACCAGCTGGACGGCGAGCGGCAAGCCGTCCGCGGCGAACCCGGCCGGGACCCTCAGCTTTGTTGCCGCTACCGGGACCGTGCGGTGGAATGCCCGCATGGACGAACCACCGCCCCACCGCGCCGTCCTCGACGAGGTCGGGCCCCGGCTCAGGCGGCTGCGGGCGCGGCGCGGCCTCACCCTGGCCGCGCTCTCGGAGGAGACCGGGATCTCCAAGAGCACCCTGTCCCGGCTGGAGTCCGGGCAGCGCCGGCCGAGCCTGGAACTGCTGCTGCCGCTCGCCCGTGCCTACCGGGTGGCCCTGGACGACCTGGTCGGGGCGCCCCCTGTGGGCGATCCCCGGGTGCGGATGACGCCCCGCGCGATGCGGCACGGCGGTACGTCCGTGGCGCTGACCCAGGGCCTGGGCCCGCTCCAGGCGTACAAGATGGTCATCCCGGACCGGGGCGCCGAGCCGGACCTGCGCACGCACGAGGGCTACGAGTGGCTGTACGTGCTGGACGGCCGGCTGCGGCTGGTCCTCGCCGAGCACGATCTGGTCCTCGGCCCCGGCGAGGCCGCCGAGTGGGACACCCGGACCCCGCACTGGTTCGGCAGCGCGGACGGGCGGCCCGTCGAGATCCTCAGCCTCTTCGGGAAGCAGGGCGAGCGCATGCACGTGGTGGCGAAGCCCCGGGCGGGACGGGCCAAGGACTGACTAGGGGGTGTCCTCGAGGAGCCGGGAGGCGCCGATGGGGAGGTCCCAGAGATCCTCGTGGGGCAGGCCGGCGCGGGCCCAGGCGGCGCGGGCGCGGTGCAGGGGCTCCATGACGGGCTCCGCGGACAGGACGAAGGTGGCCCAGTGCATCGGGGCCATCCGGCGGGCTCCGAGGTCGAGGCAGGCCTGCACCGCCTCCTCCGGGTCGGCGTGCACCTCGCGCAGCCACCAGCGCGGGGCGTAGGCGCCGATCGGCAGGAGCGCGAGGTCGATGCCGGGGTGGCGGCGGCCGATCTCGCCGAACCAGTGCCCGTAGCCGGTGTCGCCCGCGAAGTACACCTTCCGGCCGTGGACGGTGTCGGTGAGCACCCAGCCGCCCCACAGGGTGCGGCAGCTGTCCAGCAGGGAGCGTTTGGACCAGTGGTGCGCCGGGACGAAGTCGAAGCGTACGCCGCCCAGTTCGGCGGACTCCCACCAGTCGAGCTCCGTCACCCGGGTGAAGCCCCGGCGGCGGCACCAGCGGGCGAGTCCGGCCGGGACGAAGAGGGCGGTGTCGCGCGGCAGCCGTCTGAGGGTGGGGGCGTCGAGGTGGTCGTAGTGGTTGTGGCTGATCACCACCGCGTCCACGGGCGGCAGTTCCTCCCACTCCACCCCGACCGGGGTCATCCGGGCCGGGGTGCCCAGGATCCGCCGGGACCAGACGGGGTCCGTCAGCACCGTCAGGCCTCCGGTCCGCAGCACCCAGCTGGCGTGCCCGGCCCAGGTGGCGCAGACCGTGCCGGGGGGCGCGGCGGGCAGCGGGGCGGGCTCGTAGGGCAGGTCGGGGATCCCGCTCAGCCCGTCCGGGCCGGGCCGGAAGGCGCCCTCACGGGCCAGCCGGGCGAAGGCGCGCACGCCGGGCAGCGGGGTGGTCAGCCGGTCCGCGAACGAGCGCGGCCAGAGCCGGTGTTCACCCAGGGGGCGCGGGGCGGCCGCGGCGGGGCCCGGCGGCACGGGGGCGGAGCCCGGCGGCGCGGGAGCGGGAGCGGGGGCGGGAGCGGGGGCGGGGCCCGGCGGCGCGGGAGCGGGAGCGGGGGCGGAGCCCGGCGGCGCGGGAGCGGGAGCGGGCGCGGGCCCCGGCGGGGGCCCGGGGGGCGCGGCGGGGGCCGGTGGGCGCCGGGCCGCGGGGCCCCGTAGCGCCGCGGCGGTGCTCGCGGGGCCCGTGGTCGGCGGGGCGGTCGTCACGGGGGCGTCCGGCTGGTCCCTCATCGGATGGGTCTCCGTTCGGCGGCGGCGGGTTCGACCGGGCGGAAAGTCAGTCGGCCAGCCCGGCGAGCACCGACCCGAGCCGGTCGAGCGCGCCCCGGACCTGCGGCAGCGTCAGCGGATCGCGGGCGCCCAGCGCGGCGAGCCGCTCCGTGGGGGTGGCCCCCAGCAGCGGTCCGGTCGACAGCCGCACGCGCAGCGCGCCCAGTTCGTCGGCGAAGCGCTGCCCGCCGGGGGTCGGCGTGCCCAGCCGGCCGCCGAGCCAGTCCTCCAGTTCCATCGCGTCGCCGACTCCGTGCCGGGCCAGTCCGGCGCGCAGCGGGGTGAGGTCCGCGTACAGGTGCCGTCCGGCCTGCGGGGGCCGGGCGAGCGCCCCGGCGGCCAGCAGCTCCCGGTGGACGGCGGCGGCCACCGTGCCGTGCAGGGCGGCCGCCTTGTAGGCGCGCCCGGCGACGGCGTCGGGCTCGTCCAGCGCGTGCGCGGCGGCCCCCGCGACGGGGCCCGCGACCAGCGCGCCGGTGGCGGTGAGGACGTCGAGGGTGCGGGCGCGCAGCCAGGTGCCGCTCGGGGTGCCGGGGAAGCGGACCACGGCGGCGGGCCAGCCGGCCGGCAGCAGCGCGCCGGCCAGGTCCACGAGGACGGCGGCCCGGTCGGGGAGCATCTCGGCGGGGCTCAGCACCAGCGTGTCGTGCGGCCGGTGCACGGTGTCGCGCCAGCTCTCGTCGCTGACCACGAACAGCCCGGCGGCCTCGGCCGCCTCGCAGGCCTCGCGCAGCATCTCGGGCGGCGGCACGGTCGCGGTCGGGTCGTCGGCCACCGACAGCAGCAGGACGCGCGGGTCCCCGCCCTCGGCCCGGACCCGCCGTACGGTCTCCAGCAGGGCGTACGGATCGGGGACGCCGCCGCACTCCGCCGGGGTGGGCACGTGGTACGCCCGCCGTCCCAGCAGCCGGACCTGCGGGGTCCACCAGGCGGGACACGGCCGGGGCAGCATCACGTCGCCGCCGTACGCCCCGAGCAGCGCCAGCAGCAGGGCGGGCGCTCCGGGTCCGGCGGCCACGTTCTCCGGGGCCGTGGCGAGCCCGCGCCGGGCCCAGTGGCGGCAGGCGGCCTCGCGTACGGGCTCCCCGCCGCCCGGTGGCTCGGGGGCGGCCCGGTCCGCCGCGGCGGCGAGTACGGAGGTCAGCTCGGGCAGCACCGGCAGGCCGGGCTCGGGCGCGGGGGGACCGTACCGGACGGGGCCGCGCCCCTCCGGGGCCGGGCGGCGCCACGCCCCGGCCACGCCTTCCGCCATGCCCTCGGCCATCCCCGCCACGTGCCCGCCTTCCGCTGCCGCCACCGACCAGCCCTGCCCGTCACACGGTTCTTTATACGATTATTTGCACCGGTATGCCCGTCGGCCCGGGCGGTCCGGGCCGCCCCGTCAGCCCTTCCTCCCCAGCAGGGCCAGCAGCCGGGTCTGCGCGTTCGCTCCGGCCGGCACGTCGAGCGGCTCCGCGTACATGCCGCTCGCGGCGAGACCGTCGGCGTACGGCATGACCTCCTTGATGGAGAACTCGACGAGGTCGTCGGGCAGCCGGTCGTCCGCGCCGATGGCCCGCGAGAGGTCCCAGGTGTGCACCACGCAGTCGGCCGTCAGCTCCGAGCAGTACGCCGACCCGCGCGTGGGCCCGTAGGACAGCGCGACCGTCCGCTCCAGCGCCCCGGGCGCGGCGAAGGCGGCGTGCCCGGCCGCAGCGGCCCGGTCCCAGGCGGCCGCCGGGTCCTCGCCCAGCAGGTCGCCGGAGAGCGCGTCGCCGACCTCCTCCACCGTGCGGCCCTCGGTGACCAGCGGCGGGATCCAGAGCTGCTCACCGGTGACGTGGTTGACCAGGTCCCGCACGCTCCATTCGGTGCAGGGGGTGGCCGCGCCCCACTGGGAGGCCCCGACGGCCCGTACCCGCTCACCGAAGAGCCGCAGCGCCGCGGCGTGCCAGTCCAGCAGCGTCTGAGGCATGGGTCTCACCGTCCTTCACCGTAGGGTGCGCCGGCCCCCTGGGGCCCACTGTCCTCGCCCCTGCCATGCCCTGCCACCGACCTGGCCAACCCCCTTGCTCCAGAAGGGTGCTGTCCACATGTCAAAACGCATATCTCAGATGACGGGCGGATCGCCTACGGTGATCACAACGCTTCAGCGACGTTCCACGCCTTCGACGACGAGGAGTCCGCCATGCACGACGACGCCCACGAGACGGCCGTCTACACCCACGGCCACCACGAGTCGGTCCTGCGCTCGCACCGCTGGCGCACCGCCGCCAACTCCGCCGCGTACCTGACCCCCGAGCTGCGCCCCGGCATGCGGGTGCTGGACGTGGGCTGCGGCCCGGGCACCATCACGGCGGACCTGGCGGAACTGGTCGCCCCGGGCGGCCGGGTCACCGCGGTCGACGCGGCGGCGGACGTCCTGGAACAGGCGAGCGCCCACGCGGCGGAGCGCGGGCTGTCCGGAGCGATCGACTTCGCCACGGCGGACGTCCACGCGCTGGAGTTCCCCGACGACTCCTTCGACGTGGTCCACGCCCACCAGGTGCTCCAGCACGTCGGCGACCCGGTGCGGGCCCTGCGGGAGATGCGGCGGGTGTGCCGGCCGGGCGGGATCGTCGCGGTACGGGACGCCGACTACGCGGCGATGACCTGGTACCCGCAGACCCCCGGCCTGGAGGAGTGGCTGGACCTGTACCGCAGGGTGGCCCGGGCCAACGGGGGCGAACCCGACGCCGGGCGCAGGCTGCTGTCGTGGGCGCGGGCGGCGGGCTTCACCGAGGTGCGGGCATCGGCGACGGCCTGGTGCTACGCCACCGCGGAGGAGGTCGCCTGGTGGTCCTCCCTGTGGGCCGACCGCACCACGGCCTCCTCCTACGCCTCCGTCGCGACGGAGGGCGGCCACGCCACCCCGGCCGGCCTGGCCGCCGTCGCCGCCGCCTGGCGCGCCTGGGGCGCGGCCCCCGACGCCTGGTTCTCGGTGCTGAACGGCGAACTGCTCTGCCGCGCCTGAGCCGGCACCTCCCCCGTCAGCGCGGCGGGCTCTTGCGGAAGTCGTACCGCGGGGGGAGGGGACGGTCCGTCAGGGTGGCCCAGACCTCGGACAGGGTCTCCTCGCCCTCCCGCAGGTCGGCGATCTCGAAGCCGTCCTCGAAGACGCGCCGGGCCGCGCCCACGTGCCCCTCCGCCGCCAGCAGCCGCGCGGCGAGCAGCCGGAAGCGGCCCTGCTCGCGCAGCGACGGACGCAGCCGGTCCCAGACGGCCCGCGCCGCCCCGAGCCGCCCGGCGGCGAGCAGGGCCGTCATCGCCTCGCGTCCCAGCGCGGACTCGGCGGCCTCCCACGGCTCACCGCCCGGGCTCTCCCCCGCCAGGTCCTCGAAGGCCGCCGCATAGCGGTCGGCGGCCCGCTCCGCGTCCCCGGCCAGGGCGTCCGCCACCGCCAGGCAGCGCAGCAGGGGCCAGCGCGACGGCGCCTGCGCCAGCCCGCGCTCCCAGCTGCGTACCGCCTGGGCCACGTCGCCGGCGTGCCACTGGGCCACGCCCAGGTGGTACTCGGTCAGCGGGTCCGCCGGGGCGGTCTCCAGCATGTCCCGCCAGTGCGCGGCGACGAGCCCGGGACCCGGCGGGGCGGCCAGGGGCGGGGCGGGGAGGGCGCCGCTGCGCCACAGCTCCAGCCAGGGCGCCTGCGCCTCCTCCAGGGTGGACTCCGCGAACGGGGTGCCCGGCAGGTCGAAGCCCCCGCACAGCACCTCCAGCGCGCCCCAGCCGGAGCCGTCCGCCAGCCGCTCCCCCGGCTCGGTGTCGGCGTGCCCGCGCCACGCCTTGTACGCCGCGTCCAGCGCCCCGGCCGGCAGCGCGGCGTCGAGCGCCGCCGAGGCGGCCCCGCGCGCCGCCGCCCAGTCGGCGCCGTGCACCGCCGAGGGCTCCGCCGAGAGCGGCCCGTACGCCTCCAGCCAGCTGAACTCCGCCCCGCCCTCCAGCCGTACGTGCTCCAGCTGGGTCCGGGCCAGCCCGGCCTGGATCTCGGCGTAGCCTCCCGTGCCCGGCTCCGTCAGCCACTCCTGCCAGCGCCGGCCGCCCGCGCCCGCTCCCCACGCGAACAGCTTGCGTCCGCGCAGCCGCCCGGTGGAGGCCTGCACCAGGCCGTGCCCGTCGGCGTCGAGGGAGGCGATCCAGGGCCGGCCGGCGTCCTCGCCCAGGACCTCGTAGAAGAAGTCGGCGGGGTACGTGCTGTTCAGCGGGTACGTACGGTCCGCGTCCTGCCACCGGGGCACGGGGACCCGGCGCAGGGTGCGCTCGTACCCGAAGTGCCAGGCCTCCTCGGCGGGGGCCAGTACGCGGCTGCCGGCGTCCTCGGGGACGGCGGTGTTGGACCACCAGTAGACGGGGGCGGGCCGCTCGTGCGGATTGCGCACGCGGACGCCGACGTACAGGAAGTCGGAGTCCTCGGGCAGCCACAGGTCCACCTGGAAGGGCAGGTCGCGCAGCCGCTCCCACTCCCACAGCCGGACCATCACGCCCCCGTCGGGCGCGGGGACGAGCGCGGCGTGCAGCGGGGCGCAGGACAGGGCGGTGTGCCCGGTGGCGCCGATGTTCCACTCGATGCCGCCGGAGAACCAGGCCCCGTTGAGCGCGAGGTCGGCGGGCTGGAACACCGGGTTGCGGTAGAGGAGTTCGCGTCCGGTGGGCAGGTGGACGAGGGAGTGCACCCGGCCGCCGAGTCCCGGCAGCACGGTCGCCCGCAGCCGGCCGTTCTCGATGACGACCGCCTCGAACTCCCGCTCCGTGCGCCGCCGTCCGTATCCGTCGCGGATCCGGACCGGCAACAGGGAGCGCAGCGGCTCGTAGCCCGCCTGCCGCGCCATGTCGCGGGGCAGCCCGTGGCGGGAGCGCTCGTCCAGCGCGTGCGCCTCCCGGGGGCCGCGCAGGGCGGGCAGCGGGTTGTCGGGGCCCAACGGGGCGGCGGGGAGGGTCAGCTGGGCACGTCGGACGGTGGTGGCCATGGGGAAATGGAACACGCCGCCGCGACCGGTGCACAGGGGTTCCGCACATCACCACCGGTCAGGATTACGCAAAGGCACCCGCGACCAGGTCGGCGAGGAGCGCGCCCGCACGCGCGTCCGGATCCAGATCCGGGTCGTAGATGGTCACGTTGAGGCCGACGCAGCGGGGCGAGCCGGCCAGTACCTCGAGCAGGGCGGCGAGTTCGGCGGGGAACAGCCCGCCGGGGTCGGGGCTGTCCACGGCGGGCATGACGGACGGGTCGAGGACGTCGGCGTCGAGGTGGATCCAGAAGCCGGCCGTCTGCGGCGGGTGCAGTCCGTCCAGCGCCTCCCGCGCCACCGCGCCGGCGCCGCGCTCTCGGATCTCCCCGACGGTGTGGGCCGCGATGCCCGCGGCGTGCAGCTCCGGGAGGTCCGCGTCGCCGTCGCGCAGCCCGAAGAGGCGTACGTCCTCCTCCCGCAGGTAGGGGCGCAGCCCCTCCAGGTCGGTGAGGCCGCTCTGGCCGCGCCCGGTGGACAGGGCGAGTTCCTCGCCGCCGGCGGCGCCGACGGGCCCGTTGACGGCCTCGTTGCCGGGGTGGCGGAAGTCGGCGGAGCCGTCGATGGCGGCGAGCCCGTAGCGGCCGAGCCGGCGCATCGCGAGGGCGGCGCCGAGCTGGATGGAGCAGTCCCCGCCGAGGACGACGGGGAACTCCCCCGCCCGCAGGTGCCGCTCGATCCGGTCGGCGAGGGTCACGGTGTACGCGGCGATGGCCTCGGCGTGGAAGACCCCGTCGCCCTCCTTCCAGTCGCCCCGGTCGTAGCGCGGCGGGACGACGACCCCGCCCTCGCGGGCGCCGAGCCGGTGCAGCAGGCCCTGTTCGCGCAGGGCGCCGGCCAGTTTGTACACCCCGGGGACGGTCCCGGGGGCCGGCGGGCGCAGGCCCAGGTTGGAGGGGGCGTCGAGGAGTACGAGGTTTCGCATGGAATCATCCTGCGCGACGGGTGCCGCGGGCGCGGGGCATTTCCGCGGTGAGGGCCCAGCGCTCGTGGTCGCGCCAGGCGCCGTCGACGTACAGGAACTCCGGGGAGAGTCCCTCCAAGCGGAAGCCGCGCCCCCGGACCAGCGCGATCGAGGCGGTGTTGCCGGGCTGGACGTTCGCCTCCAGGCGGTGCAGGCCCAGGCCGCCGGGAGCTGCGGGGGCGAAGGCGTGGTCCAGGAGCAGGTCGAGGCCCTCGCCGAGGAGGCCGCGGCCGGTGGTGTGCGCGAAGGCCCCGTAGCCCAGCGCCCCGCACTGGAAGGCGCCCCGGACGATGTTGTTGACGTTGACGAACCCGGCGATGGCGCCCGTGGCGAGCTCGCAGACGAGGAATCCGGCCCTCGCGTCTCCCTCGGTCAGCCGGGCCGCGTAGGGCTCGTACTCCTCCAGGGTGGCGGGCGGGAACAGCCAGGGCCGGTGCAGTTCCCGGCTCTCGCGCACACGGGCGGTGAACTCGGGTCCGTCGGCGAGCCGGAAGGACCGCAGGCCCACGCGCGGCCCTTCCGCGAGGTACGTGGAAAAAGTCATCGCACCAGGTTAGGAGGGATGACAGCATCCCCGGTGTGACCTTCGCCAACGACACTTCCGCACTCCTGCTCGCGGCGGCGCGCAACAACGCCGAGTGGTGCGCCGACGTCTGCCGCCGCCACGCCTTCTCCGGCTCCGTCTGGAGCAGCCCGCGACGGACCCCGCCGCTGTATCCGGACGCCGTCACCCTGACCCCGGAGGCCTCGGCCGCCGAGGTGCTCGGCCGGATCGACACGGTCTCCCCGGGCTGCTCGGTGAAGGACAGCTTCGCCGCCCTCGACCTGACCCCGGCCGGCTTCCGAGTGCTGTTCGAGGCGCAGTGGATCCACCGTCCGGCCGGGGCCGCCGCGCCCGCCGGGGCGACGGACGGCCGCCTGGAGTGGTCCGAGGTCGAGAGCACCGGGGAACTGTCGGCCTGGGAGGCCGCCTGGGACGGCGAGGAGAGCACCGGGCTGTTCCACCCCGGGCTGCTGACCGAGGGCATCGTCTTCCTGGCCGGCCGTGACGCCGAGGGGGTGATCGTCGCGGGCGCCGTGGCGAGCACGGGCGGCGGGGTCGTGGGCGTGTCCAACCTGTTCGCCGTGGACGACGCCGACACCGACGAGGCCTGGGCGGCCGTACTGGCCGCCGTCGGGGCGCGCTGGCCGGGCCTGCCGGTCGTCGGGTACGAGGCCGGGGACGACCTCGCGGCGGCGGTCCGGGCCGGTTTCGGCCCGCTCGGCCCGCTGCGCGTCTGGCTGCACACGGCGTAGCCTCCCCGCCCGGCGGGGCGGGCCGGCGGGGCTGCCGCGCGGGGGTCAGCCGTGCAGGGGCAGACGCGGGACGTCGTCCCGTTCGAAGCCGAAGACCTGGGCGTACAGGGAGAGTTCCGCCTCCAGGGCGCGGACCATCGTCTCGGCGCGCCGGAAGCCGTGGCCCTCGCCCTCGAAGGTGACGTACGCGTGCGGGACCGCCGGCTCGCGGCCGCGCAGGGCGGCCAGCAGCCGTTCGGCCTGCGCGGGCGGGCAGACGGGGTCGTCCAGGCCCTGGAGCAGGACGAAGGGGGCGGCGATCCGGTCGGCACGGGCCACCGGGGAGCGTTCGCGGCAGCGCAGGGCCAGGGTCTGGGGCGCTCCGGCCAGGCCGTCGACGTAGTGCGACTCCAGGTCGTGGGTCTCGGCGGCGAAGCCCCGCAGGTCGAGCACCGGGTAGATGATCGCCGCGCAGGCGTACAGGCGGGTGGCGGCCAGCGAGGCGGCCGCGGTCCAGCCGCCCGCGCTGCCGCCGCGGATCGCGAGCCGGTCCGGGTCGGCGGTGCCCTCGGCGGCCAGGGCCCGGGCGACGGCCGCGCAGTCCTCGACGTCCACCACGCCCCACTGCTCGCGCAGCCGCTCGCGGTAGGCGCGGCCGTAGCCGGTGGAGCCGCCGTAGTTCACCTCGACCACCCCGATGCCGCGCGAGGTGAAGTAGGCGATGTGCAGGTCCAGTACGGGCGGCACGTGGTCGGTGGGACCGCCGTGCGCCCACACCACGTACGGGGGCAGCTCGTCGGCGGGTGCCCGCAGGGCGGGGTGGTGCGGCGGGTAGACGTGGGCGTGGATCTCCCGGCCGCCGGGGCCGGGGAAGGTCCGGCTCTGCGGCTCCGGGTAGTACGCCGGGTCGACCGGGTCGGCGGCCCGGGCGCCGACGACCCGGGCACGGCCCGTCGCGGTGTCCAGTTCGACGACCTCGTACGCGCTGCGCGGGCTGGCGGCGACCCCGTAGACCCGGGTGCCGCTCACGGCGAGGGCCGGCTGCCAGGCCGTCCAGGGCCCGGCCGCGTCCACCAGGTCGCCGCTGTCGGGGTCCAGGACGCCGAGCACCGAGGAGCCCTGCCCGTGCAGCACGGCCACCGCCCCTTCCGGCAGCGGGGCCAGCCAGCCGAGTCCCGGCTTCCACAGCGGGCCGCCGAACTCCTCCTCGCGGGGGCACAGGTTGACCGCGTCCCCGCTGTCGGGGTCCACCCGGTACGGGTTCCACCAGCCGCTGCGGTCGCTCACCGCGAGCAGGGTCCCGTCGGCCGCCCACGCCACCTGCGCCACCGCCTCGGACGGCCCGCCGAGCACGGTTCGGGGCGGGCCGAGCGTGCCGTCCGGGGTCAGCTCCGCCAGCTCCAGCTCGGTGCCGTCCCAGGGCATCCGGGGGTGGTCCCACACCAGCCAGGCCGCGCTGCGCCCGTCGGGGGAGGGCTTCGGCCCGGTGCGGAAGCGGCGGCGGTCGTCCGTCAGCTCCCGCACGGCCGCCCGGTCACCGGCGGCGGAGCCGTCCAGCGGCACGGCGGCCGCCACCCGGCGTACGTCGGTGGGCGCGGGGCCCGTGAACTCCTCGAGCACGCACCAGACTTCGCCGCCGCGCAGCACCGGGTCCGCCCAGCGCAGGCCGCCGCCGACCGCCGAGACGGGGGTGAGGGGGCGGGGCCCGGGGCTGCCGGGCGCGTCGGGCTCGTACGCGTACAGCCGCTGGTCGGCGTGGTGGACGAAGACCACCACCGGCCCCCGGCCCGGCTGTTCGGCGCCCGCCCAGGGCAGGCCCCCGTACTCGGTGAGGCGGCTGCGCACGTTCCACGGGGCGGGCAGTACCGACCGCGCGGCGCCGCCGCCGGCGGGCCTGCGCACCAGGGTCCGGCGACCGCCCTCCCCGGGGCGCGGCTCGGTCCACCACACCTCGGGGCCGATGGTGCCCACGTACTCGGGCCGCCCGTCGTGGGCGGCGGCGAGCGCGGCGCCGATCGGCGAGGGCCAGCTGCCGTAGGGGCCGCCCGCCCCGGCCGCCGCCATCACCGGGCTCCCATCACAGGGTCCGCAGCGCGCGGTCGAGGACGCGCACCCCGAAGTGCAGGGCGTCGACCGGGACCCGTTCGTCCACGCCGTGGAAGAGGGACCAGTAGTCGAAGCCCGGCGGCAGCTTCAGCGGGGAGAAGCCGTAGCCGGTGACGCCGAGCCGGGAGAACTGCTTGGCGTCGGTGCCGCCCGCCATGCAGAAGGGCACCACGTGTCCGTCGGGGTCGAAGTGCTCGACGGACTCGCGCAGGATCCCGAACGTCCGCCCGTCGACCGGGGCCTGGAGGGGCATCTCCCGGTGCTCGAACTCCCAGTGCACGTCGGGGCCGGTGAGCTCGTCGAGGGTGGCGGTGAACTCCGCCTCGCCGCCGGGCACGGTCCGTCCGTCCACGTAGGCGGTGGCGTGCCCGGGGATGACGTTGAGCTTGTAACCGGCGCTGAGCATGGTCGGGTTGGAGCTGTTGCGGAGGGTGGCCTCGACCAGGGCGGCGGCCGGGCCGAGCTTGCCTAGCAGGCCGTCGAGGTCGGTGCCCGGGGCGCGCGGGTCGACGGTCAGGCCCTGGAGGGCGGCGAGTTCGGTGATGCAGGCGGTGACGGTGTCGGTGAGGCGGGCCGGCCACTCGTAGGCGCCGATCCGGGCGACGGCGGCGGCGAGGCGGCTGACGGCGTTGGCCCGGTTGGGCTTGGAGCCGTGTCCGGCGCGGCCGTGCGCGGTCAGTTTGAGCCAGGCGGTGCCGCGTTCGCCGGCGGCGATCGGGTAGAGGGTCTGGCCCGGCCGGGGGTGCAGGGTGAAGGCCCCGGATTCGCTCAGGCCCTCCGTACAGCCCTCGAAGAGGTGCGGGTGCTGCTCGGCGAGGAAGCCGGACCCGTCGACCGCGCTGTCCTCCTCGTCGGCGGTGTAGGCGATGACGATGTCCCGGCGGGGCCGCACGCCTTGGCGCGCCCAGGCGCGTACGACGGCCAGCACCATCGCGTCCATGTTCTTCATGTCGACCGCCCCGCGGCCCCAGACCACCCCGTCCCGGACCTCTCCGGAGAAGGGGTCCACGCTCCAGTCGGCGGCCTCGGCGGGGACCACGTCCAGGTGGCCGTGGACGAGGAGGGCGGGGGCGGAGGGGTCGGTGCCCTCGATGCGGGCCACCACATTGGTGCGGCCCGGGGTGCGCTCCAGCAGCACCGGCTCGAGGCCGGCCCCGGCCAGGCGCTCGGCGGCGTACTCGGCGGCGGGCCGCTCCCGGCAGTCGCCGCCGCCCCGGTTGCTGGTGTCGATGCGGATCAGGCCGGAGGTGAACTCGACCACCTCGTCGAGGGCGGCGGCGTCGAGGCCGCCGGCGTCCGGGCCCGTCTCTTCGTGGCCCGCGCCGCAGGGAACGTCTTCCAGCCGGTGCATGTCAGCCATACTGCTCCTCCACGGCCGCCGAGACGACCGTCGTGACCGCCTTGAAGGTGCGGATCCCCTCGTACATGGTCCCGCTGGTGTACGCGATCCGGCGCTCTCCGCAACGTTCGACGCCCGGGACGACGGTGGCGGCCATCGACAGGTGCTCGGCGTCGAACTCGACCTCCATCGCGAAGGGCCCGCCCCGCACCGGCTCGTGCCGTACCGCGAGCTTGACGGCCTCGGTGGCGGCGGCGCGGATGTCGGCGGCGGTACGGGCCGGGGTGCGGCAGACCGCCGCGTAGCGCGAGACGTGGTCCTTGACCGCGACCGTACGGGCGTCCGGTGCGTAGCCGGCGGCGTCGGCGCAGGTCAGGTCGTCGCCGGTGACCAGGATGACGGGGACCCCGTACTCGGCGACCACGTGGGCGTTGAGGACTCCCTCGCTGGCGCGCAGGCCGTTGAGCCAGACCCCGGTGATGGAGTTGGCGAGGTAGGTGTGGGCGAGGACCCCCTCGGTGCCGGCGCCCGTGTGGTAGCCGACGAAGGCGATGCCGTCGACGTCGCCGTGCTGGACCCCTTCGACCATGGAGAGGGACTTGTGGCGGCCGGTGAGCATCTCGGCGCGGGCGTCGAGCTTCTCCAGGAGCAGGTTGCGCATGGTCCAGTGGGCCTCGTTGACCAGGACCCGCTCGGCGCCGCCGTCGTAGAAGCCGAGTACGGCGGCGTTCACGTCGGAGGTGAACATGCCCCGGCAGCGCTCCCATTGCGGGGTTCCGGGGAGCACGTCGGCGGGCCAGGTGACGCCCGTCGCGCCTTCCATGTCGGCGGAGATGAGGATCTTCATCGGGCCCCCGGTGGGTCGGGTCGCGGAGGGCCCACCCTAGACCGTCTCTTTCGGATCTTGCCTGACCCGCGCCGCCCGGCACCGCACCTCGCCGCGTTGTCGAGGCACCCGAGGACGTCCAGTAATCGGGAGCCTCTCCGCCTTGCGATGCACGGCACCGGACGACGCGGGCTTAACCGGCAAGATCCGAAAGAGACGGCCTAGCCGCCCGCCCGCCTCCGGGCCCGGGGGCCACGCCCGGGGCCGGGGCGGGGTCCGCAGCGCGTCCCGGGGGGTGCGCGGCGCGTCGCGGGGCGGCCCGCCGCGGCCGGGAAATCCACCCGAACCGGTGAGCCGTCCCCGGGCGTTGTCCCGCCCGCGGGGGCCAACAGGCTCCGTCAGACGCCGACTTCCTTGGCCAGGTTGTCGAGGACGGTGTCGTAGATGCGGCCGAGGCCCTTGGGGGCGAAGGTGCGCTCGAAGAAGCCGCCGATGCCGCCCGCGCCGTTCCACACGGTGCTGACCACGGCCCGCGCGCGGCCCTCGCCGGCCGGGGTGACGGTCCAGGTGGTGACCATGGAGGAGTTGCGGTCCTTCTCCACGAGCTGGCCGTCCGTGGGCTCGGTGACCTCGAGCAGGCAGTCGCGTACGCGCTTGCTGGTGGCCTGGAGCTTCCAGTGGACCAGGGTGCCCTCGCCGTCGCCGCCCTCGCGCACCTCGTACTCGCTGAAGTGCTCGGGGAGCAGCTTGCTCCGGGTGCCGGTGTAGTCCGCCAGCGCGTCGAAGACGGTCTCCGCGTCGGCCTCGATGATGCGCTCCGTGGTGGCCTCGACCTGCGCCATACCTGTTCCTCCAGCAGTCGTGTTCGCTCGTCGCCGCAAGCCAACCACCTCCGGGGCGGCCACCCAAATCCGCCACCCGCCGCGGGACGGCTCCGGCCGGTGGCATGAGCCCCCGGCCGGAGAAACGAACGACTGCCGCCCTGACCGGCCCTCAGGAAAGGAGGCCGAGGAGGGAGCCCAGGGCGATGGTGGCGAAGTTCACGTCGTAGTCGTACGAGTTGCCGCTGCCGATGATGCTGCCGCCGAGCCCGTCGCCGCCCAGGGCCGCGGCGTTGGCGGCGGTCGCCGAGGCGCCGCACACGACGATCGCGGCGACGGCCACCAGGGAGGACTTGAGGAATTTGCGCATTTCGACTCCATTCGTGAGTAATCGGGCGTCGATATGTTTTCCCGGCGGGGGTGGTCGGAGGGCGTCGACACGGGCGGGCAACTCCTTCGGTGCAGCGACTACGGCCACTCGCAGCACCGCCGGTGGCCCACCGGGGCGTTCTCCCGACCGCACGACCACGGGCACGTCTGTTCCATCCCCGGGGTGAGCCACCCCCGGGCGGCGCCATGCGCCGGACCGACGCGGCTGACGCCGCTGTGACCCGTTCCGCGTACCGTCCGTGACCCGGACGCCTCCGACGGGTCATCACATCGGGCCAATGAGCAGCCCAATCCCGGTCTTCCGGCGCGGTTTCCGGGACGATTCCGCCCAGACCCCTCGGCTGGGAGGCCACATGCTCCACCCCTCGAAGCTGCACCCCTCGAAGAAGGGCGCGGCCGTCCTGGTGGCGATCACCACCGTCGCCGCCGCCCTCGCGAGTCCCGTCACCGCCGCGCCGGCGGCGCCCGCCGGGGCTCCCGCCCCGGCCGCCGCCGGCCTGCGCTGGGCCGACTGCAAGACCCCCCGCTACCCGACCCTGCAGTGCGCCTCCCTCAAGGTCCCGCTGGACCACGAGCAGCCCGCCGGGCGGCAGATCTCCCTGGCCCTGACCCGCGTCCCGCACACCGCCGCCACCTCCCAGGGCCCCCTGCTGGTCAACCCCGGCGGCCCGGGCGGCAGCGGCCGCACCCTGGCGGGGTTCATCGCCTCGGCCCTGCCCAAGGACGTGGCCGCGCAGTACGACGTGATCGGCTTCGACCCCCGGGGCGTGGGCAAGAGCGAGCCCGCCCTGGACTGCGGGGCCGGCCACTTCAAGCCCGTACGGCCGGACTCCGTGCCGCGCGACGGGGCGACCGAGCGGGCCAACCTGGAGCGGGTGCGCTCCTTCGCGGTGTCCTGCCAGGAGAAGCACGCGGACGTGCTCCCGTACGTCGGCACCGTCTCGGCCGCCCGCGACCTGGAGGTGCTGCGCACCGCCCTGGGCGCGGAGCGGCTCAGCTACTTCGGCTACTCCTACGGCACCTACCTGGGCGCCGTGTACGCCAAGCTCCACCCGGAGCGGGTGCACCGGCTGGTGCTGGACTCCGTGGTCGACCCGGGCGGCGTCTGGTACGCGGACAACCTCTCCCAGGACCTGGCCTTCGACGCCCGCCACAAGGCGTTCCTGGCCTGGGTGGCCCAGTACGACTCCACCTACCACCTGGGCACCGACCCGGCCCGGGTCGAGGCGCGCTGGTACGAGATGCGCGACGCCCTGCGCGCGGCCCCGGCGGGCGGGAAGGTGGGCCCGGCCGAGCTGGAGGACACCTACATGCCGGGCGGCTACTACAACGGCTACTGGCCGTCCCTGGCCGAGGCCTTCGCGGCCTACTCGGCGAAGCAGGACCCGAAGCCGCTGGTGGCGGCGTACGAACGGCTCGGCGCGGTGGATCCCTCGGCGAACAACAGCTACAGCGTGTACACGGCGGTGCAGTGCCGGGACTCGGCCTGGCCGCGGGACTGGAACCAGTGGCGGGCCGACATGTGGCGCACGCACGCCAAGGCGCCCTTCATGACCTGGAACAACGCCTGGTACAACGCACCCTGCGCGTTCTGGCCGACGCAACCGCTCCAGGCCCCGGACGTGACGAACACCCGGCTGCCCAAGGCGCTGCTGTTCCAGGCCACGGAGGACGCGGCGACCCCGTACGAGGGCGCGGTGAGCATGCGGGACAAGCTGGCGGGCTCGGCGCTGGTGGTGGAGGAGGGCGGCGGCAACCACGGCATCGCCCTGAGCGGCAACAAGTGCCTCGACGAGAAGCTGTCCGCGTACCTGAGGACGGGTCAGGCGGCGGACGCGACCTGCCCGGCGCAGGCGGCCCCGAAGCCGTCGGCGGCGACGCGCGCGGTGCCGCCCTCGGCGGGCGGCGCGGCCCTGCACGGTCTGCTGGGCTTCCGGGGCTGACGCCCAGCGGGCAAGATCGTCCCCATGACCGCACCCGAGCACAGCAGCAACGGCAACAGCCACCTCACCCACATAGCGGCGCCCGAGGGCGTCCTCCCCGGCACCGGGTACACCCACGTCGTCTGGGGCACCGGGCGTTTCGTGGCCGTCTCCGGCCAGTGCGCCTTCGACGAGAAGGGTGAGCTGGTCGGCGAGGGCGATCCCGCCGCCCAGGCCCGGCAGGTGTTCGAGAACCTGCGCCGGTGCCTGGCGGCGGCCGGGGCGGGCTTCGAGGACGTGGTGAAGCTGACCTACTTCGTGACGGACATCGCCGACGTCCTGCCGGCGGCCCGGGAGGCCCGGAACGCGGTGATCGCCCCGGACCGGCTGCCGGCCTCCTCGGCGGTGCAGGTCTCGGCCCTGTTCCACCCGGCGCTCCTGCTGGAGGTCGAAGCCTTCGCCATAGTCCCGGAGCCGGCCCGCCCCTGACCCGACAGGGACCCGCAGGCCCTGCCACCCGGACGCCCCGCCTACGCGTCCGGGTGGCGGGCCATCAGCCGGTTCAGGGCGTCCGTGGCCGCCATCGCCAGCCGGGGGTGGGCCTGGGCCCGGACCAGGACGTCCCGGGCGCGGGCGTCGGTGAGGGCGCCCAGCCCCTCGACGCAGGCCAGGGCCACCCGCCAGTACGGGTCGTGCGGGGCCAGCAGCCGCGACAGGGTCTTGATCAGGGCCGGGGCCGACTCGGGCGCCCGCAGCGCGGCCAGCAGCCGGACCGGGTGCAGGGCGTAGGCCGTGCGCAGGTCGTTCGTCGCCAGGGCCGCCGCCGCGCGGGCGGTGCGCGGGTCCCCCAGGACGCCGAGCGCCTGGGCGGCCGCCTCGCAGCGGGCCGGGTCCCGGTGGTTGAGCAGCAGGACCAGGGGCTCGAAGGCCCGCCGGTCCCCCGCCATCCCCAGCCGGTAGGCGGCCAGTTCGCGGGCCCACAGGGGCAGCCCGGCCGATGTCAGGGAGGCGGCCAGCGCGTCCGGCTCCGCCGCGAGCAGCGCCGTGTACTCGGCCGATCCGTCCGCCTCCGCCCGCAGGCGCTCCAGCACGTCGTTCACGCCGCCACCCTAGGGGGCGGCGGCGCCCGGCACGCGGGGTTCTCCGGAGCTCGTTGATCGATGATCGATGATCGGTACATTTGGGCGGTACAGGTCACATCTCCGGGCTCTGGCGGACCAGTTACTGCCGGGTTACTGTCGCTCCAACACGTACGGGGACGGCCTGGTGACGCAGCCGCCCCGTGCCAGTCGGTTCGTTTCTTCACCCGTACGGCAGGACCCCGGGACAGGGTTCCGCCGTTTCCGCCCGCCGCGCCCCGCTCCCTCTCCGGGCGCGTCCGCGGGCCTCCTTCCGCACGGCTCTCCTCTTCCGTACGGCATCCGCGCGCTGTGCGGCGCGCGCTCCCCTCAGTCGTCACCCTCATCCACTGGAGTCCCGCGATGGACCTTCCGTCCACGTCCAGTCAGTCCTCCTCCCTGCGCACCATCGCCGTCGTCGGCCTCGGCACGATGGGCACCGGCATCGCCGAGGTCCTCGCCCGGGCCGGCCGCGAGGTGATCGGCATCGACATCAGCGAGGCCGCCACCCGCCGGGCCGCCGGGGCCCTCGCGGCCGCCACGGCCCGCTCGGTCGCCAAGTACAAGCTCACCGAGGAGGAGCGCGAGGCGGTCCTCGCCCGCTTCCGCACCTTCACCGACCTCGGCGCCGCCGCCGAGGCCGACCTCGTCATCGAGGTGGTGCCGGAGGACTACGAGCTCAAGCACCGGGTCCTCGGCGAGCTCGACGCGATCGTCCGGCCCGACGCCGTCCTGGCCACCGGGACCAACGCCCTCTCGGTGACCCGGCTCGCCGCCGAGTCCCTGCACCCCGAGCGGGTCCTGGGCATGCACTTCTTCAACCCGGCTCCGGCGATGAAGCTCGTCGAGATCGTCTCCAGCGTGCTGACCGCGCCGACCGCCGTCGAGGCGGTCACCGGGCTGGCGCGGGAGCTCGGCAAGCAGCCCGTCGCGGTCGGCGACCGGCCCGGCTTCGTCGCCGACGGCCTGCTCTTCGGCTACCTCAACCAGGCCGCCGCGATGTACGAGGCCAAGTACGCCTCCCGCGAGGACATCGACGCGGCGATGAAGCTCGGCTGCGGCCTGCCGATGGGCCCGCTGGCCCTGCTCGACCTGGTCGGCGTGGACACCGCGCGCACCGTGCTGGAGGCCATGTACGCCTCCTCGGGCGACCGGCTGCACGCCCCGGCCCCGATCCTGGGCCAGCTCGTCGAGGCCGGCCTGACCGGCCAGAAGGCCGGCCGCGGGTTCTACACGTACGAGGCCCCGGGCAGCCCGGTGACCGTCCGGGACCTGCAGACCCCGCTGGACGGGTCCCTGCTCGGCGCGGGCCGCCCGGTCTCCTCGGTCGGCGTGGCCGGCTCCGGGACCATGGCGAGCGGTATCGCCCAGGTCTTCGCGCAGGCCGGCTACGACGTGGTCCTGGCCGCCCGCAGCGAGGAGAAGGCCGAGGCCGCGAAGGCCGCGATCGGGAAGTCCCTGGGCCGTGCGGTGTCCAAGGGCCGACTGACCGAGGAGGCCGCCGCGCAGACCCTGGACCGGATCACTCCGGCCGGGTCGCTGGAGGCCTTCGCCGACGTGGACCTGGCGGTCGAGGCCGTCGCCGAGGACCTGGCGGTCAAGCAGCAGCTCTTCGCGGGCCTGGACAAGGTCTGCAAGCCGGGCGCGGTGCTGGCCACCACCACCTCCTCGCTGCCGGTGATCGCCGTCGCGCGGGCCACCTCGCGTCCGCAGGACGTGGTCGGCATGCACTTCTTCAACCCGGCGCCCGCCATGAAGCTGGTCGAGGTGGTCCGGACCGTCCTGACGGCCGACGACGCGCACGCCACGGTCCGCGAGGTCTGCGCGAAGGTGCGCAAGCACCCGGTGGACTGCGGGGACCGGGCCGGCTTCATCGTGAACGCGCTGCTGTTCCCGTACCTGAACAACGCGATCAAGATGGTCGAGCAGCACTACGCGGGCATCGACGACATCGACGCCGCGATGAAGCTGGGCGGCGGCTACCCGATGGGGCCCTTCGAGCTCCTCGACGTGGTCGGCCTGGACGTGTCGCTCGCCATCGAGAAGGTCCTCCACCAGGAGTTCCGCGACCCGGGTCTGGCCCCGTCCCCGCTGCTGGAGCACCTGGTGGCGGCGGGCTGCCTGGGCCGGAAGACCGGCCGCGGATTCCGTGAGTACGCCCGCCGGTAAGCCGACGGGCCCTGAGCAGGATGCGTGGGGAGGGCTGCTCGGGTCCGCCGGACCCTCACGGCGGACATACCCTCCCGAGCCCAGTGCGGGCCCTCCCCCGCATCCACCCCCCTCACACCCCCCTCCGGCGCGCGCGCCTGCGCGAATGAAGTACTTTCGCTCTATGTCCCAGCCCGCCAAGACCTCGCCCCGCGCCTCCTCGGCCGCCGACCCCCAGGAGAGCGCGGCCGGCACCCGGGCGGCCGCCCAGCGGCTCAAGATGCGCCGCGAGCTGGCCACCGCGGCCATGGAGCTGTTCGCGACCAAGGGGTACGAGGCCACGACGGTCGACGAGATCGCCGCGACCGCCGGGGTGGCTCGCCGGACCTTCTTCCGGCACTTCCGCTCCAAGGAAGAGGCGATCTTCCCGGACCACGACGACACCCTGACCCGGGCCGAGGCGGTCCTGGAGGTGGCCCCGGCGCACGAGCACCCGCTCGACACGGTGTGCCGGGGGATCAAGGAAGTCATGAAGATGTACGCCGCCTCGCCGGCGGTGTCGGTGGAGCGCTACCGCCTCACCCGCGAGGTGCCGGCGCTGCGGGAGCGGGAGATCGCCTCGGTGGCCCGCTACGAGCGGCTCTTCACCCGCTACCTGCTGGCGCACTTCGACGAGACCGACCACCACGACGGCAACGACGACCCGCTGCTGGCCGAGGTGGCCGCCTCCGCGGTGGTGACCGCCCACAACCACGTGCTGCGGCGCTGGCTGCGGGCGGGGGGCCAGGGGGACGTGGAGGCGCAGCTGGACCACGCCTTCTCCATCGTCCGCAAGACCTTCGGCTCCGGGATCGGCGCCGGCCGCACGCTGGGGGCCACTGCCGAGGCCCCGAAGGCGGCGGTGCGCACGGAGGGCGAGGTACTGGTCGCGGTGGCCCGTACGGACGCTCCGCTCGACGAGGTCATGCGAACCATCGAAGAGGCGCTCAAGAACAAGCAGTAGTCCTCGAGAACAACTGGCAGTAACGGACGTCACAGCGGCCGCTCCCGTTCCGGGGGCGGCCGTTTTGTTTGTCCGAGTTGCCCCTACTCGCTAGTAACTCTGATCGATCATCGCTCATCTGCGCAGGTCAATCGGCAAGTGAGAGAAAGTTCTGGCACCGAGTGCCTTGCCGAGTGACACGGGGTGCCATACGTTGAATCCCGTCCGGATGTCCCCGCGGCCCACGCCCACTCGGTACGGAACGCGCCCCGGATGCCTGCGTCACCAGGCCCCGCTCGCCCCACCACAGGCGCGCCCGCACCACCGCTCCGCCGAACCGACGGCAACCCGCAGCACCACACACGTACCGCGCACCCGCGCATCCCTCAGCGCACCCTCATCAGCGCTTGCCGGAGGCTATACCGTGAAGGACATCCTGGACGCGATTCAGTCGCAGTCCGCCACCGCCGCAGACTTCGCGGCGCTGCCGCTGCCCGACTCGTACCGCGCGATCACCGTGCACAAGGACGAGACGGAGATGTTCGCGGGGCTCACCACCCGCGAGAAGGACCCGCGCAAGTCCCTGCACCTGGACCAGGTCCCGGTTCCGGAGCTCGGCCCGGGCGAGGCCCTGGTGGCCGTCATGGCCTCCTCGGTCAACTACAACTCGGTGTGGACCTCGATCTTCGAGCCGATGTCCACCTTCGGCTTCCTGGAGCGCTACGGGCGCCTGTCGGAGCTCACCAAGCGCCACGACCTCCCGTACCACATCATCGGCTCCGACCTCGCGGGCGTCGTGCTGCGCACCGGCCCCGGCGTCAACTCCTGGAAGCCGGGCGACGAGGTCGTCGCGCACTGCCTGTCGGTCGAACTGGAGTCCTCCGACGGCCACAACGACACGATGCTCGACCCCGAGCAGCGCATCTGGGGCTTCGAGACCAACTTCGGCGGCCTGGCGGAGATCGCCCTCGTCAAGTCCAACCAGCTGATGCCCAAGCCCGGCCACCTCAGCTGGGAGGAGGCCGCCTCCCCCGGTCTGGTCAACTCCACCGCGTACCGCCAGCTGGTCTCCCGCAACGGCGCCGGCATGAAGCAGGGCGACAACGTCCTGATCTGGGGCGCCAGCGGCGGCCTCGGCTCCTACGCCACCCAGTTCGCGCTGGCCGGCGGGGCCAACCCGATCTGTGTCGTCTCCAGCGAGCAGAAGGCCGACATCTGCCGGAAGATGGGCGCGACCGCGATCATCGACCGCAGCGCCGAGGGCTACAAGTTCTGGAAGGACGAGCACACCCAGGACCCCAAGGAGTGGAAGCGCTTCGGCAAGCGCATCCGCGAGCTGACCGGCGGCGAGGACGTGGACATCGTCTTCGAGCACCCGGGCCGCGAGACCTTCGGCGCCTCCGTGTACGTCACCCGCAAGGGCGGCACGATCGTCACCTGCGCCTCGACCTCGGGCTACAACCACGAGTACGACAACCGCTACCTGTGGATGTCGCTCAAGAAGATCGTCGGCTCGCACTTCGCGAACTACCGCGAGGCGTGGGAGGCCAACCGCCTGGTCGCCAAGGGCAAGATCCACCCCACCCTGTCGAAGGTCTACTCCCTGGAGCAGACCGGCCAGGCGGCGTACGACGTCCACCGCAACCTCCACCAGGGCAAGGTCGGCGTCCTCGCGCTGGCCCCCGAGGAGGGCCTGGGCGTCCGCGACCACGAGATGCGCGCGACGCACCTCGACGCGATCAACCGCTTCCGCAACGTCTGAGTCCGCTCAAAGGCCATAAGGATCGCCTGAGATGACAGAGCGCCAGAAGGACCGTCCGTGGCTCATGCGGACGTACGCCGGCCACTCCACGGCCGAGGCGTCCAACGAGCTGTACCGCCGCAACCTCGCCAAGGGCCAGACCGGCCTGTCGGTCGCGTTCGACCTCCCGACGCAGACCGGCTACGACCCCGACCACATCCTCGCCCGCGGCGAGGTGGGCCGGGTCGGGGTCCCGGTCTCCCATCTGGGCGACATGCGGCGGCTGTTCCAGGACATACCCCTGGAACAGATGAACACCTCGATGACGATCAACGCCACCGCCATGTGGCTGCTGGCGCTCTACCAGGTGGCCGCCGAGGAGCAGGGAGCGGACATCTCCCAGCTCCAGGGCACCACCCAGAACGACATCGTCAAGGAGTACCTCTCGCGCGGGACGCACGTCTTCCCGCCCGGGCCCTCGCTCCGCCTGACGACGGACATGATCGCGTACACGGTCAGCCACATCCCGAAGTGGAACCCGATCAACATCTGCTCGTACCACCTCCAGGAGGCGGGGGCCACCCCGGTCCAGGAGATCTCGTACGCGATGTCCACCGCGATCGCCGTGCTGGACTCGGTGCGCGACTCGGGCCAGGTTCCGCCGGAACGTTTCGGTGAGGTGGTCGCCCGTATCTCCTTCTTCGTGAACGCGGGCGTCCGCTTCGTCGAGGAGATGTGCAAGATGCGCGCCTTCGGCCGCATCTGGGACAAGGTCACGCGCGAACGCTACGGCATCGAGAACGACAAGCAGCGCCGCTTCCGCTACGGCGTCCAGGTCAACTCCCTCGGCCTGACCGAGGCGCAGCCGGAGAACAACGTCCAGCGGATCGTGCTGGAGATGCTGGCCGTCACCCTCTCCAAGGACGCCCGGGCCCGCGCCGTGCAGCTGCCCGCCTGGAACGAGGCGCTGGGTCTGCCCCGGCCCTGGGACCAGCAGTGGTCGCTGCGCATCCAGCAGGTCCTCGCCCACGAGAGCGACCTGCTGGAGTACGAGGACATCTTCGCCGGATCCCACGTCATCGAGGCCAAGGTCGACTCCCTGGTCGCCGACTGCCTGGCCGAGATCGACCGGATCCAGGAGATGGGCGGCGCGATGGCCGCCGTCGAGTCCGGCTACCTGAAGTCCCAGCTGGTCTCCTCGCACGCCGAGCGCCGTGCCCGGATCGAGTCCGGCGAGGACAAGATCGTCGGGGTGAACTGCTTCCAGCAGACGGAGGAGAACCCGCTCACCGCCGACCTCGACGGCGCCATCATGACCGTCGACGCCGCGGTGGAGGCGCTCACCGTCGAGCGCATCGGCCGCTGGCGGGCCGAGCGGCAGGAGTCCTCGGAACGGCAGGGGAACGGCGATCCCTTCGTCTTCCCCACCACCCAGCAGGCCCTGGAGCGCCTCAAGGAGGCCGCGGCCGGGACCGAGAACCTGATGGAGGCCACCCTGGAGTGCGCCCGGGCCGGTGTCACCACCGGCGAGTGGTCGAGCGCGCTGCGCGAGGTCTTCGGCGAGTTCCGCGCCCCGACCGGGGTCTCCTCGGCCCCGGTCGCGGTCACCGCCGAGGAGGGCACGCCGATGGCCCTGGTCCGCGAGAAGGTCGCCCGCACGGCGGACGAGCTGGGCTCCGGCCGGCTGCGCCTGCTGGTCGGCAAGCCGGGCCTGGACGGGCACTCCAACGGTGCCGAGCAGATCGCCGTCCGCGCCCGCGACGCCGGCTTCGAGGTGGTCTACCAGGGCATCCGGCTGACACCCGAGGAGATCTCCTCCGCGGCTCTGGCCGAGGACGTGCACTGCGTGGGACTGTCCATCCTGTCCGGTTCGCACTGCGCGCTCGTCCCGGACGTCCTGGAACGCCTGCGCACGGCGGGGGCGGGCGACATCCCCGTCATCGTCGGAGGCATCATTCCCAACGCCGACGCAGTGACGCTGAAGGCCGCCGGGGTGGCCGCCGTGTTCACCCCCAAGGACTTCGGCATCACGGAGATCATCGGCCGTATCGTCGACGAGATCCGCAAGGCCAACAAGCTCCACCCTCTCAACATCGCTGAAAGCACGGAGGTCCCCGCATGACCACGCCCTCTTCCCCGGTCAACCGGCTCCGGCCGCGCCGCTCCTGCCTCGCGGTGCCGGGCTCGAACCCGCGGTTCCTGGAGAAGGCCCAGGGTCTGCCGGCCGACCAGGTCTTCCTGGACCTGGAGGACGCCTGCGCCCCGCTCGCCAAGGAAGGCGCCCGCCACACGATCGTGGACGCGCTGAACAACGGCGACTGGACGGGCAAGACCCGGGTCGTGCGCGTCAACGACTGGACCACGCACTGGACGTACCGCGATGTCATCACGGTCGTCGAGGGCGCGGGCCAGAACCTCGACTGCATCATGCTGCCGAAGGTCCAGGACGCCCAGCAGGTCGTGGCCCTGGACCTCCTGCTGACCCAGATCGAGAAGACCATGGGCTTCGAGGTCGGCAAGATCGGCATCGAGGCGCAGATCGAGAACGCCAAGGGCCTGGTCAACGTCGACGAGATCGCCGCCGCCTCGCCCCGGCTGGAGACCATCATCTTCGGCCCGGCCGACTTCATGGCCTCGATCAACATGAAGTCCCTGGTCGTGGGCATGCAGCCGCCCGGCTACCCGGCGGACGCCTACCACTACATCCTGATGCGGATCCTGATGGCGGCCCGCATGCACAACCTCCAGGCGATCGACGGCCCCTTCCTCCAGATCCGCGACGTGGACGCCTACCGCGAGGTCGCCGGGCGCGCCGCGGCCCTCGGCTTCGACGGCAAGTGGGTGCTGCACCCGGGCCAGGTCGACGCGGCCAACGAGGTCTTCTCCCCCTCGCAGGAGGACTACGACCACTCCGAGCTGATCCTCGACGCCTACGACTGGTGCACCTCGGAGGCCGGCGGCAAGAAGGGCTCCGCGATGCTCGGCGACGAGATGATCGACGAGGCCAGCCGCAAGATGGCCCTGGTCATCGCCGGCAAGGGCCGGGCCGCGGGCATGCAGCGCACCACCAAGTTCGAACACCCCTCGACCGAGAAGACGGCGGAGGCCTGAGCAGCATGCAGTTCGGACGCACTTACGAAGAGTTCGAGGTCGGGGCGGTCTACAAGCACTGGCCCGGAAAGACGGTCACGGAGTACGACGACCACCTCTTCTGTCTGCTGACCATGAACCACCACCCGCTCCACATGGACAGCAACTACGCGGAGAACACGACCGACTTCGGCAAGAACGTGGTCGTGGGCAACTACATCTACTCGCTGCTGCTCGGCATGTCCGTGCCGGACGTCTCCGGGAAGGCCATCGCCAACCTGGAGATCGAGTCCCTGCGGCACGTGGCGCCGACCTTCCACGGCGACACGCTCTACGGCGAGACCACGGTCCTGGACAAGACCCCGTCGAAGTCCAAGGACGACCGCGGGATCGTCTACGTGGAGACCAAGGGCTACAAGCAGGACGGCACCCTCGTCTGCGTCTTCCGGCGCAAGGTGATGGTCCCGACCGAGACGTACATCAAGGCGCGCGGCGGCGAGCAGCCCGGCCGGCCTCAGCTGAAGGAACAGGGGAAGTAGCCATGGCACGACTCGCCCAGACCGCCGGGCTCACGGACGTCCAGCGGGAGATCCTCAAGACCGTCCGGGAGTTCGTCGACAAGGAGATCATCCCGGTCGCGACCGAGCTGGAGCACCGCGACGAGTACCCGCAGCAGATCGTCGACGGCCTCAAGGAGCTCGGGCTCTTCGGCCTGATGATTCCCGAGGAGTACGGCGGTCTGGGTGAGTCGCTGCTCACCTACGCGCTGTGCGTCGAGGAGATAGCGCGCGGCTGGATGTCCGTTTCGGGCATCATCAACACCCACTTCATCGTGGCGTACATGCTCAAGCAGCACGGCACGCAGGAGCAGAAGGACTACTTCCTTCCGCGGATGGCCCTGGGCGAGGTGCGCGGCGCGTTCTCGATGTCCGAGCCGGGCCTGGGCTCCGACGTGTCGGCCATCACGTCCAAGGCGGTGAAGGACGGGGACGAGTACGTCCTGAACGGCCAGAAGATGTGGCTGACGAACGGCGGCTCCTCGACCCTGGTGGCCGTTCTGGTCCGGAGTGACGAAGGACACCCCGAGGGCACGGCGCCCCACAAGTCGATGACCACCTTCCTCGTCGAGAAGGAGCCGGGCTTCGGTGAGGTCCGTCCGGGCCTGACCATCCCGGGCAAGATCGACAAGATGGGCTACAAGGGCGTCGACACGACCGAGCTCATCATGGACGGACTGCGCATTCCGGCCGATCGGGTCCTCGGAGGCCAGACGGGCCGAGGATTTTACCAAATGATGGACGGCGTCGAGGTCGGCCGCGTCAACGTGGCGGCACGTGGCTGCGGTGTCGCACAGCGTGCGTTCGAGCTGGGTGTCTCGTATGCCCAGCAACGTCACACTTTCGGCAAGGCGATCGCCGAGCACCAGGCCATCCAGTTCAAGCTGGCCGAGATGGCTACCAAGGTCGAAGCCGCCCATGCGATGATGGTGAACGCGGCACGCAAAAAGGACTCTGGGGAACGAAACGACCTGGAAGCCGGGATGGCGAAGTACCTCGCGTCCGAATACTGCAAGGAGGTCGTCGAGGATGCCTTCCGCATCCACGGCGGCTACGGCTTCTCGAAGGAGTACGAGATCGAGCGCCTCTACCGCGAGGCGCCGATGCTGCTGATCGGTGAAGGAACCGCCGAGATCCAGAAAATGATCATCGGGCGACGCCTGCTCGAGGAGTACCGACTCCAGGGCTGAATGTCCCTTTTGCGGTGGATCATCCGATGATCCACCGCGGAAGGGTCACTGGCAGTCACTGGCTGACGGCCATCGACTCGGCTTCTGGCTTGCCCAGTTGTTGCGCGCAACCGATAGCATTCCAGTAAAGCCGCCGTCCCGTCCCCCCGTTTGCGGCGCGGCAATCACCCGCTACGAAGGTCATCCATGCCCCACAGCCAAACCTCTGCACACCGCGACAGCCTTACCGGCGTACGCCTCGCGCGCGGAGCATCGCCGTGGCTTCTGCCGACCGTCGCCACCGCGGCGCTCAGCCTCACCCGGGCCCGCAAGTCCGGACGCTGGGCCGCGGCGGCCGTGCCCGCCACCGCTCTCGCGGCGGGCATGCTGTGGTTCTTCCGCGACCCCGAGCGTGAGATCGCCCAGGGCCGTGTCATCTCGCCCGCCGACGGTGTGGTGCAGAGCATCATGCCGTGGAAGGACGGGCGTACCCGCGTCGCGATCTTCATGAGCCCGCTGAACGTCCACGTCAACCGCGCGCCCCTCGCGGGCACGGTGACGTCCGTGGAGCACATCCCCGGCGGGTTCGTCCCGGCGTTCAACAAGGAGAGCGAGAACAACGAGCGCGTTGTCTGGCACTTCGACACCGAGCTCGGCGACATCGAGATGGTGCAGATCGCCGGCGCCGTCGCGCGTCGCATCGTCCCGTACCTGCCGGCCGGCACCAAGGTGGAGCAGGGCGAACGCATCGGTCTGATCCGCTTCGGCTCGCGCGTCGACATCTACCTCCCGGAGGGCGTCGAGGTCGCGGTCGAGGTCGGTCAGGCCACCACCGCGGGGGTGACCCGAATTGACCGTGACTGACCCCGAGACTCCTGCCACCGGCTGGGTTCCCGAGTCCGCCGAGGAGGAGTCCGCCGAGGACGACATGCCGCTCTCGCTGCGGCTGTCGATAGCGGACACCCTCACCCTCGGCAACGCGACCTGCGGATTCATGGCGGTGTACTTCACCACCACCGGAATCCTCATCCCGCACCTCACCGGCAGCGGCGAGTCGGGCATGGCCCGGCACAGCGCGGCGACCGCGGTGATACTGATGCTGCTCGCGGCGGTCTTCGACCTCTTCGACGGCATCGTGGCCCGCAAGCTGCGCAGCTCGCCGATGGGCGCCGAGCTGGACAACCTGTCCGACCTGATCAGCTTCGGGCTGGCGCCGGCGTACTTCGTGCTGGTCTACGGCATGGTCGCCGACGACGCGCACCAGAAGATGTCGGCGCTGGCGGCCATCGTGGTGCTGCTGGCCGTGGTCCTGCGCCTCGCGAGATTCAGCTGCGTGACGATGAAGGACGGCATGTTCCAGGGCATGCCGAGCCCCTTCGGGGCGCTGACGGTCGTCTCCATCGTGCTGCTGGAGCTGCCGTTCGTCCCGACCCTGCTGGCGATCATCGGGGTGGCCTGGCTGATGGTGAGCCGGGTCGAGTACCCCAAGCCGCGGGGTGTCCTCGCGGCGGCGATGCTGAGCTGGATCGTCGGTGCGATGGGCCTGCTGGCGGCCTGGGCCTTCGACGCCCCGGGCGGCCAGCTGCTGCTCCAGACGGGCTGCGCGCTGCAGATCGCTCTCGCGGCGACCATCCCGCTGTTCGCGACGACCCGTCGCGCGAACACGTTCCGCCACAACCGGCGCGAGGCGCGCGCGGCGCAGCTGCCGTAACGCTGCCGCTCGGCTGTACACGACGAAGGCCCCGGGTGCCCCAGGCACCCGGGGCCTTCGCCTTTCCGACGCGCCGCCGGGCCGGGCTGTCAGGCCTGGGTGGGGGTGGGGCGGCGGGGGGTCAGGCGGAGGAGGGCGAAGACGAGCAGGCCGGTGAGTACGAGGCCCAGGGCGAAGCCGGTGACCTGCCATGTCACGGCGTGCGGGTAGGAGTACCGGACCCAGCAGCGGTCGCCGCAGCCCCGGGTCCCCTCCCGCCGTCCGGGCATCGTGTGGATGGCCAGCATCAGAGCGACAGCGAGCGGGGCCGCCACCGCGCCGGTCAGCAGCCAGTGCGGGACGGCGCGGAGCCCGGACGCGCTGGCGGCCCGGGCGGCGGCGAAGAACGCCCCGACGGCCAGCACGGGCACCGCGAGACCGAGACAGGCGGCGAAGGCGTGACCGCCGCCCGGCCAGTGCAGGGCGGCGGCGCGCCACCAGTCGGCCGCGTACAGGCTGCCCAGCGTCGCGAAGGCGGCCAGTCCCAGCAGCATGGCGGCGACCGTGCCACCGGGCATGCGGTCGGCCGACCGGACACCCGCCGGTGCGGTCTCCCCGGCGCGCATCCGCCGGTCGGAACGCCATCGGGCCAGCAGCCCCGGTTCCCCGCGGAGGCCCGGTGCCACCAGCAGCCGGGGCCGGTTGAACAGGACGACGGCCGGTACGAGCACCACCTGCCCGAACGCCATGAGCCCCAACGCGGTGGCCGGAATCCCGATGCCCGCCGCGGCGGACAGCTCGACCCCGAGCATCGGCAGCGCCCCGCGCGCACCCAGGCCGAGGGCGAGGACCCAGACGCCGCCGAGGATGACGGGCACGGCCCGGTTGATGCCCTGCCGCAGGGCGGGTCCGGCGGACACCCCCCAGGGCAGGGACCAGGACACCCAGTCCAGGTCCGGCCGGCTTGCGAGGCCGGCCCCGCGCCAGTGCCGGCGCAGCAGTACCAGGGAGGCTCCGAGGAACAGGAGCCAGATGGCGGTCCAGACGATGGCCTCGGGTCTCACACGGGGTCCTTCCGGGTCGTTTCCGGCGTCGATATCGGGCTGTTTCAGGCCATGGACAGGGCGGGTGGCCGAAATACTGCCATGCCCCGGCCGGGGGCCGCACCGTGCCCCGGTACGGCGGGCCCGCGGCCCGGCCCCCGGCCCCGCTACGCTTGATGTCGGAAAACCGCCAGCCCGGCGTGATCCTGACCGGGATCCTGGAGCCATGTACACCGACACCGACCGCTGCGTCAGGGCCGTGCAGTCGAAGGACGCCCGGTTCGACGGGTGGTTCTTCACCGCGGTCCGGACGACCGGCATCTACTGCCGGCCCAGCTGCCCGGCCGTGCCGCCCAAGGTCGAGAACATGAGCTTCCTGCCCAGTGCCGCCGCCTGCCAGCAGGCCGGGTACCGGGCCTGCAAGCGGTGCCGGCCGGATACGAGCCCCGGCTCCCCCGAGTGGAACGCACGGGCCGATGCCGTCGCCCGCGCCATGCGGCTGATCCAGGACGGGGTCGTGGACCGCGAAGGGGTGCCGGGGCTCGCCACGCGGCTGGGGTACTCCACCCGCCAGGTGGAGCGGCAGCTCGGCGCCGAGCTGGGGGCCGGTCCGCTCGCACTGGCCCGGGCCCAGCGGGCCCAGACCGCCCGGCTGCTCATCGAGACCTCCGAGCTCCCCATGGGCGACGTCGCCTTCGCGGCCGGCTTCTCCTCCATCCGGACCTTCAACGAGACGGTGCGCGAGGTCTTCGCCCTCACCCCGGGCGAGATGCGCTCGCGCGCGGCGCGGGCCGGGCGGCGCGAACCCCGGATCCCCGGGACGATCAGCCTGCGCCTGCCCTACCGGGCCCCGCTCAACCCGAGCAACCTCTTCGGGCACCTCGCCGCGACCGCCGTCCCCGGGGTCGAGGAATGGCGTGACGGGGCCTACCGCCGCACGCTGCGGCTCCCGTACGGCTCCGGGATCGTGGCCCTCACCCCCGGCCCCGACCACATCGGCTGCCGGCTCGCCCTGACCGACCTGCGGGACCTGACCATCGCCATCAGCCGCTGCCGGTGGATGCTCGACCTGGACGCCGACCCCGAGGCCGTCGACGGCCAGCTGCGCACCGACCCGCTGCTGGCCCCGCTCGTGGACAAGGCTCCCGGGCGCCGGGTTCCCCGTACGGTCGACGCGGCGGAGTTCGCCGTACGAGCCGTCCTCGGGCAGCAGGTGTCCACCGCGGCCGCCCGGACGCACGCGGCCCGGCTCGTGGCCGCGTACGGGGAGCCCGTCGAGGATCCCCAGGGCGGGCTGACCCACCTCTTCCCCTCCCCGCAGGCGCTGGCCGACCTCGACCCCGAGCAGCTGTCGATGCCGCGCAGCCGCCGCAGCACGCTCACCACCCTGGTCACGGCCCTGGCCGACGGTTCGCTGCCGCTCGGCATCGACAGCGACTGGGAGGCGGCCCGCGCCCGGCTGGCCGCGCTGCCGGGCTTCGGGCCGTGGACCACCGAGATCATCGCCATGCGGGCGCTGGGCGACCCCGACGCCTTCCTCCCGTCCGACCTGGGCGTCCGCCGGGCGGCCCAGGGGCTGGGGCTGCCGTCCACGCCCGCCGCACTGACCGCCCGCGCGGGCGGCTGGCGGCCCTGGCGCGCGTACGCCGTCCAGTACCTGTGGGCCACCGACGACCACCCGATCAACCACCTGCCCGAACAAGGAGCACAGCCGTGAGCAGCAAGCAGCACACCGTCGTCGACAGCCCCTACGGCCCGCTCACCCTCGTCGCCACCGACGGCGTCCTCAGCGGCCTGTACATGACCGGCCAGCGGCACCGGCCGGCCGAGGAGTCCTTCGGCGAACGGGTCGCGGACGGCGAGGAGCCCTTCCCCGAGGTGCGGCGGCAGCTGGCCGCGTACTTCGCCGGCGAGCTCACCGAGTTCACCGTCCCGGTCCGGCTGGAGGGCACCGCCTTCCAGCGCAGCGTCTGGGAGCAGCTGGTCCGGATCCCGTACGGACAGACGTGGTCGTACGGGCGGCTCGCGGCGGAACTCGGCAAGCCGAACGCCTCGCGCGCGGTGGGCCTGGCCAACGGGAAGAACCCGGTCGGCATCATCGTGCCCTGCCACCGGGTGATCGGCGCCTCGGGCTCGATGACCGGCTACGGCGGCGGCATCGAGCGCAAGGTGCGGCTGCTGGAGTTCGAGAGCGCGGGGAACTGACCTGACGTCACCTCCCCGCGGGACGCGGCACCTCAGGTACGGGGCCCCCGGCGGAGCAGCACCTTGAGGGTCTCGCGGGCGTCGCTGCGCCGCTTCGGTGAGCGGGCGAGTACGGAGACCATCGCGGTGGCGGTGACCGCGATGGCGTAGAGCGCGGCCCCGATGCTGGCGACCTCGCCTCCCCCGTGCAGCAGGTTCAGTACGGTGGTGTTCACGGCAGGAGCCTTCCTCTGGGCGCCACACCGGCGGGACCGGGTGGCTGGTGCCGCCGATCCAGGCGGTCCGGAGGTCTGCGGGAATCCGCTGCGGCCGCTGCGGCATCTGTCTAGGCTGGTCGGAGCGGGGGCAGATGCTTTCCGGAGCCGTTCCGGTCCGGACCGGGGGAAGGTGCCGGCGGGTGACGGCAGGGGACGGCGGGACGGCAGCGGAGCGAAGCTTCTTCGAGGCGCTGACCGGGCTGTACGAGGCGGCCGGCCGGCCGGACCATGCGGTGGTCATCCGTCAGGCCGGGCGTCAGCGGCCGGCGGTGAAGCTCGACACGAGCAGCCTGAACAATTGGTTCCGCGGCATCACGGTCCCCTCCGACGGGCCCGCCTTCGCGTTCCTGACGGCGTACCTGCTGGGCCGGGCCGGGCCCGGCACGCCCGTGGAGCGGGAGGCCCGGCGGCTGAGCGGGCTGCGGCACGCCGCGCAGGAGGCGCGCCGACCGCGGACGTCGCGCCCGGAGGCCTCACCCGCGCTGCGGGCTTATCTGAGAGCGGCCGGCCGGGCCGCCTTGGAGCACCCTCATCCGGGGATCGGACGGGGAGCGGTTCCTTCTCTCGCCGACGTCTACCTGGTCCAGCGGGGCCTGTCCGGCACGGAGGTCGCACTGTCGCCGGAGGCCGTCCTTTCGGGCGGCAGCCGCGTCGTCGTCGCCGGGCCGGGAGGCGGCAAGTCCAGCCTGCTGCGCGAGGTCCTGGGCGCCGGTGTCCGCCGCTCCGGCCGGGACGCGCCGGTGCCCGTCCTGCTGCCGGCCGCGGCGCTGGCCGGTGCGCGCCGGCTGCCGCAGGCCGTGGCGGAGTACTGCGACCGGGATCTGGTCAGGTTCGGCCTGGGCGCGGAGCTGCGGCCGGACCTGTTCGCCACCCACCCCCGCCCCGGGATCCCGTGGCTGCTGCTGGTGGATGGCCTCGACGAGATCGTCGATCCCGCTCTGCGCAGGACGGTCCTGTCCGCGGTGCGGCACACGGTGGGCGAGGACCCGTCGCTGTACCGGTTCGTCGTGGCGACGCGCCCCCTGCCCGCGCACGAGTTCGACGTACTGGGGAAGGACGTGCCGCGCCACGAACTCCAACCCTTCGCCGCCTCCGAGCTTCCCACCTTCGCCAGGCGTTGGTTCGAAGGGGTCGAATGCCGGAGCGCGGCCGACCGGGTGGACGCGTTCGTCGCGGCGGTCGGACTGGCCCGCCTGACCGACCTGGCCCGCACCCCCCTGATGGCCGCCCTCCTCTGCCAGCTGTTCGAGGCGCAGCCGGGCGAGCGACTGCCGGTCACTCGCGGTGCGGTCTACCGGCGGTTCGTCGACCTCCTGTGGGAGCGCCAGTTCGACGCCGATCTGCGGGGGCGGCTCGAAGCGGCCCTGGGGGTGTACGGGCCCGGGCTCGCGGAACCGACGATCCGGCGCGTACCCGCCCTGATCGAACGGCTGGCCGCGGAACGCCTCGGGGGGAACACCGGTCCGGCGGTGGCGGTGCTGGACGCCGAGTGCCCCGATCCAGTGCCGAGGACGGTCTGGCGGGCGGTCCTCCACGACGTCCTGCGGAGCAGCGGTCTGCTGGTCGAACAGGCGGGTGACTTCGTCTTCCTGCACCAGACCGTCCTCGAGTACCTGGCTTCCTGCCACGCGGCGGGTGACCGGCAGTCGTGTGCGCGGGTACTCGAAGGGCTCTTCGGCGGGCGCGGGTTCCGGCACGCCGTGCGCAGAATTCTGCTGAGGCTGCTGAGGCTGCTGAGATGGAGTGAATGGGACCTCGACCCCGACGCCGAGTCCTTTGTCGGTTTCCTCCTCGACCACGCGCGGGAACTCGGGATCGATGTCGGCGGGGCACTGGACCGTGAGGTCCGGATGAGCGGCACGGAGGGCGATCTGTTCGTCGCTCGGCAGATGCTGCTCGGCACGTTCGTGGACCCGGACACTGCCGCCGCCGCCACCGTACGTCTCGTGGCCGCGACCCGCCGGCGCCGCACGCCCGGTGACCAGCGTGTGCTGGCGGCGGAGATGCTGATCAGGCTGGGCGACGAGCGGGGCATCGATGCCCTTGCCGCCATCGCCGACAACCCGTCGGTCCTGGACGTCCCCGACTCGTCGGAGAACCCGCCGCTCTTCGGCCCTCAGGGAGAACCGCGCAGCCCTACTTACCACGAGAACATCGCCTGGCTCCGGCAGGTGAGACGGCGCCTCGGGGGTGTGGTCGCGGCCCTCGCGAGGGTGGTGTACGACCCCTCCTTCGACGGCCCCACCCGGGTGCGGGCGGCGCGGGCGATGGCCCGTGTGCGCTGGGAAGGCGACCGGGGAGGCCTCGAAGCCCTGGCCGGCGACACCACGCTGGACGCCCGTACGCGGGAGGAGGCGGCCCGGGCCCTGGCCGAGCTGCCCGGTGCCGCCGGGTAGGTCAGATCACGACGAGCGGGACGAGCAGGGCGAAGCCGGCGCCGGCTTCGACGGCGTAGGCGTAGAGGGAGGGGTGCTGGACGGGGGCGGCGAGCAGGACCACGCTGTGCTGGGTGGCGGCGGCCTTGACCCAGTCGTCGTCGGCGCCGAGGCGGCCCTGGTACCAGCCCTCGCAGGCGCCGGGGCCGGTGACGGCGAGTACGTCGTCCTCGCGGCGGTAGAAGGCCTGCCAGCCCTCGGCGGGCGCGGACCAGCCCTCGAAGTCCTCGAAGGGGGCCCAGCCGCCCTCGCGTATCGCGGTGTCGAACAGCCAGACCGGCATCCCCTCGGGGGAGACCTCGCCGCCCGACTGCTCGTCGGTGGTGAAGTGGACCATGGGGAGGGCGTCGGGCCCGTCGGCCGTGCTCGGCCAGGCGTACATCGTGATCATCTGTTGATTCTGCCCTGGTCGGAGGAGTCCAAGTACGGGGGTCTGGCGGTGTCTTGCGGGTCAGGCGGAGGCAGGCCGCCGGCCGTTCTCCAGTTCCAGGGTGCCCTCGCCCGACTCCAGGGCGCGGTACGCCTCCTGGGTGCGCAGGCCGAGCGCTCCGGGGAGGTGGCCGGTGAGTTCACCGGGCTCGACGAGCTTCCAGGAGAGCAGCTCCTCCTCCTGGAGGGTGACGGAGGCGAGCTGTCCGGCGTCGAGCACACCGCCGTCGTAGAGGTAGGCCACCAGCGGCGGGCGGTCCGGGCCCAGGGTCCAGTCGACGGCGAGGAGCCGGCCCAGCGGGACGTCGATGCCGATCTCCTCGGCGCTCTCGCGCCGGGCGGCCGTCCGGGGGGACTCGCCCCGGTCCGATTCGACGGTGCCGCCCGGCAGGGCCCAGCCCTCGCGGTAGTTGGGCTCGACGAGCAGCACGCGGCCCTCGGCATCGCGGAAGAGGGCGGCCGCGCCGGCCAGCACCCGGGGCAGGCTCGCGATGTAGGTGGCGTAGTCATCCGTGGTGGTCACGCGGCCACCCTAACCGGCGGCCCGGGCCGCCGTACCGGCTGGGCCCGCACGATCACACCTGCGGGTTGCCGCCGTCCTCGCGGTCCCGTCCCCGGGATTCGGCGACGCGGCGCAGCCGGGGGTGGCGGGCCGGGCCCTGCTCGGTGATGGCGTCGCCGACCATGGCCTTGACGGCGTCCCGCAGCCCGTGGAGGGCCGGGTGGCGGGCGGGACCCGCGCCGGGGTCCTCGCGCAGTTCCCTCAGCAGCGCCCAGCACAGCAGCAGCATGACGATCACGAAGGGCAGGGCGACCAGGATGGTGGCGGTCTGGAGGGACTTCAGGCCGCCCGCGACGAGGAGTACGGCGGCCACGGCGGCCATCAGCACGCCCCAGGTGACGACGAGCCAGGTGGGCGGGTGCAGTGAGCCGCGGCTGGTGAGCGAGCCCATGACCAGGGAGGCCGAGTCGGCGCTGGTGACGAAGTACGTCATGACCAGGGCCATGGCCACCCAGGAGGTGAGGCCGCCGAGCGGGAGCGCGTCGAGCATCGCGAAGAGCGAGGCCTCCGCGCCCTCCTTGGCCTTGGCTGCGAGGTCGGCGGCGCCGGTGGAGTCGAGGCGGATGGCGGTGCCGCCCATGACGCAGAACCAGACGACGGTGGCCCCGCTGGGGACCAGCAGGACGCCGATGAGGAACTCGCGGATGGTGCGGCCGCGCGAGATGCGGGCGATGAAGGTGCCGACGAAGGGGGCCCAGGAGAGCCACCAGGCCCAGTAGAAGATCGTCCACGCGCCGAGCCACGCGCTGTCGGTGAAGGCGCCCGTGCGGGAGGCCATGGGCAGCAGTTCGTGCAGGTAGCTGCCGACGCTGGCCGGGATCACGTCGAGGATGTAGACGGTCGGGCCGAGGACGAAGACGAAGAGCATCAGGGCGGCGGCGAGCACGATGTTGATGGTGCTGAGCCATTTGACGCCCTTGTGCAGGCCGGAGAAGGCCGACAGGACGAAGGCGGCCGAGAGCGAGGCGATGATGACCAGCTCGACGCCGGTGGAGTCCTCGATGCCGGTGGTGAGGTTCAGGCCCTTGGAGACCTGGAGGGCGCCGAGGCCGAGGCTGGTCGCGGTGCCGAAGACGGTGGCGAACACGGCGAGCAGGTCGATGGCCTTGCCGGGCCATCCGTTCGCCCGTTCCTCGCCCATGAGCGGGACGAAGGCGGAGCTGAGGCGGTTGCCGCGGCCCTTGCGGAAGGTCGCGTAGGCGAGGGCGAGGCCGGCGATGCCGTAGATCGCCCAGGGGGTGAGCGTCCAGTGGAAGAAGGAGTAGTCCAGGGCGGCGCGGGCGGCGTCCCCCGTGCCGGGAGCGGCGCCGCTGGCGGGGGGCGGGTTCAGGTAGTGGGTGAGCGGCTCGCCCACCCCGTAGAACATCAGGCCGATGCCCATGCCGGCGCTGAACATCATCGCGATCCACGCCAGGTTCGTGAACTCGGGTTCGGAGTCGTCGGCGCCGAGCCGGATCCGGCCGAAGCGGCTGATCGCGAGGACCACGCACAGGACGAGGAAGACGTCGGCGGCGATCACGAACAGCCAGGCGAAGTTGTTCAGCACCCAGGCCAGGGCGGTACTGGAGGCCGTGTCGAAGGAGCCCTTGCCCAGGGCCGCCCAGGCGACGACGGCGAGTACGGCGATCACTCCCACGGTGACGACGGCGCGGTCGGGAGTGCCGTCCCCGGGGCCGCCGGTCCCCCCGTCGGGGGTATCCGGACCTGACTGTTCCAGTGATTCCGCGCTCATGCGGCCACACTATGCAGGCGTATATCCGTATTTAGGCGCATGGCGCGCCGCGTGTGGCCCAGGCCACTCGTGGGCATAGGAGGATCCTCCGGATAAGCTCATGGTGGCGCGACTGCACTGTTCGATAGCAAGGGATTAGCAAGGTGACGGACGGAGCAGTAACTGAGGCCGCGCGCGTGCTCATCGCCGCGGACAAATTCAAGGGTTCGCTCACGGCCGTTCAGGTCGCCGAGCGGGTGACGGCCGGCCTTCGCAAGGCCGTACCGGGCGTGGAGATCGAGACCCTCCCCGTCGCGGACGGCGGCGACGGTACGGTCGCGGCCGCCGTGGCGGCCGGTTTCGAACGCCGGGAGGTACGGGTCACCGGCCCCCTCGGCGACCAGGTCACGGCCGCTTTCGCGCTGCGCGAGGGCACCGCCGTGGTCGAGATGGCGGAGGCCTCCGGGCTCCAGCTGCTGCCGACGGGCACCTTCGCCCCGCTGACGGCGACCACGTACGGCTCCGGCGAGGTGCTGAAGGCCGCGCTGGACGCGGGCGCGCGCTCGATCGTCTTCGGTGTGGGCGGCAGTGCCACCACCGACGGCGGCGCGGGCATGCTGGCCGCGCTGGGCGCGGTGTTCCTGGACGCGAACGGCGAACCGGTCGGCCCGGGCGGCGGCCCGCTGGCCTCCCTGGCCTCGGCGGACCTGTCCGGGATCGACCCCCGCTTCGCGGAGGTGGACTTCGTCCTGGCCAGCGACGTGGACAACCCGCTGACCGGCCCGAAGGGCTGCGCTGCGGTGTACGGCCCGCAGAAGGGCGCTTCGCCCGAGGACGTGGCCACGCTCGACGCGGCCCTGGCGCACTTCGCGGTGGTGCTGGAGAAGTCGATCGGCGCGAAGGCGGCCGAGTGCGCGGTGCTGCCGGGCGCGGGCGGCGCGGGCGGCATCGGCTACGGGGCGCTGCTGCTCGGCGCGACGTTCCGGCCCGGTATCGAGCTGATGCTGGAGGTGCTGGGCTTCGCCCCGGCGCTGGAGCGGGCCACGCTGGTCATCACCGGTGAGGGCTCCCTGGACGAGCAGACCCTGCACGGCAAGGCCCCGGCGGGTGTCGCGGCCGCCGCGCGCGCCGCGGGCAAGCCGGTCGTGGCGGTCTGCGGCCGGCTGCTGCTGGGCCAGGAGGCCCTGGAGGCGGCGGGCATCCGCAAGGCGTACCCGCTGACGGACCTGGAGCCGGACCCGGCGAAGTCCATCCCGAACGCCGGCCCCCTGCTGGAGCGGGTCGCGCAGAACATCGCCGCCGAGGTGCTCTGACCCCGGCAGGCCCGAGGCCGTCTCTTTCGGATCTGGCCGGTTAAGCCCGCGTTTCCCCCAGCTACCGCTGGGAGGTGCCCCCAGGTGCCGTGCATCGCAAGGCGGAGAGGCTCCCGATTACTGGACGTCCTCGGGTGCCTCGACAACGCGGCGAGGTGCGGTGCCGGGCGGCGCGGGTCAGGCCAGATCCGGAAGAGACGGCCTAGGCCCGGCACCCCCACGACGGGGGGTGGCGGGCCTCTGCCGTGTCCGGGGCCGGGGCTGCCGCTGCGCGGGGCGCGGCGGGCGCCACGCGGGTGGCGAGGCCGTCCAGGAAGGCCGCCAGGCCGAAGCGGAACAGGGACTCCGGGGACAGCGCGGAGCCCCCTCGGGCGGCGGCGAAGGCCGGGAAGGCGCCGCCGTCCACCAGGGCCGCCAGGCGGGCCTCCTGGGCCCGCATCCAGTCCTCCCCGCTCACCCCGCTGGAGCGGGCCGCCTCGTACTCCGGTTCCAGGTCCACCGCGTGGCCCCGGACGTAGCCGAAGAGGGTCA